>JAFGFB010000055.1 GCA_016931315.1 Anaerolineae bacterium
AAATTCGACGAAATCGTCGCCTTCTCCGAGATCGAGAAATTCCTCGATACCCCGGTCAAGCGCTACTCTAGCGGTATGTATGTGCGGCTGGCGTTTGCGGTGGCGGCGCACTTGGAGCCGGAGATCCTGCTGGTCGATGAGGTGCTGGCGGTGGGGGATGCCGTGTTCCAGAAGAAGTGTCTGGGCAAGATGGGTGAGGTGGCGGGAGAAGGGCGGACGGTGTTCTTTGTAAGCCACAATATGGTGGCAGTACAAACCTTGTGCGGGCGGGCGTTCTGGCTAGAGAGTGGACGTATGCGAATGCAAGGCAATGTTAGTGATCTTGTTACCGCATATCTACGGTCTGGATTGCCTGAGCAGGACAGTGGTGAGAGAGTGTGGTCGGATATGGACACAGCTCCGGGTAATGAGACGGTTCGGTTGCAACGGATTTCGGTGAGACCCGAGATTGGGAACCCCGGAGACGTCATTACGATGCAGACGGCATTACGTATTGAGTTAGAATATTGGAATCTATTGTCTGGGGTTCATTTGCACCCAACGTTGCATATTTACAATGATCAAGGCATTGTGGCATTTTCGGCTAGTGCTGGCTTTGCTCCAGACCCTGAACTTCATGAACATCCACCGATAGGTTTGTTGCGGAGTGTCTGTCATATTCCTGGGAATCTTCTGAATAGCGGTTTCTATCATGTTGGGTTGTTGCTAGTGAGGGGCAATATGGGAGCTACATATCATCTTGATGAAGCTGTTGGTTTTGAGATAGTGGACATTAATGATCGGAAATTCTCCTGGTTTGGGAGGGAGCCTGGTGTTGTCCAACCTATGCTAATCTGGGAAACTTCATTAGCTGGAAGTGCGTGAAATCTATGTATGAAAACCCGTTTTTGATCATTTGGGGTGCATCGGGGCACGCGATGGTTGTGGCGGACATTGTGAGACTGCAGGGGCAATATCAAATCTTTGGATTTCTCGATAACATCAGTCCAGAACGTCATGGTACCAGGTTTTGTGGCGCCCAGATCTTGGGTGGTGAGGAACAATTGGATCGGTTTTTGAATCAGGGGATAAACCGCATATTATTGGGCTTTGGGGATTGCAACGCTCGTTGGAAACTGACGATAGAACTGCAATCACGGGGTTTTTCGTTGCCGGTTGCGGTTCATCCTCGTGCTACGGTGGCGGGAGATGTGGATTTGGGCCCTGGGACGGTCATCGCCGCCGGTGCGGTGGTAAATCCAGGAAGTCGTATCAGTCGAAGCGTCATCGTCAATACATCGGCCAGCGTTGATCACGAATGCGTTATCGCCGACGCAGCGCATATTTGTCCGGGTGTGCATCTGGCAGGACGTGTGAGAGTGGGTGTGGCAACGCATGTGGGAATCGGTGCAACCGTGATTGAGCGTATCAGCATTGGATCTGGATCAGTCATCGGTGCAGGATCGGTAGTGGTGGATGATATCCCAGACGGTGTGGTGGCCTACGGTGCACCAGCGAAGGTTGTTAGGAAATTGAGGACTGTATGAGGATCAAGTCAACTGTTGACACACTTGCTATTTTCGGAGGGGCTCCTGCTTTTTCCGAGGCTCTACACGTTGGTCGTCCTAATATAGGTAATCGTGAACGATTACTTGAGCGGATCAACGATATGCTCGATCGCCGTTGGCTGACCAATCATGGTCCTTTTGTGAAGGGATTGGAAGGGCGCCTGGCAGACCTGTTGGGTGTGAAACATTGTATTGCGATGTGTAATGCGACCATAGGATTGGAGATCGCCATCCGTGCGCTAGGTCTGCATGGGGAGGTGATTGTGCCCTCTTTCACCTTTATTGCTACAGCGCACGCACTGCAGTGGCAGGAAATCACGCCGGTCTTCTGCGATGTGGACCCTGCTACTCATAATCTGGATCCAACGAAAGTTGAAGCGTTGATTACTCCGCGAACGACAGGTATCATTGGCGTGCATGTCTGGGGACGCCCCTGTGTTATTGAAGCTCTACAGGAAATTGCTGGAAGACGTCACCTTGGTTTGATGTTCGATGCTGCCCACGCTTTTGGCAATTCTTACAAAGGAAAGATGATTGGTAATTTCGGACAAGCGGAAGTTTTCAGTTTCCATGCCACCAAGTTCTTCAACAGTTTCGAGGGTGGCGCCGTTGTGACCAACGACGACGATCTGGCGGAAAAAATCCGTTTGATGACCAACTTTGGTTTTGCCGGTTATGACAATGTCATCTATGTGGGCACTAATGGGAAAATGACCGAGGTTGCAGCAGCGATGGGGTTGACTAGTCTAGAGTCGCTGGATATGTTTATTGGCGTAAACCGACGAAATTACGCTGATTACCGCATTGGCTTGCAGGATGTCCCGGGTATTCGACTGATTGACTATGATGATACTGAGCGTTGCAACTACCAATATGTCATTGTAGAGGTTGATGTGGAGCTTAGCGGCATTAGTCGTGATGACCTGGTCCGCGTACTCCATGCCGAAAATGTTCTTGCACGGCGGTATTTTTTCCCCGGATGTCATGAAATGGAGCCATATCGTTCTTATTTCCCCCACGCTGGATTGTTGTTGCCAGAGACTGAGCGCTTAACGCAACGGGTCATGTCGCTGCCAACCGGCACCGCAGTTGGTCCTGCGGAAGTTGCTGGTGTTTGCGCGCTCATCCGCCTGGCGGTGGAGAATAGCCATGAACTCAAATTGAGATTGAGAACCCTCCAGGAAAAATAGAAACCGCTGTGGTCGCTATTTTTGAATCACCCAAAGTGAGCGTGTGCATGATCACGTACAATCATGCGCCGTATATTGCACAAGCCATTGAGAGTGTGCTGATGCAGGATACGGATTTTCCGGTAGAACTCGTTATTGGTGAGGATTGTTCGACCGATAACACGCGTGCTATCGCGCGCGATTACGGCGAACGGTATTCTGACCGTATTCGATTGTTGTTACCAGATCATAATCTGGGAATGATTCCGAACTTCGTGACGACTTTGAAAGCATGTAACGGGCAATACATTGCATTACTGGAAGGCGACGACTATTGGACTGATCCGCGCAAACTACAGAAGCAGGTGGATTTCCTCGAGGCGCATCCGGAGTGCAATCTTTGTTTTCATGATGTACTGAAGCTCTATGAAGACGGCTCTCGCCCAAGCTCCCGACGTAGCCAGCCAGAAAACCGGCACATATTCGACCTGGAGGATGTGTTGAGGTCTACTCTATCGCAGACCGCCTCGATGGTGTTTAGGCGCAATGCATTACCTGAGATTCCTGGTTGGTTTTACCGTACTTCATTAGGAGATTGGTCATTGAGTGTGTTACTTGCAGAACATGGAAGTATTGGTTACTTGCATGAGCTGATGAGCGTATGGCGTGTTCATGGTGGAGGGCAATGGACTTCGATTGCAGAACACGAGCGGCTTAGGCAGATGCTCCATACGTATGATTTGTTTGATGCCCATTTTGGGTATCGTTATGCTGCTTTCCTTGCGCCTTTGCGGTCTATGCTTCAATATGATTTGGCGCTTAGCTGCTGGCTAGAAGGCCAAGATGAAGAGGAGATGCAATGGACTGCTCGCGTCAGAGAAAACCTACCTGAGGCGGCTGAACTTGTCCGCAGGAACGCGGTGGATTCTGCCAATGAAATAGAGCTCCATTACGGATATGAGAAGGCCAACGATGCAATAGACTGGACTTGCGAAATCGTAGAAATGCAGCCAAATGGGGCCTTGTGGTGCAGAAAACTGCGTGCTGAATGGTATGCCAGTTATGCCTACAAGGCACATCAGCGGGGATCTCGCATAGCAGTGCTGAGCGCGTCGCTGCGTGCCGTGTGGTATGATTGGCGGATCTTCAGCAACCGAGGCTTTGTGTGCCGATGGCTCTCGGCTTTAATTGGTAATAAGGCTATAAGCTGGCTGCGAGAGTTTGGCGGCGAAGTGGCTGGCGAGCCTGGTTTGAGGTGATTATGAGACGTAACACTGGTAGAATATGGGTGATCATGGGCACCTTGCTGTGTTTGCTGTCCCAGGGTGGCCGTTCGGAAGCACAGACCATGGAAACGGAGTGGTCTCCGCCCGAGCAGATCGCGCAATCTTCAGGAATCTTGGCATCCAGCACTGTGGTGTTTTTTTCAGATCTGTATGGTCGTTTACATGTGTTATATCCGGAGCGACCCGATGATGCAACGCCATTGGCATTTTCTTACGTGAGCTGGGATGGTACATCTTGGTCTGAACCTCTTGATGTGTTGTACGATCCCCAAGGAGGCAATCTGGCCAATGCGCGTGGCGTGCTTGACGCTCAAAATGTATTGCATCTGATCTGGGGCGGCGCCAGTAACACATTACGCTACGCTTCGGTTCCGCTTGAGGATATTTCTTTGGTTGCGAGCTGGTCTGTTCCGATCACGCTGGTCAACTCCATTGGGGGAGGAGATATCATTGCAGGCTCTGATGGAGTGCTGTACATGGCTTATGTTACAGACTTGGATACTGGTGCGATTGCAGTGATTCGGTCTGAGGATGGCGGCATGTCCTGGTCTACACCAGTTGTTGCTACTATCAGTGTATTGCAGAGCTTCCCGCGTGAGGTGCGTCTTGCTGTGGATGAACGAAACCGGCTTCACCTTGTTTGGACAGAAGTGAAGTTGCCAGATGGCTGGCCGCCAACAGGTGCGTATTATGCACGGTCTATGGATAGGGGGGAGACTTGGGCGGACATACCGCAGATCGCGGGGGATAATCACGGACAGATTGGTGTTGCAACTGTGGGTGAAGATGAGGTGCACTTGGTCTGGCGTAGTACGATTGGCGGTGATGGTACTTTTCACCAATGGTCTTCTGATGGCGGCGAGAATTGGTCGCAACCCGACAGATATGACGACCGAGGGGGATTCTCGGGTCTGCCATCATTTGCGGTTGACGCGATGGGCAACTTGCATTTTGCTATCGGTGCGGGATATTATGCCACTTGGAATCGTGACGGCATAAGTCTGTTTGAGGACGTATCAACTTCTGAACTCCGATCTGCTGCTGTCCGAAGCCCGGCAGAACGAACGATGCTGACCATGACCAAGGGAAACATAGTTCACGTAGTCTTTGAGAACGATTTTAATTCTCTCTGGCATACTTACAGACAGCTGCCTTTTGCGCCTTTACAAACGGCGGCAGAACCTGTGCCGACAATGCCGATAAACAACATCCAAACTGAGACAGTGGCTCAGGGACCTGATCCAGTAGCAAGTTTGGAAGCTACACAACCATACTCTCCTGATACCTCACACGGGACACTATCTTCGAATTTGACCTCTATCATGGTGGGATTCGGTGCTTCAGCGCTCTTGGTCATTGTCGTTGTCATTGCCGCTATTCGTGGGAGGGGGAATCGTTGATGGCATCGGTAAGTGTGATTATACCCTCCTACAATTGCAGCGCCCTGCTCGCTCAGGCAGTCGAGAGTGTTTTGGCTCAAAACTATCCCGCAACCGAGATACTTGTTGTGGATGATGGTTCAACTGATAATACTTCGTCGGTCATGCAGAATTATGGGGAGAGTATTCGCTTCATAGCGCAACCGCATCTGGGCCGTTCCTGCGCGCGCAACAGGGGCATTCGGTTGGCAAAAGGTGATTACATTGCATTCTTGGACGCGGACGACCTCTGGGTTCCTCAAAAACTCGAAACGCAAATAGCAGCATTGGCGCATCATTCAGCGGTAAAGTGGGCCTATTGCAGGACGCGGTTAGTTGATGAACAGGGGATACCCTTGCAATCGCCCTTCTGGTCCGATATTTTTGGAAGTGGACATTCAGGTGTACATGATGTTTTTGAAGATCTATTGATTGGGAGAATAGGAATAAGCACATCAACAATAGTGGTTGATAGGGCCAGTTTGCTGCAGGTGGGGCTTTTTGATGAATCATTGCTTACGGCTGAGGACACAAATCTATGGATTCGTCTTGCGCAGCAAATCGGGCCGATTCTATTCACTCCCTCAGTCCTGGCCACGCGACGAGTTAGCACAAAGATTTCCTTTCTCCAGAGGTTAGTAGAGTATGACTACTCACGGATGGCTCCGCAGGCTCTTCTCAAAGCACTAGAAACAACTGATAAAACGACAATGCTTGTAAAACAAGCGTTATGTACTGTTTTCTTGAATAGTGCTTTTATTGGATTGCTTCAGGGAAATTCATTGGAAGTATTACAGTATTGGCAGCAAGCCGTCGGTTGGGCAGATTCAAGGCTATTTGATACGATTTTGGGAAAGAGTATGGCACATTTTGCTCTGTCATCTGCTCGTTATCATTACGAAGGTGCTCTGGAAGCGCAAAGGATTCTAAGAAATCTGATCCAGGAGCTGCGCAAAATAGGTGTGGGAAAAAGAAAAATCTCTAGAGTTGCCTGGGGCGAGTTGCATGCGGCTATTTCTCACATGTACTTGGATAAACCATCAACCCCAGAGAGCATCTCTCATGCGCGGCAGGCACTTTGGGCCAATCCATACTTGCTCAGCAATATTGGATTGTGTAAGCTTTGTCTCGGTCTGACCAGTAAATAGGCTTGGACTCATTGGATGACCGCCTGCATGCTTCGTGTGCGGATATATTGTGCCTTGCTATTACCTATCTGATATTGGTGGATCTGGGGCCACTTTACGGTACTCCCGTATTATCCGGAATCGAATCGATTTTGACAATCAGTACAAAAGTGTGGCGGGTTACAGCGAGTATGAAACGGTTATGATGGAGCCAGGTCGCCCTCTGCGTATTGCCCTTTTTCACAACCTTCCTTCGGGAGGGGCAAAACGGCATACTTACGAGCAGGTTAAAGAGTTAGCGAGGCGCGGTCATCGCATCACAGAGTATGCACCAAGCACAGCTGATCTCCACTACTGCGCGTTTGCACCATTTGTCGACAGTCAGTGTATCTATCAAGCACCTCAACTCAGACTCTTCGATAAGCGGATTCCATTTGTGACTCCTTACTTGCATGCATTGCAGATCATCATTCATCTTCAGCAAACTGCCCATGTTAATAAGGTGATCGCCAAGGATATTGATGAAGGTGGCTATGATTTGGCGTTGGCGAAAGACTGTAGTATAATATCAAACCCCTATGTGCTGCGCTATTTGGCGACCAAAACACTCTTTCAGTGTCACCATGGGGGAAGGCCAGCCTTTGAGCGCAGGGCGACGAACCGCAGTACTTCGAAGACGTTTCTATGTCAATTGCGAAGTGCGTATTATTCTCCTTTGCATGCATTGGTTAATGGATATCTGAATCGTTCCGAAAGGCGGAATATCCGTTGCGCGACAACGATCCTGACCAATTCTGCGTATTCTGAGGGTCTCCTGTTTGACCTGTATGGTGTTCGTGCCACCGCAATATACCCAGGTGTAGATACACAGGTTTTCCACCCAAAAAACATGCCTAAGGGTAATTATGTTCTATCAGTTGGAGCATTGATCTACAGTAAGGGCCATCGATTCCTATTATCTGCTCTCGCGTTGATTGATCCGGAGATTCGACCGGGTTTGTTCATTGCTGCTAATTCGAGAGCTCCAGATGAAGAGCGTATTGTTAAGGCAATGGCTGGAGAATTAGGTGTGGATTTGAAAATCGAGACGGTATTGGATTCTGAACGGCTTGTCAGTATCTATAATGAGGCTAGAGCCTTTGTTTATGCCCCAATGCGGGAAGCATTAGGTCTGGCTCCCCTTGAGGCAATGGCATGTGGTACCCCGGTGGTTGCGGTGGGTGAAGCAGGGGTCAAAGAAACTGTTCTAAACGGCGTCACAGGCTGGCTTGTTGATCGTGATCCAGCGTGCTTTGCAGAGAAACTAGGACTGTTGTTGGCGAACACGAATCTCCAACGGCAATTCGGTGATGCGGGCATCGGATATGTGCGTCAGCAATGGACTTGGCAACGGGCGGTCGACAATCTCGAGGACCAGTTTTCAAGGGTTCTAGCTGAGAATTCCGTGAACAAACTAGACACTACGTCTGTGATCAGATGATGAAAAACGTGCCAAAAGTTAGTGTGTGTATTCCCGTATACAATGCGGGTGAGTATCTGAAGCCTGCAATCGCCAGCGTTCTGGCTCAGGATTATGCCGACTTTGAGTTGCTCGTGGTCGATGATTACTCCTTGGAATGCACCGAGTTGATTCTTGAAAGCTTTAGTGATCAACGCCTGCGTTTTGAGCGCAACACGACCAACTTGGGGCTCCCGGCAAATTGGAACAAGTCTATTGAGTTGGCATCCGGTGAGTATGTTACGATATTTCACCAGGATGATTTGATGATATCAGGTAACTTGCGTCGAAAAGTCAACTTGCTGGACTCACATCCCGAGATGGGGTTTGTGTATTCAGATATTGTTACGATTGATAAAAGTGGTGAGATCACCGGTGGGCACTATATACCCCAACCAGAGAGCGATTTGGTGATGCCTGGATGTAGAGTATTCGAAATGGTTGCAGCTACCGGTAACCCAATAGCGTGTCCTTCTGTGATTGTGCGGGCTAGCTGTTATGAGCAATTGGGGGCTTTTGATACGCGATACCCATTTGCCACGGACCTGGAGATGTGGTTGCGTATTGCAGGCCATTATAGTGTGGGCTATATTAGTAAACCGTTGATAGCACATCGGATACATAACTCACAAGAGGGTGCGCGTTTCCGCGGAACGGGACAAGATTATCTAGATAATTATCGTGTCCTTCGCACCGTGTTTGCCAGGGAATTGTCTCCCGACTGTGCGACCCATGCTAGAAAATCCTTTAAGACTTTGGCGATCCAGTCTGCTGCTATGGCTCGTTGGAAACTACGACAAGGACAACTTAAGAAAGCGTGGCGCTATACATTGGTCGCACTGAAATCCTTGCTAAGTTCTCTGTTGCTCCAACCATAGAATCTATTACGAATACAGGTTCGACTATGTCCAGGATATTATTCTATGCCCGTTGGTTGAAGTCTGTCTATCGGAGACTTCATGAAGATCTGAAGCGTGATTTGATGCGCCAGGAGTGGTGGGCTAAGGGCGTATCGATCTCACCACTGGCTATTATCAATTTGGAATCTCCTTCCCACCTCACGATTGGGAGTGGGTCTGGAATCGGTCCCTATACCATTCTCGATTTGAGTGTGGATCGTCTTAGTGATCCACCATCGCCATCGATCATGCGTATTGGCGCACATACTGCTATCAATGAATTCAATAACATTCGTTCTGGCGGCGCCGAAATAACCATTGGCGACAATTGCTTGATTTCACAGTATGTTGCAATCATCGGTTCAAACCATTCAACTTGCGCTGGTGTACTGGTGCAGAGCCAACCATGGGATCTGATGGGGGCAGGTGTCCAGATTGGAAATGATGTGTGGTTGGGAACACACGCGATTGTGTTGCCGGGTGTGACAATCGGAGACGGTGCGATTGTTGCGGCAGGTTCCGTTGTGAACTCGAATGTACCGCCCAACGCTATTGTTGCTGGTGTGCCTGCCAGGGTTGTTCGTTATCGATAGAAGAAAATGCGCATCTTGTTATTTTCCAACTATTTTCCCCCCCACGCCCGAGGCGGGTATGAGCAATGGGCTGCAGAGGTTGCTGTTGAGCTACAAAGACGTGGGCATACGGTGGAAGTCGTTACAGCTCGTGAGCGGGGCAATCGCGACACTCCATATTTGGGGATTCAAGTACATCGGGTTTTGAACCTCGAGGCGCAGGAGGGTATGTGGGAAACGGCTTTTAGGTCTTTTGTGCAGCGCGGCCAACTCGAGCAGCAGAATCTCATCCAACTAAGGACCTTGATTGAGCAGACATGCCCCGATGTTGCATTTATCTGGGGCATGTGGAATGTGCCGCGTTCAATTCCCGCGTTAGTAGAATCTTTGCTATCCAGTCGTGTTGTTTATTATTTCTGCGATTACTGGCCTACATTACCTAGTGCTTACCAACAGTACTGGGAAACGCCCTCCGGGCATCGATTTACTAGAATCGCAAAATACTTGATAGGACAGCTTGCTCTTAAACAACTGGCAAGAAATCCACTGCCAGCACTTAAGTGGCAACATAGTTACTGCGTAAGTGCAGCAGTTTGTGACCGCTTGATTCAAAGCGGCATTCCTTTGAATCACCCCCGAGTCATTTATGGTGGAACTCAGACTGAGGATTTCGAGACGGCTGCTGCAATCCGCTCGGAGCGTGTTCAGAATGATCCACTAAGAATTCTCTATGCTGGACGCCTAACTTTTGATAAGGGCGTTCACACTGTCTTACAGGCGCTAGATGAGTTTGCCCGGGGAAGCGTTATCTTGACAATTTGTGGGGACCCTAACTCGTCCTATGCGAGAGAACTCCTAACCTTTGCAAAGGAAAGAGGACTCACCAAGCACATCATTTTTAACGGAAACGTTCCTCGCAGCGAGATACCAAGAATCATGGCGGAACATGATGTGCTGATTTTTCCCTCAATCTGGGAAGAACCCTTTGCCCGTACTGTGCTTGAAGGAATGGCGGCAGGGTTGGCCGTCATCGGCACAACCACAGGAGGAACACCGGAGATTCTAAATCACAACCTGACTGGTTTGACTTTCCCCCCTGGGGATGCCGCAGTTCTAGCGCATCAGATCCAGACACTTTTAGATAATCCTGATCTTGCCTCTGCCCTTGCTAGTTCTGGGCGCGATCTCGTTAAAAAAACGTTTCGATTTGACCAAATGGTGGATGCACTAGAATCTGGACTTGAGGCAGTTGTAACTGCGGCTACCATACCTACCTTATGAACATTCTCTTTCTCTCCACCTGGTTTCCCTTCCCGCCGGATAACGGCTCCAAAATCCGCGCTCATTACCTGCTGCGTGCCTTGGCGGAGAGACATCAGGTTTCTCTGGTGGCTTTCAATCCAGATGCTAATACCGATTTCGATGTTCCTGAAAACGTGACCGCCTACCCGGTTCGCGCAGATCCTTTTCGGTATGTTCAACTGCCACAGCTGGTCAAATACCTTTCACCGCTTCCACTGGTGTTTTTGCGCAGCGCGGAGATGGAAGAGGTCACCAAACAGCTTCCGAATCAAGCGCTATGGGATGCTATCGTGGCTATACAAGCACCTGTGGCGCGTTATGCATTGCGGTTTTGTATTCCCCGCGTGTTGGATGTAGATACCGCCTTGAGTTACCAGTTGCGCCAACACTATGAAGCGCAAACGACACGCTTGGGACGTTGGCGGGCGTGGGTCAGCTGGTACAAAGCCTATCGCTACGAAAATGCGCTTTTCCCGCGATTTCAGGTCTGTACAGTCGTTTCGCCCACGGAAGTGGCAAGTGTGCAGGCAATGACTGGGACCCGCTCAACTGTCGCCGTCATTCCCAACGGTGTGGATTGCACTCACCATCGCCCAGGGTTGGTGGAGGTTGAGCCCAATACCCTCGTCTACAACGGCGCGCTCACCTACAGCGCAAACTACGATGCCATGCGTTACTTTCTGGTGGACATCTATTCGCTTATCAAGCAGCAAATTCCCGATGTCAGTATCCGCATCACCGGCTCCACTAAGGGCGTGGACCTGAGTGGCCTGCAACTGGATGAAAGCGTTAACCTCACCGGCTATGTGGAGGATATTCGCCTGCTGGTAGCCGGGAGCGCCGTTTGCGTGGTACCTCTGCGGCAGGGTGGGGGCACGCGGCTCAAGATTCTTGAGGCCATGGCGTTGGGCACCTCGGTCGTGGCTACCTCCAAAGGCGCTGAAGGGCTGGGGGTGGTGGATGGCGAGCATTTGCTCATTGCGGATGATCCTGCCGCTTTTGCGCAAGCCACGGTGTGCCTGCTGCGCGAGGATGCCTTACGCGCACGTCTGGCGGCGAATGCCCGGCGCCTGGTCGAGGAGCGCTACGATTGGGCGCATATCGGCGCGCGGTTTGTGGAACTGGTGGAGAATGCCTACCACAAAGGACACGAAGGGCACGAAGGGTGAGGCGTGAAACGTGAGGCGTGAGACGTGAAGCGTGAAACGTGAGACGTGAGGCGTGAAACGTGAAGCGTGAGACGTGAGACGTGAAACGTGAGGTGTGAAGCCATACTTTTCAAATGTGGCGCCATGCAACGGGCTGTTTATTGTGGTATTATGGGGGCAATGCGGCATTCGCAAAGGAATAGTGCAAAAAGCCTTAGCCGCGAATTGCACGAATTGCACGAAACACTAAACAGAGATAATTCGTGGCGAAGAAGGATGGAGTTGTGAACATTCGAGGTCAGGTTTTGGTGTCCCAGCGCTGGGCCCGTTTGGTCCTGATTCTGGGTTTGTTGTTTGCCGCCACCACCCTGGGGCTGCGGCCTTCGATGCGCTGGGTTGTGCTGCCCGTGCTAGGGGTGGGGGCGTTCGTGGTGCTGCGTTTGCCCCAATTGGGGCTGCTGAGTGTGATCGTTGCGGCGCTCATCGTGCCCTTCGAGCTCTCTACCGGCACGGAGGTCAAGCTCAACCTCGCGACGGTGCTTGTGCCGTTGCTTTTCGCCTTATGGTTCGTCGAGGGCGTGTTCAGGCGCGATTTCCAGTGGAAGGCTTCACCGGTCAACAAGCCGCTCACGTTTTTTCTGCTGGCGGGGCTGCTTTCGTTGCTGGTGGGCAATGCGCTGTGGGATCCGGCGGTGCCCCGGTCCGGGAATTTCGTGCTGGTGCAGCTGGCGCAGTGGGCCATTTTCGCTTTTGCGGCGCTGGCGTTCTGGCTTGTGGCCAACCTGCGCGAGCCCGAGGTCTGGTTGCCGCGGCTGACCTGGGCTTTTCTGTATCTGGGCGGTGGGCTGGCCATCCTGCGCATGTTGCCTGGCGTCGCCAGTCTTGCGGAGCGCGTCACCACCGTCACCTTCATCCGCGCGCCGTTCTGGGTGTTGTTGGCGGCGATAGCGGGTGGGCAGTTGTTGTTTGAGGCGTCCCTGAGCCGGGCCAAACGCGGCTTTCTCGTGGCGAGTTTGCTCGCTGTCCTGACCTATGCCTTTGTGGCCCAACGAGAGGCGGTTTCCAACTGGGTGGGTGTTGCCGCGGTAGCGGGGGTGTTGCTGTGGCTGCGTTTTCCCCGAGCGCGTGGGGCGGTGATTGCGCTTGCGGTGATCCTGGCGGCTACCGGGATTCTCTTCCCGAGCATCTGGGAATTCGCGGGGGGCGAGGATGAGTGGACGGAGAGCGGGGGCTCGCGTTTGGCGCTCATCGAGCGAGTCGTGAGCGTGACATTGCGGAATCCCATCACGGGGTTAGGGCCGGCGTCGTACCGCAACTATGCCGGGGTAGAGCCGCTGAGATATCGCACGGCGTTGTGGGTTAATCCTGCGGTCAATTCGCACAATAACTATGTGGATCTCTTTGCGCACACGGGCCTTGTGGGGCTTGGACTCTTTCTTTGGTTTGCGTGGGAACTGTTCCGGCTGGGCTTGGGGTTGAGCGCCCGCCAAACCGAAGGCTTTACCGGCGGCTACGTCAACGGGATGACGGCGGCGTGGGTGGGGAGCTTGGTTGTGATGCTGTTTGCGGATTGGATGCTGCCGTTTGTGTACAATATCGGGTTTCCGGGGTTTCAGGCGAGTATCCTTGTGTGGCTGTTCCTGGGTGGGTTAGTAGCCATAAACCACAAAGGACACGAAGTACTCAAAGAATAAAAACCTCGTTCTTTGTGCCCTTAGTGTCCTTTGTGGTAAAAAAGGAAGTAAAAATGGCAAAGCAGGAGTATCCGCCGATACCAGTAGATACAGAGCGTTGGGGCAAAGCGCTTCTCGACGCGTGTTTTGAGGTGCATACGCATCTCGGGGCTGGTTTTCTCGAACGCGTCTATGAGGATGCGCTATGCCATGAGCTACAACTTCGGAGAATCCCCTTTGAACGGCAGAAAGCGATTGTTGTGCCCTACAAGAATTCGCGCATCGAAGGTCAGCGCCTGGATTTGGTTATAGCTAGGCAGGTCATTGCCGAGCTCAAGGCGGTTGACGCGATTCATCCCCTACATCAGGCGCAGCTACTGTCTTACCTCAAGGCGACGGGCTTGCGGCTGGGCTATGTGCTCAACTTCAATGTGGCGCATTTCAAGGATGGCATCTACCGGAAGGTGCTCTGAGCCCTTTTTGGTGAAAGAGGGAACCACAAAGGACACTAAGTGCACCAAGGAAGAGATACATATCCTTTGAGTCCTTCGTGTCCTTAGTGGTAGTCATGAATTCATCTATTATCGTTGTTAGTTGGAATACGCGGGAGATGCTGGCGGATTGCCTGGAATCCATAGGGAAGTATCCGCCAGAGGGCGTGTTTGAGGTGTGGGTTGTGGATAACGCTTCCACTGATAACAGCGCGGCGATGGTGCGGGAGCGTTTTCCATGGGTGCGGTTGATCGAGAACGGGGAGAATGTGGGCTTCGCGCGCGCGAACAACCAGGCGCTGCGCCAGGCCTCGGGGCGCTATGCGGTGCTGCTGAACAGCGATACGCAGGTGTTGCCGGGCGCGCTGCAGACGCTGGTGGATTTCTTGGATGCGCATCCGCGCGCGGGAGCCTGTGGGCCGCTGCTGCTCAACGCCGATGGGAGCCTGCAGCCTTCATGCCATCCCGTGCTCACGGCGGGGCGGGAGTTCTGGCGCCTGTGCTTTCTCGAGCCTCTGCTGCCCCGCGCGACGTATCCGCAGCATCGCTGGAGCCAGGAAGAGGCGCACCCCGTCGAGGTGATCAAGGGTGCGTGCCTGGTGCTGCGGCAGGAGGCGCTCGCGCAGGTGGGGTTGCTCGATGAGCAGTATTTCATGTACACCGAGGAGATGGATCTCTGTTATCGCCTGCTGCAGGCGGGGTGGGAGAATTACTGGGTGCCGCAGGCTCGCGTGATCCATTATGGTGAAGCCAGCAGCAAGCAGGCGGCTGAGGGGATGTTTGTGGCGCTTTACCGCAGCAAGGTGCAGTTCCAGCGGAAGGCTTTTGG
>JAFGFB010000056.1 GCA_016931315.1 Anaerolineae bacterium
CAGGGCGAACTCACCTGGCAACCCAAGACCAGCTACATCTCAGTGCCGGCAGCCGCTTTCATTCCCTATGCTTCAACCAATAACCCGATATGCCTCACCCCTTACTACATCAACGTCGGAGACCGGCTCACTGTCTACGATTCCCCCTGCACGGTTTCACTGTTCGTGGCGCCGGTCAATCTTCCGCACGGCGCCACGGTCACGGCAATGGCCTTCTACTACCACGATGTGGATCCGGGCAGGGACGCTAGCGTCAGGCTCTGGCGCGATTTCGACCAACTGCTTGCAACCGTTACGTCCACCGGTGATGACGGTTTCGGCAGCAACACCACGACGGAAATCGATTACGCCCACGTGGATAATCGGAGTCACACCTACTTCCTCGAGGCGACACTGGTGACCATGCAATGGGTGGACCTGCGCTTTGTCGTCATCGAGTACACAATCAACGGACCCTATTAGTGGAATTCAATCATCACAGCAAAGGAGTTACAGCATGAAACGCAGCACGTTGTTCAAACTCTCGGTCGTGGTCCTTTTGACGCTCTTCCTTGGTGGCGGGCTCCTCAGCTCCCGCCGCAACCAGGCCCAGGGTCTGGCTTTCCAACAGGCTCCTCCGCCGATGGAGGTCTACCCTGCCGAAGTGCAACCCATGGGTGAATCCCTCACGAATGAGTTCACCTATCAAGGGCGGCTCACGGATAATGGCGGCGCGCCTGTGACGGGTCCGTGCGCCTTTCGTTTCAGCTTGTACGAGTCGTCTGCCGGCGACGACCCGATCGGCAACATACAGACCGTAGCCAACGTGCCTCTCAATGACGGCTATTTCTCCGTCCACCTGGATTTCGGCCTCGGTGTCTTCACCGGCGACGGGCGCTTCATGAAAGTCGAAGTGGATTGCGGCGCCGGGGTCTACACCACCCTGAGCCCTCGCGTGAGGTTGACCCCCGCGCCTTACGCCCTTCACGCCGTCTCCACTGGGGCGCTGCACGGCAACCCAGTCTCCGACAGCCCCCCCGATCCAGGCGATGTGCTGACGTGGGATGGCGGCTCCTGGTTGCCCCTGGCGTCTGAGGGAGGAGCGCAGGTTGAAAACGTCATCGTCGTCGCCAAAAGCGGAGGTGATTTCACCTCGATTCAGGAAGCACTGGACAGCATCACTGACGCCGCCGACACCAATCCCTTTTTGGTGTGGGTAGCCCCCGGGCGCTATGTAGAACGCGTGACGATGAAACCCTACGTGGATATCGAGGGCGCAGGCGAGTCGAGCACCATCATCATGTATCCCGGCAGCACCATCTTGGAATTTGCTGGTACGGTCGTCGGCGCCGACGATGCAGCGTTGCGCTCACTTACGGTGATCAACACGGGCGGGGGAAATTACGCTGTCGCCATCCTCAACAGCAACGCCTCTCCGAAAATCCTCCATGTCACGGCCTATGCAGACCGCGCTTATGTGAAGAACATAGGTGTGCTCAACGAGAACCAGGCAAATCCCGTGATGACTCACGTGACAGCCATCGCATCAGGCAGCGACACCACCGACAACGTGGGCATCGAGAACAGCACCGCCTTCCCAACACTCATCCAGGTCGAAGCCCGCGCGACTGGGGGCTACATCAGCTCCGGCATCCGAAATGCCACCGGCGCTTCCCCTCTGCTGGATGGTGTTACTGCCTCAGGATCATCAGCGCAGATCACCTTCGGCGTCCATAATGTTGACGCCGGCGCCCAAATCGAAAACAGCACCATCACAGTGAGCGCTGGTACGCAGCAATGTGGCATCTTCAACGAGTGGGACGACATCAGCGGCGTCTACGTCGTGACGCTTGAGAATTCACAGATCCGCGTTGCTGATAACATCCAACCCACCGTCCGCAGCGACGACAACTTTGCTGTCTATGTAGCAACATCACGATTGCATGGCGGCTCTGTGGACACCAGCGCCGGTGGCACGGTGCGCTGTTTCGCCTGCTACGACCGGCAGTTCGAAAACCTCGGCGGTATCGGGGCTTGCCCCTAGAAAGGCGGTAATCAGATGAAACCCTTGCTTTTCGCTTTGGCAGTGCTCTCTCTGCTCATCGGTTTCCTGGCCCTGGGATATCTCCAGACCCAGGCCCTCGCGCCAGCCCAGGTCGGTGCTGGCTACGAGCTCACCTGGTGGACCGTGGATGGCGGTGGCAACCAGCTTGCCGGCGGCGGCTTCGTTCTGCTCGGCACAGCGGGACAACCGGAGGCGGGCAATGTGCTCGCTGGAGGCGCTTTCACCCTCAGCAGTGGCTTCTGGGCCGGCGGCGCCAGCGCCGTCCAACACGCGGTCTTCCTGCCACTCATCGTCCGCAACTGAAGCCGAACGGGGAGGAGAGATATGAGACACAAAACCCCGCGCTCACTCTTGGTGTTGCTTGTGTTGGCGGGTATGCTGCTGACGCCATTGGCTGCCGTTGCTCGCCTCGTGGGCAACGAATTCTCGGTTGTGCGGTACAACTTCCACGAGGCGTGGACAGGCAACATTGCCTATGATGCGAGCTACAACAAATTCGCCATTGCTTGGGCGGAGCAATCACAGCTGGCCTATTATGCCGAACCGTACGTGGGATGGGTTGTGCCAGGTAACACCGCTGTCTCAAGCCACCGAGTGGCTGCCATGACCACCCACAGCAGCTCGACACCCGACATCAGCTGTGAAATAAACGCACGCTGTTTGGTGACATGGGTCAGCAACGAGCAAGTCTTTGCACGCATCGTGAGACCCGACGGCACCATGGACGCCATTTGGCGCGTGGATACCGGTCAACCCGCACTGCGCAGCGTGTTGACCGAAGGTGGAATGTATTATCTGATCGTCTGGGAAATGGTTGACGGTCGCATCGCTATGCGACACGTTGACCGTAACACCGGACCACTGGACGCTGTGGTTTACGTCCAGCTCCCCGCGGGCTGCACACAGGGTCGCAACGTTCAGGTGACCAATAAGGTAGGTTCATTTGACTATGGTATCGCCTACGAGTGCTCTCACATGGTGCATCTTGAGGTTAGAAGGGCTAGAGACCTGGCTTACCTGTGGTGGCGCAATCCTGAGATGCCCAACACTGCTGAATACGATCCCGCGATCACTGCCTACTCCGACCCAGACAGCGGTAACGCGGTACTACTTGCCTTCCAGACAGCCGATCCTGACCTCGGCATCTTCGGGCAGAGATATGACGATTACGGCAATGCGTTGGGCCCTCCCTTCGCCATCGCACCTCCCGGCAGTCGGGAGCCCCGCCTTGTGGATAACCACATCACGAGGGAAGTGGTCGCTGTCTACGAGCAAGGAGAGGACATTCACCTTAAGCGGATGAGCTATGACGGTGCTGCGGTCGGTATTCCGTATGCGATCACGAGCGCACCCGGCAGACAATATGCCCCTCGCATCTCAGATGATTTATGGCGTGAACATCTGGTCGTGTGGACCGATCTGCGAGCTGGATTAACCGAGGGGGATATCTACGCCCAATGGATCGAGACGGAACCAGTTCTAGGTGACGGCGTACCGCTCGACAACGAGCTTCCGGATTCCGGCGTCAGCTACTACCAGGCGCCTGCGCAGATGAACCAGTGGCTCGCTATCGGCATTCGGCCCGGACCTGTAGGCGATCTCGACC
>JAFGFB010000057.1 GCA_016931315.1 Anaerolineae bacterium
AAACTCTGGAGAAGAAAATCTATGGAACCTATCCTAACCTGCTGCGGATATCGCTGCGATTTGTGCCTGGCGTATAGGAGGAATTGCAGGCACGGTTGGGCATTGAGATTCCAAAAGAAGATCGCAGGCGCTTTATTCTGCCGTACGAGAACAAGCGGCGACTCAAGGTTCTGAGGTAAGACCATGGCACGTTTCGAAATCATCGCTTTTGACGCTGACGATACGCTCTGGCACAATGAGCGTCTCTATGCCGACGCCCAGGCGCATTTCCGGCAGCTGTTATCACAGTATCACAGCCTGGAATGGATTGACGAGCAACTCTATCAGACCGAGATGCGCAATATGCAGCACTTTGGCTATGGGATCAAAGCCTTTGCGCTCTCAATGATCGAGACGGCTGTGGATTTGACGGAGGGGCGTATCTCCGGGAGTGAAATCAAGACGATTGTGGATAAAGCTAAAGCCATGCTCACCGCCAAGGTAGAGTTGCTGGAGCATGTGGCTGAAGCTGTTGCCGAGGTAGCACAGACCTATACGCTGATGGTTATCACCAAGGGGGATTTGCTCGATCAGGAATCGAAGGTTGCACGCTCGGGATTGTCCCAATACTTCCGGCATGTCGAAATCGTGAGCGACAAGAACTGCCACACGTACATCGCGCTATTGCAGCGGCACGCCCTGGCGCCAGAGCGCTTCCTGATGGTTGGCAACTCCCTGCGCTCGGATATCCTGCCGGTCCTGGAATTGGGCGCTTACGCCGTGTATGTGCCATATGCGCTCACGTGGGCACACGAAAACGCCGAACGTCCACCTGCCGGTCAACCAGGCTATTACGAAATCGAGCATCTGGGCCTGCTGCCCGGCTTGTTGGAGAATCTGGAACGCGAGTAGTTTTGGGGCGCGCTCCAAAACTACTCTTTTAGCCAGACGCTTCAGACTCCTGACGCTTCGACCAGCGCGCGAGCTACCGCTACCGCGCGACTGGCATCTGGCGCATAACCATCCGCCCCAATCTGGTGGGCAAAGCGCTCGGTGACCGGCGCGCCGCCGACCATCACCTTAACCTTGCCACGCAAGCCCGCCGTTTCCAGGGCCGCGAGGGTGGCCTTCATATTTCCCATCGTAGTGGTGAGCAGCGCCGACATAGCGACGAGATTCACGCCATCTCCCTGCGCCGCTTCCACAAAGCGCTCCGGCGATACATCCGTGCCCAGGTCCACGACCTCGAAGCCCGCGCCCTCGAGCATCATGCAGACGAGGTTTTTGCCGATATCGTGCAGGTCGCCTTGAATGGTCCCCGCGACGACCTTTCCCAACGCGGGGACATCCGCTTCGACCAGGTGGGGCTTGAGGACCGCCAACCCGGTCTTCATGGCGCGCGCCGCGATGAGCATCTCCGGCACGAAATACTCGCCCTCCTCGAAGCCCCGTCCAATCTCCGCCATAGCGGCAATCATAGCTTCGTTGAGGATCTGCGCGGGCGGCAGATTTGCCTCCAGCGCTGTGGTGACCTGCGCCGCAATGCTGCTGGCGTCACCCTCGATGATACTGTCGAAAATTGCTTGCAGTGTAGGTTCCATGTTACCTCTGATCAAAGTTATTGAAGAATCTGGCTCTGTCAGCTATCCACATGACAAGCATCAGCCGTCATCAGCACAGTCAAAGAAAGGGGCGGCAGGAGTATCTGAGCGGCGCCGTCCACAATCGGAGGTGCAGGAATCGCCGCCGGTGTGACTGCTGTGGGGTATTCAAAAGTGTTCGCTGCTTTGGGGTCTGTGCCGGCAAGGCGCACCACCTCCGTGACCCGCTGCGGCGCCTGCTGTTGCCAGCGCAATTCCACCGGTAAGGGCTGCTCCTGGCTACGGTTGACCAGGAAGATTGCCCCCACCCCTGCGCCCGAGTCGTAACTGGCGGAAACATCGAGCAAGGGCACCGCGCCAAATTTCTGGGTGGTATAGTATGGCGCCTCGACGTGAACATCCAACGCCAGACCGCGTGCAGCGCGCCGAAAGAGCTGGAAGGGGTAGAATGTACTCTGCTTGAGCAGGCTATTGCGGGTGGTGAGGATGGGAGCGATGACGTTGACAATCTGCGCCAGGCAAGCCATGTGGAGCACGTCACAGCGGCGCAAGAAGAGGTTAAGCCACTGGGCTACCACCAGCGCGTCTTCCAGGTTGTAGACTTCCTCGATGAGATGGGGAGCTTCCGTCCAGCCTCCTTGCATGGTCATATCCTTGTACCAGACATTCCACTCATCCCACGAAAGGTAAACTTCGTGACGTGAGCGCAACCGCGCTTTGACATAACGCAATGTCGCCGCGAGGGTATCCACCTGCTCTGCGAGACGATGCGTCAGAGCGAGATAACTACCGGTGTCGTCATTGTGATTGCCCACATAGGCGTGCAGCGAGAGATAGTCCACCTGTTCCCAACAGAGCTCCAACGCGACACGGTCCCACTCCGGGAAGGTGGGCATATCCATGCCCGATGAGCCGCACAGGGTAAGCTTGAGTGTGGGGTCCTGCCATTTCATCATCTTGGCAGCTTCACGAGCTTTAAGGGCGTAGGCTTCTGCACTCAACCCGCCAATCTGCCAGGGGCCATCCATCTCGTTGCCCAAACACCAATGGCTAACACCGTAAGGCTCGCGATAGCCGTGCTCTGCCCGCAGGTCAGCCATGGCTGTGCCCACGGGAGCGTTGCAATACTCCACCAACGCCGCCGCCTCTTCGATAGTTCCCGTTCCCAGGTTGACGCCCAGCATCGGCGCTATTCCCATACGCCGGCAGAAAGCCATAAATTCGTTGACGCCGAAGTGGTTGGTCTCGATGGATTGCCACGCCAGCTCCCGCCGCCGGGGACGCTGCTCGCGAGGACCGACGCCATCACGCCAGTGATAGCCGCTGAGGAAGTTACCACCCGGATAACGGATGATAGAGAAGCCCAATTCGGCCAAAGCCGCCAGAACATCGCGCCGAAAACCCTCCGAATCGGCATGGGGCGAAGCCGGGTCAAAGATGCCCCCGTAAATGCAACGCCCCATGTGCTCGGCAAAACCGCCAAAGAGGTAGGGCGAAATCTCGCCAATCACCCGCTGTGAATCAAGATAGACCCGCGCTATTGATGTTGGTTCAGCCATGCTCAGAGCTCCTGGGAGGCCTGCACTACAAAGGTAGCGCTGACGGGCTCTGGAGCGCCCAGGACGATACCACGCGCTCCAGGCGAACAACCACCGATGGTCAAGCGGAAGTCACCGGGCTCCAGGTGCGAAACGCCCGCCTCATCCACCAATGCCAGCATCCCCGGAACAATCTCGAATGCCAACTCGCTCGATTCGCCCGGCTCAAGCGCCACCCGGCGGAAGGCAATCAATCGGTGATGGGGCACCACAACCGAAGCCTCTACATCGCTCAGATAGACCTGCACCACCTCTTCACCCGCCGTAGCGCCAATGTTGGTCAACATCACACGAGCGGTCACCGTTCCGTGCGCCGGGTCTCCTTCCAGCAGCAAATTACTGTAGGAAAAGCTCGTATAGCTCAAGCCAAAACCGAAAGGATACAGTGGTTCCAAGGTGGCATAGCGGTAAGTACGCTCATGCATGGCATAATCCGTGAAGGGCGGCAGTTGCTCGATGGATTTGGGGAAGGTCACCGGCAATTTTCCCGATGGCGTCGCTTTGCCGAAAAGCACATCTGCCACGGCGCGCCCGCCTTCCTGCCCCGGATACCAAACGAAAACCACCGCCTGGACCAGGTCCTCCAACTCGCCGAGGGCAATGGGACTGCCACCGGTAAGCACCAGCACGATTTTCGCGCCGTGGGCGGCCAGCCGCTTAATGTACTCCACTTGCACAGGGGGCAAACCGATGTCAGAGCGATCGCCGTTCTCCAAGGTGAGAATGGCATCGCCTTCCTCGCCCTCCAGGAGCGGTGAAAGCCCCATACAGGCGATGGTCACATCGCATTTGCCCGCTTCAATCACCGACCAATCATGACCGTTCTGGTTCACGTGGGTCAAGCCGCAACCGGGGCGGTATTCCAGGCGGGTGCCTTCAGGAACCGCACCAACGATGCCTTCAAGCAGTGTCGTCAAGGTATCGCTAAGGCCATGGTAGTTACCCAATAGCACATCCAGGCCAGCAGCGTTGGGACCCACCACCAAGACCTTGCGCATCTGCCCACGTAAGGGCAGCAGATTATCCACATTCTTGAGCAACACCACCGATTTGAGCGCCGCCACATAAGCCAGCTCGCGGTGCGCCGCGCAACCGACCACTTCCATAGGAATACTGGCATAGGGCACCTGCTCGGGCGGGTCAAACATGCCCAACTTGAAGCGGGTGGTCAGCGTGCGCGCCAGCGCGCGGTCCATATCCGCTTCGGTAATCAACCCACGCTCAATCGCTTCGGGAATGTGGTCATAGACACAGTCGCAACCCAGGTCGCAGCCCCGCTTAAGCGCCAATGCGGCGCTCTCAGCCGCATCCTGGGTCAGATGGTGGTGCGCGTGAATATCGGTGAGCGCCCCACAATCGGAGACCACGTGCCCCTCAAAACCCCACTCGCCACGGAGAATATCGCCCAGGAGCACCTGACTCGCACAGCAAGCCTCGCCGTTGGTGCGATTGTAGGCGCCCATCACTGCTTCGACCTTCGCTTCGGTGACGAGTCTGCGGAAAGCCGGCAGATACGTGTCGTAGAGGTCACGGCGGGAGACGACGGCATCAAAGGTGTGGCGATCCTTTTCGGGTCCGCTATGGACGGCGAAATGTTTGGCGCAAGCGGCGGCTTTAAGGTAATGGGGATCATCGCCCTGCAAACCACGCACGAAGGCCGCGCCGAGCTCGCCAGTAAGAGTGGGGTCTTCACCCCAGGTCTCCTGCCCGCGCCCCCAACGGGGATCGCGGAAGATATTGACATTGGGCGACCAGAAGGTGAGGCCCTGGTACCAATCGGCGTGGCCCTTGCGGCGCAACGCTTCGTGGTACTTGGCGCGCCCCTCATCGCTAATCGCCGTAGCGACTCGCTGCACGAGGTCCACATCCCAGGTCGCAGCCATGCCGATGGCTTGCGGGAAGACTGTGGCGCGACCGTTGCGCGCCACACCATGCAGGGCTTCATTCCAGTAATTGTAAGCCGGAATGCCCAAGCGGGAGATAGCTTGCGCCGGGTGACTCATCTGAGTGACTTTCTCGGAAAGGGTGAGGCGGGAAATCAAATCCTGAACGCGCTCCGCAAGCGGAGTCGCGGGGTCGAGGTAGATGGGTACGGCAGGCTGATTCATGGACAAACTCTCCTATGCACATACAGGCAACTTGCGTTAAAACGCTAGCCATCAAGCTTAACCCGATTGGCGAGAACGTCAAATGCGCGAGCCGTTCGCTTGGGTGCGTTTCACTTTAGGGGCAAAAGTAAGACGACTATCATGCAAAAAACCATTCCTTTGAGTGATTTTGTGCGGTGGGGTTTCACCCCACCGCACAAAATCACTTTTTTCTACGCCCCGCAGGGGCGCCTGAGATTGTCGCCCCAGATTTGGAACGCACCCGGGAGAGAGGGGGAATTGTGCTTTTGGGTGGATTATCATACAATAAGGGGTAGGCGGCAGTGTGGTAAGCTTCGATAGAATAGGGGGGAGTGTATGCACATCGCGTTTTTGAATCCACAGGGTAATTTTGATGCGAAGGACAGTTACTGGACCGAGCATCCCGATTTTGGCGGGCAGCTGGTGTATGTGAAGCAGGTGGCGCTGGCGATGGCGGCGCTGGGGCACACGGTGGATATTTTCACGCGGCAGATTGTGGACTCCAAATGGCCCGAATTTGCGGCGGCATTCGACCGCTATCCGGAATCGGAGCGGGTGCGCATTGTGCGCATGCCCGCGGGACCGGTTGAGTTTTTGCGCAAGGAGCTGCTGTGGCCCCATCTGGTGCGCGATTGGGCGCCGCGCATTCTCGATTTCTTCCGCACGAAGGGTCCGCGCCCGGATGTGATGACCACGCATTACGGTGATGGGGGCTTGTGCGGGGCGTTGATTGAGGCGCAGACGGGTATCCCGTTCACGTTTACGGGGCACTCGCTGGGGGCGCAGAAGCTGGATAAGTTACACCCGACCCCGGAGACGCTGGCGAAGATTGACGCGCAGTATTTCTTCTCGCGGCGGTTGGCGGCGGAACGGCTGAGCATGAACCGCTCGGCGGTGAATATCACCAGCACACGGCAGGAGCGCTTTGAGCAATACGGGCATTCGGCGTATCACGGCGCGGTGGAGGTGGAGGATGAGCGCCGTTTTGCGGTCATTCCGCCGGGGGTGAATTTGATGACGTTTGGCAAAGAGGCGCGTTATGTGGGCGAAGCGCTGGCGCAGGCGCACGTGCGCGCGATGTTCGTGCGCGACCTGGCGGAGGGACGCCGGGAGTTGCCGGCAATTATCGCCTCAAGCCGGTTGGATCCCAAGAAGAATCATCTGGCGCTGGTGCGAGCCTTTGCGCAGTCGCCAGCGCTGCAGGCGGCGGCAAACCTGGTGATCTTCACCGGTGCGCTCGAGGACCCGTTGCGTGATGACGCCAGTACCAGCCCCGGTGAGCGCGCGGTGCTGGAGGAGATTCGGAAGGTCATTGCGGAGCACGATTTGTGGGGTAAGGTGAGCGCTTTTGCGGTGCAGGGGCAACCGGCGCTGGCGGCGTCGTACCGGTTGCTGGCGCAGCGACCGGGTTCGGTCTTTGCGCTGACGGCGCTGTATGAGCCTTTTGGGCTGGCGCCGCTTGAAGCGGCGGCGGCGGGCTTGCCGCTTGTGGTGACGCGCAACGGGGGTCCCAGCGAGAGCCTCTTTGAGGATGGGATCGAATACGGGATGCTGGTGGACCCGGCGGACCCGGACGCCATCGCCCGTGGGCTGGAGCGTCTGGTGCTGGATGCTGAGGCCTGGGCGCAGTTTGCCCGGTTGGGGCGGCAGCGGGTGTTGGATCGCTATACCTGGGAGCGCACGGCTGAGGGTTATCTGCGGGTGATTGAAGGCATCGTGGCGGAACCTGGTGCGCGGCGCCCGGCGGAATTGCTGCCACTCCCCGCTTATTTCTGCAATCCGGACGAGGGGGACGAGGCGCTGGTGGCGGCGTTGCGCGCGTTCACGGTAGCTCCCGCCTGAGGCTGGTCTTCTCGCCTTTTCGCTTTCTCGCTTTTCCGCCTTATCTTTAAGGGAGGTCGCTGATGGAGATACCGATTCCTGAGGGGGATCTGGATGTTCTGGTCATCGGGGAGGCGCTGATTGATTTCATCTCGGTCGAGGAGACGGATTCGCTGCTAGAGGCGACGACGTTTCAGCGTTTTTCGGGTGGTTCCCCCGCCAATATTGCGACCAACGTGGCCAAGTTGGGCGGGCGGGCTGCGATTATCGCTAAAACGGGTGTGGGGGCGTTTGGGCAGTTCCTCAAGGCTGAGTTGCAGCGGGCGGGCGTGCAGACGCAGTATTGGGTGATGGACGCGCGAGTCAACACGAGCATCATTTTTGTATCGCGTAGCAAGAAAACGCCGGATTTTGAGCCTTTCCGCAACGGAGATTTTCGCCTGGAGCCAGGAGAGATCAGTGCGGAGGCGATTGCGCGGACGCGGGTGGTGCACGCCTCGATGTGGCCTCTCTCGCGGGAGCCTTCGCGCTCGGCGGTGGAGAAGGCGTTCCAGCTGGCGCAGGCGCAGGGCAAGCTGATTTCGCTCGATCCCAATTACAGCCCGCGTATCTGGCCCGACCTGGATGAGGCGCGGCGTGTGATTCGGCACATGATGGGCTATGCTACATTTACGAAGCCCTCACTGGATGACGCGCAGCGCATTTTTGGAGCAGGGAAGACGCCGGAGGAGTACATCGCGCTGTTCCATGAGATGGGACCGCGGGTGGTGGTGTTGACCATGGGCGGCGCGGGGATGGTTCTGTCTACCGGCGATCAGCAGACCTTTGTCCCGGCGCAACCGGTGAAGATTGTGGACGCAACCGGCGCCGGGGATTCGTTCTGGGCGGGCTTCCTGGTGGCGCTGCTCGATGGGAATTCGCTGGAGCGCTGTGTGCTCTTCGCGCGGGAGGTCGTGGGGCGCAAGCTGGCGCGCATGGGTCCGCTGCCGGATAGGGTGGATCGGGACGAGATTTATGGGGCGATGGGGCGATAAAGCGAAAAGGCGAAAAGGCGAAAAGGCGAAAAGGCGGGAAGGCGAGAAGGCGAGAAGGCGA
>JAFGFB010000058.1 GCA_016931315.1 Anaerolineae bacterium
AGGGGCGGTGGCGGAACAGGCAGACGCCGGGGACTTAAAATCCTCTACTCGAGAGAGTGTGTGGGTTCGATTCCCACCCGCCCTACCTGATTAACTTAACGGCTCGCTTATTGCGAGCCGTTTTGTGTGTTTTAGCAGCGCTGCAGCGCTAATCCATCGTAGCCTCTGGCGTGAGAGCCATAACTGAACTGACCAAAACCTGGTCAATGCGCAATCCATCCATGTCCACCACCTCAAACTGCCATCCCTGCCACCGCAAGCGCTCACCCCGTTGAGGAATGTGATCACAGAGCGCCAGAACCAAACCCGCAATAGTCTCATAACCGATGCGCTCACGGTTTGGAAGTTCCAGCGCCCCCAAAGTATCCTCAAGCTTATCCACCGGATAGCTGCCATCGAACAGCCACGAGCCATCTGCACGGGATATTGCCGAAGGACCGGCCATTTCGCCGGCTGACGCAATCTGTCCCATCAAGCTCTCCAGGAGGTCGCGAAAGGTAATAATCCCTTCAACTCCGCCGTATTCATCCAGAACCAGCGCGACATGCACTTGCGAGCGGCGAAAACGCTCCAACATTTCCAGGGCGGGGATGGTCTCAGGAACATATAAAGGTTGGCGCAAGCCTTGGGTCAAATCAAGGGGTTGGCCCGTAAGAAGCCGCGCTAGCAAATCCTTGGCATAGATCATACCCAGCACATCATCCAATGCCCCATCGCAGACAGGGAACCGTGAGTACCCGCTCTCACGAACCTTAGCCAGGTTTTCCTCCAAAGAGGTCTGCAAGTCGAGCCAGACAATCTCATGGCGTGGCGTCATCACTGTGCGTGATCGCTGGTCACCCATGCGCAATACGCCATCCACCATCTCGGATTCCATCTCGGCGAACACGCCTGCCTCTGCCCCCTGCAACATCAAAAGGCGAATTTCTTCATCGGTCACAGGCTGCTCCGTCTCAGAACGGATACCCAGAAAGGAGATCACAGCATGCGATGAAGCTGTCAGTAATGAAACGAGTGGGGCAGCTGCTTTGGAGAGAATCAGCATGAATCTTGAGAGACGCATCGCCACAGGCTCAGGGTACGTCAGGCCTAAACGTTTAGGCGCAAGTTCTCCCAATACAATAGAGAAATAGGTAAGGATGACCACAACAATACCCAATCCCAACGCCTGGGCATAGGGTGCCAAAAATGGAATCTCGCGCAAACGTAACGTCAGTTCTTCGGCAAAAGTGGCACCGCCCAAGGCCCCCGTCAATGTGCCAATGAGCGTGATTCCGACCTGAATGGTAGAGAGAAAACGATCGGGTTGCTCCTGAAGTTTAAGCACATCCAGAGCGGCGCGCTCCCCACGATAAGCACGCTCCTGCAAGCGCGCCGGGCGTGCGGCAATCACGGCAATCTCTGCAAGAGCAAAGAGTCCATTACAGAGAATTAAAATGAACAAAACCAGCAATTCCATCATTACACCCGCTCATTCTACCCAGCGCAACACACCGGTTGCCCGTGTCTCATATCCCCCTAAAGCCGCAATCTCACACCGAGTCTCCTCACTACGCAACCACGCGGCGAGAGTTTGAACCTCAGGGCGCTGCCAGACATAATTAGGGATAATCAGTTCATAACACTCCGTTGTCAAAGGGACAAAGCCCAAGCCAGAAGCGCGCGCAGCAACCTCGATACCTAGCCCCACATCGGCTGCTCCCTCTGCGATCAAACGCGCAACCTCAGAATGCGTATGCACTTCTGGGCCGGCTTGTGAGAGCTCGCGCATGTGCAACCCCACACGGTGCAATTGCGCCTCCAACCAAATACGGGTACCTGCGCCGGGCTGACGGTTGACGAAGCGCAGGCCAGGGCGCGCCAGGTCCATAACCGTCATCAAGTTCAGAGGATTACCTGAAGGCGTCAGCAGCCCTAGTCGCCGGTGAGCCACGGTAAGCAAGGCCACCCGTTTTCCGGGCAAGAGATGATGTACAAAAGGGACATTATAGGTGTCGCTCTCATCATCCCATAGATGACAACCCGCCAGGTCCACCTCGCGGCGCGCCAACGCCATCAGCCCCCCCAGGCTGCCCACAAAACGCACCTCCAGGGGAATACCCCCCTTCACCGCTGGAAAACGCTCGGCAATCCAGGCAACGGCGTGGTCATGACTGCCGGCAAAACGCAACACGCCCGCCTCCGAAGATACCGGCGCAACCGTAAGCGCACGCCAGCGATCCAAAGCCAAACGCGAAGCGGCTTCAAGCTCTGGCAAGGCATAACCCGCACGCAGCATTTCTAAGACAAAGCCCTCCAGGCGGTGCAGCAAAGTGGCGAGACGCAACGCAGAGCTGTTTTCCCCAGGCGGTGAAGGCAAAACACGTGTTCCCTGACCGGGGCGGCTTTCGATCATCCCCTGTGCGACCAATTCGGCATACGCGCGCTGAACAGTTCCAGGCGTGCAGCGCCAACGCATTGCCATCGCCCGCATTGAAGGCAACTTCGCACCGGGCGCTAGCTCGCCACGGAGAATATCCTGCCGCACGGCAGCGGCGATTTGAGCATAAAGCGGATTGTCGGTCATACAAGCACCTGCACACTTTGTGTAGACCTTAACTCTCAAACTTAGCGTAAGTTTTGTGCAAATAGTAGCGAAAAGGGCTAAATCGGCGCAAAAACACAACTTTTGAACAAGGGCAATACCAATTGGTG
>JAFGFB010000059.1 GCA_016931315.1 Anaerolineae bacterium
CAAGGCCATGATGGTACAAGTGGTGCAGGAGTTTCACCAGACCCAGCCCCAAGGCTAATTTCCACCGAAATAGATACACTACCTTTCGTGTCTTTGTCATGCTTTGTGGTAGAATATTCTTTTTAACCGGATACCTCAACCATTCCTTTGTGTGGAACGCTTTTGCAGAGAGTCGTATTATCAGAGGAGGATTTGATCTATGAAATCATTACAGGATCTGATTCAGCGTGAGGGTGTCTATTTGGGACGTGGTATTCTCAAGGTGGATAGCGTCATTAACCATCAAGTTGATGCCACGGTGATGTTGGAAGCTGGTGCGGAATTTGCTCGCCGTTTTGGTAACCATGAACCCACCCGTATCCTTACGGCTGAAGTTTCGGGCATTATTCCAGCATTGACCACGGCCTATGCTTTGGGGCTGCCACTGGTCTTTGCGCGCAAGCACAAGCCGATTACCATGAAAGACCCGGCCTTTGTGGAATTTGCGCCCTCGCACACCAAGGGGGGTGAGGTTTCATTGATGGTCTCTTCGGAGTTTCTCCTGCCCACAGACCGTGTATTGATTATTGATGACTTTCTGGCGACAGGGCAGACGATTGATGCTCTGGCGCGATTGGTGCAAGATGCCGGCGCGACACTCGTCGGAATTGGAACTTTGGTTGAGAAACGCTTTGAGGGTGGGCGAACTTTGCTTGAGTACCTGGGGGTACCCATTGAATCTCTCGTCATCATTGAGGCCCTGCGTGATGACGGCACGATTGTTTTTGCGGAGTGAGCTGTGACAGCGCGCGAAACCCTCGTCATTCTTGATTATGGTTCCCAATATACCCAGCTTATCGCGCGACGGGTGCGTGAGCACCATGTCTACGCGGAGATTTTGCCCTGGAATGTGGCTCCTGAACGCCTTGCGGCGCTGGCTCCAGCCGGTATCATCCTCTCCGGTGGTCCCAACAGTGTCTATGCTCCTGGTGCGCCGGTTTTGCCGGAAGTTGTGCTTTCGCTTGGTGTGCCGGTATTGGGGATTTGCTATGGTATGCAGGTGCTGGCACGTGCCTTAGGGGGAGAGGTGCGCTCAGGGGCGCGGCATGAATATGGCGCCACACAGATTACCATAACGCAGCCCTCTAGCTCGCTTTTTGCGGGGCTGCCCTCGTCGCTTAAGGTGTGGATGAGTCATGGTGATCAGATTGCCGCACTGCCAGAAGGCTTTGTGGATCTTGCGCGTAGCCAGGGCGGTGTGGTGGCTGCTATCGCAGATGAGGCACGCCGGCTTTTTGGATTGCAATTTCACCCCGAAGTAGTTCACACTCCTTTGGGCGGTGAGGTGTTGCGACGCTTTCTGTTTGATGTTTGTGGCTGCGCCGGCGATTGGACTCCAGAAGCCTTTATTGCTTCCACCGTGGCTCGCATTCAGCAGCAGGTCGGCCAGAACGGGGTGGTCTGTGGCTTGAGCGGCGGCGTGGATAGTGCGGTTACCGCAGCGCTGGTACATCGCGCCATTGGGGAGCAGTTGACTTGCATCTTCGTGGATACGGGTTTGCTGCGGCGGGATGAGGCGACGCAGGTCGAGGCGACTTTTCAGCGTGCGCTAGGTATGCGGCTGATTGTAGTAGATGCCTCGGAGCGTTTCTTCACGGCGCTTGCCGGTGTGGCTGAACCGGAGCAGAAACGACGGATTATCGGTGAACAATTCATCCGTGTGTTCGAGTCCGCGGCGCAACAGCTGCACGGTGTTCGCTTCCTGGCTCAAGGCACTATCTATCCTGATGTCATTGAGAGCGCGGGGGGTCCTGTGGCAAACCGTATTAAGAGCCATCACAATGTGGGTGGCTTGCCGGAGCAAATGGCGCTGGACCTGGTGGAGCCGCTGCGGGAATTATTCAAAGATGAGGTGCGTGCGGTGGGGTTGGCTGTGGGCCTTCCGGATGTTCAGATTTGGCGACACCCGTTTCCCGGGCCTGGCTTAGCTGTGCGCATTCTGGGTGAGGTGACTCGCGAGCGCGTTGCTACCCTACAAGCAGCCGATGCGATTTTTCTGGAGGAATTGCATGCTGCCGGTTACTATCACCAGACAGCGCAGGCTTTTGCGGTGCTCTTGCCGGTGCAGAGTGTGGGGGTGATGGGTGATTTCCGCACCTACGCGGATGTCGTGGCGTTGCGTGCGGTCACGACGGATGATTTTATGACCGCAGATTGGGCGCAATTGCCCTATGATTTATTGGCGCGTATCTCGAACCGTATCGTCAATGAGGTGCGTGGCGTGAATCGTGTTGTCTACGATATCAGCAGTAAACCCCCGGCGACGATTGAGTGGGAATAGCTTGGATTATGGAGGTTTCGCGGACGCACGCGTGAGGTGGAAGATGCGTAATGCGGTTTTTGTGCTGGTGACCCTGGTTGTGTTACTGGGCGCCATTGGGGGAGTGTATTGGTTGATAGGCCCCATGTTGGATGGGCGGATTCTTCCGGGTGTGTCGCTCTGGCGAATGCCGCTGGGTGGCGCGACGGTTGAAGAGGCGCAGCAACACGTGTTGCGCGAGTTGGGGCTGGATGTGCCACGCCTGGTACTTCTGGGACCGGATGGGCAGCGATGGATCTATTCCGCTGCTGATCTCGGAGTTAGTGTGGATATGGCAGCGACCCTGGAACGTGTGATTGCACCCGGACACAGCCAAAAGCGGTTTTTCGCCAGCCTTTCTGAGCGCTGGCAAGCGCTGCAGCAGCCCCGAATGGTTGCGCCGGTGTTGGTGTGGGAATATTCTCGCGCCCTGGAACAGTTGCATTCTCTGTCGCAGCAGATTGACAAACCCGCGCGAGATGCGATGGTCTATCTCGATGGCGCTGAGGTGCGTTGGGAACCTTCGGCCATGGGGCGCCGTTTGGATATTTCAACGACTTTGACGGTACTGGAGCCTTATTTGCGTGTGCCCGGTGTGGCAGAGCTGTCGCTAATTGTTGAACCCGTAGCACCCCAACTGGGCGACGCTCAGGTTGTGCAGGCGCTTGAGGTTGCACGCCGTGTTTTGGCCGAACCGGCGCAGTTGCTGGTGCCTAATCCTCTGGAGGGTGACCCGGGTCCCTGGACTCTTTCACCTGAATCGCTATCGGCGATGCTGGCAATCCACGTGGTTGATGGGCAGGCAACGGTGGGTTTTGATGAGGCGGCATTGCGCGAGTATCTCGCCCCGCTCGCTCTGGGCTTGCAGCGTGATGCTGTAGATGCACAATATCGCTTCGATGTTGCCTCAGGGAAATTGATTGTGCGTTCACCGAGCAGCGAGGGCCGTGCTCTCGATGTGGAAGCCACGATGGTTCAAATCGCCACGTATTTGCAAGCTGGACAGCACCTGGTGCCATTGGCCCTGAAACCAGTCCTTCCACGTTACTCAAATACAACCACGGCTGAGGAACTGGGCATTGTCGAGTTGATCGCGGTGGGTGAATCCTACTTCGCCGGCTCTTCCTCTGCCCGTGACCACAATATTCGTGTGGGGTCTTCCAAGTTCGATGGGATTCTGGTTGCACCCGGAGAGACTTTTTCGTTCAACGCTTTTTTGGGCGAGGTGACGCAGGCTGAGGGCTACGATGAATCTTACGTCATTGTGGGGAATCGCACGGTTCCGGGTATCGGCGGCGGCATCTGCCAGGTGGCGACCACAGCTTTCCGTGCGGCTTTCTTTGCCGGCTATCCGATCATCGAACGATGGCCCCATGCTTATCGTGTGGGTTATTATGAGCTCGGGGGCTACGGTCCGGGTTTCGATGCGACGATTTACTCCCCTCTGGTAGACCTGCGCTTTATCAATGATACGCCCTACCATCTGCTGATCCAGACTGAGGTGGATTCTGTGGCGATGCGTTCGCGCTTTCTGTTTTATAGCACTTCAATGGGATGGCAGGTTGAGCAGATTGGCCCGACTGCGGGGTCTCCTGAGCGACCAGGCCCACCTGTGTATGAGTATGATGCTTCTTTGCCCTCCGGGACTTATGTACTTGTCGAGAACCCTCATGATGGGTTGACTGCGGTGTTGGAACGTGTGGTGCGGGATGCTGAGGGCGAGATTTTGATCAAGGACCGTTTTGTGAGCCATTTTGTGCCTTGGTCCGCGCGGTATCGTTTTGGACCTGGATTCGTTCCCCCGCCCGACGCGCAGGTCATTGGACTGCCGTGAGCGTAACTGTTTAGATCCCCACACAAGGGACAAATTCCAGGCTGGGGCCGTTTAGGAAAAATCGCGACTGATGATTCTCGTCCAATTCCAAGGCTGCAAAACGCCCGCAATCTTTAGGGATTGCGGGCGTTTGTGTGCGTACTGTACTCTGCTATGACGTTGTTGTTCTAGCGGCGATAGGCGCGCAGTTCGATGTTGGCCTCTTTGAAATAGCTATTGGCTGGTACGTCATTTGCATATTCCACCGCCTTGACCGACGCCCGCACTCGCAGGGCAGTGGTTTCCAAAACGATCTCCTCGCCTGGGACGATTTGACGCAGTTCTCCGCCACCCGCGACTTTGGAGAGCAGTTCCTCCCCGAAAGTGGGATCTTGGAAAGCATATTCGCTAGCCAGTACGGTCGTTACCGTCTTGATATCGCTCTTGTCAAAGAGCCAGATTTCCAAGGCTGTTACCTTTTTGTGCTCTCCCGCACCAATGGTGTGTGAGATGTCTACGCCACACTCGCCAAGGAATTCCGCGCCATCCTCAATGCTAAAGGAGGGATTGAAGAAGTCATCCCCCTCGCGATAAGTCGCGCTGGTCGTGCGCAGAGCCGGTGTTGCCTCACCTTCTACGGCGACATCTTCAATAACTCCGCCGTAGGCGCCGGCAAGCCCGGGTTCTTGTTCCCCTTCTTCCGCACGGCGTTTTTCTACAAAACGGCTGTAGAGTAAATATCCCAGCGCCGCCAGCGCCAACGCGATGATGAGGTAACCCAACACTCTCAGTATGTTGCCAAGGGTACTTCGTGTTGCCGGCGCTTCCGTTTCGGTCTCAGCATCAGGGGTCTCTGGGACGAACGCTTCGGGTCTAAAATTGAGTTGCAGGTCTTGTGCCAGTCGCCCGAGGGTAATCACATCTTCGCGTGATGTGGTCTGTTCCAACGCTTGAGCGAAGCCTGCCTCGAGGTTTTCCTGTTCTTTGACCCAGGGATTGGCTTTACCCGCCAAATCAAGCCCTAGCTTATGTTTGGCGACGTCAATGTTGCCCGTTTGTTGATACTCTTTGGCTATTGCATTGATGTAATAGCCCTGGTAAGCGGGATGCAATTGCCCCGGTGAAGCGTCTTGCCATTGAACGGGCCAAACCCCCCAGGCAATGACGAAACCAAGAATCAGTCCAATCAAAACGCCTACCATGAGGCGAATTGTTTTACCATGTTCTTCCAGGATTTTCAGAATGGTCAACATCGCTCAGCCCCCTTGCCTTAAATTAGAGAAGGTGATTAGACAAACCTGATATATACAATACCACAACCTTGTTCTTTTTGCAAGTCAACTGCAAAGTAAAAATGCAAACAAAAATCTTTCCGTTTGCCTGCACGGCCCTGATTCAATTTTCCCCAACAATGTGAGTCTTACCAGGGGCGCAGAAGCCCGCTGAATGCTACGAATGCCCTACATGGGGCGCGTTTCAGCTTTGGGGCAAAAGCAAGATGACTGGCATGCAAATACTTTCTCTTTGATTGATTTTTGTGATGGGGCAAAGCCCCATCACAAAAATCAATTTTCTCGAGATTGTCGCCCTAGATTTGGTACGCACCCCTATCATGGGGTTTCTTGGGTGCGTTTCAACTTGGGGGAAAAAGCAAGCCGATTATCATGCAAATGCCTTTCTTTGAGTGATTTTTCGCAGCGGGCTCTGCCCCGCTGCGAAAAATCACCTTTTTAGCGCCCCTATGGGGGCCCCCGTAGGGGCGCTTGAGATTGTTGCCCCAGATTTGGAACGCACCCGGTTTCTTTACAACTTTGGAAGTGGCATTATAATTCTGTATAGAAGCATGTGCTTCGTAAGCCGCGTATCTTTTCATCTTATTTGAGGAGGATCTATGCGTACCGAAGGCTGGTTGTTCCGTGCAATTTCCCTGTTGATGTTGGTTACTCTTTTGTTATCTTGTACTTCTACCAAGGGTGGTGATGTTGGCGCCGATGATGACCTCGTTGCAGCAGCCAAGAAGGAAGGCATGTTGACGACCATTGCTTTGCCGCATGACTGGTGCAACTATGGCGAAGCCATCGAGACTTTTAAGACCAAGTACGGTATTGAGATCAATGAACTGAATCCTGATGGTGGGTCGGCGGATGAGATCGAAGCCATCAAGGCCAATCAAGGCAACACAGGCCCGCAGGCCCCGGATGTCATTGATGTTGGCTTTGGCTTTGGTCCGCAGTTGATTGAAGAAGGGTTGGTAACGCCCTACAAAGTTTCGACCTGGGATACGATCCCTGCTGATGCCAAGAATCCTGATGGATATTGGTACGGCGATTATTACGGTGTGTTGGCTTTTGAGGTGAACAAGGATGTGGTGCAGAACGTGCCGCAGGATTGGGCCGACTTGCTGAAGCCTGAGTATAAGGGTCAGGTGGCACTTTCTGGCGACCCACGTGCTTCGGCCCAGGCGCAAATGAGTGTCTATGCGGCAGCGTTGGCAAATGGTGGTTCGCTTGACAACGTGGAGCCTGGGTTGGAATTCTTCAAGAAACTCAACGAGGTCGGCAACTTTGTGCCGGTTATTGCCAAACAGGCGACCGTGGCCAAGGGCGAAACCCCGGTGATCATGCGCTGGGATTATAACGCATTGGCTGATAAGGAGGTGCTGGCGGGCAATCCTGAAATCGAAGTCGTGATTCCCCAGACAGGTGTGATTGCTGGGGTGTACATTCAGGCGATTTCGGCTTATGCGCCGCATCCGAACGCCGCCAAATTGTGGATGGAATTCCTTTATTCGGACGAGGGCCAGCTGATCTGGCTCAAGGGCGGCTGTCACCCCATTCGCTACAATGACCTGGCGTCGCGCAATGCTATCCCAGATGAAATCGCTGCAAAACTGCCTCCGGCAGAGGCGTATGCCAAAGCTGTGTTCCCCTCCATTGAGCAGATTAACAACTCCAAGGTTGTGATTGTGGAGAAGTGGATGGACGTCGTTGGCGCCGATGTCAAGTAAGCCCAACGCTGAGATTGTGCAAACCAAGCGGGACGCGCCTCAGGCGCGTCCCGCCATGGCGCGCTGGCGCGATTGGCTGGGTGTCACGCCATTTTTCCTGTTTACCTTTCTCTTCATTGTTTTGCCCTCAGTGTACTTATTGGTGGGCGCTTTTCGCGACACCAGGGGCCAGATTACCCTGAAGAATTTCGTGGGCCTCTTTGCGCCTGAAATTCTCAGCGCTTATTGGGTGACCATTCGCATCAGCGCTGTGACCGCACTGGGGGGTGGGCTGCTGGGCTTCATGATGGCTTATGCAGTGACGGTGGGAGGGCTGCCACGCTGGGTGCGCACGATACTTTTGACCTTCTCCGGTGTTGCCGCGAACTTCGCGGGCGTGCCCCTTGCTTTTGCCTTTATCGCTACGTTGGGACGAACGGGCATGGTCACCGTCTTTCTTAAGACGGTGCTAGGTCTTGATCTTTATGATCAAGGCTTTAGCCTTTATTCTTTCTGGGGTTTGAGCTTTACTTATCTCTATTTTCAGTTTCCGCTAATGGTTTTGACGATCACCCCTGCCCTTGATGGTTTGAAGCGCGAGTGGCGAGAGGCTGCGGAGAATCTGGGTGCTTCTACTTTTCAGTATTGGACCCGTGTGGCTTTGCCTATCCTGATGCCTCCTATCTTGGGTGCGATGATTTTGCTTTTTGGCAATTCCTTCGGCGCTTACGCAACAGCCCTTTCGTTGACCGGTGGTTTTATCAACCTGGTCACCATTGTCATTGGCTCGCAGATTAAGGGGGATATCCTCTACAATCCGGGTCTCGGCTATGCGTTGGCAGTGGGCATGGTCATAGTGATGGCAACAGCGATGATGATCTATTTCGCGTTACGGCGGCGTAGTGAAAGGTGGTTGCGACAATGAACACACCAACTCCGCGCGCGAAACGACACGCGCAGACTCTGTGGTCCTGGTTTTGGATTTTGGCTGGTGTGTTATATTTTGTCGTCCCCCTGATTGCGACATTTGATTTTTCGCTGCGGGCCAAGAAAGATGTACTGACATTCCTGGCTTACGAGCGCATCTTCACCGATGCTGCATTCTGGCGCACGTTCTCGTTTTCCCTGCAAATGGCGTTTTTCGCCATTGTGGTGAGTATCCTTTTGGTTGTGCCGACCGCTTACTGGATTCGGCTGAAACTGCCCCGTTTGCGCCCCATGGTCGAGTTTGTCTCTATGTTACCTTTTGTGGTTCCGGCAATCGTGCTCGTTTTTGGCTTGATTCGGGTTTTTAGCGGACCACCTTTCAGGTTGACCAATACTTTTGCGGGCACCAATGTGCTGTTGGTTGCGGGTTACGTTGTTCTGGCGTTGCCGTATACCTATCGCGCGGTGGATACTGGGCTGGGCGCCATTGACGTCCGCACTTTGACTGAGGCGGCGCAGAGTTTGGGGGCGGGGTGGGGCACGATTATGTTCAAAATCATCTTTCCTAATTTGCGGGTGGCGATTTTGAGTGGCGCTTTCCTGACGTTGGCGACCGTCATTGGTGAGTACACCCTGGCTACCTTCATTGTGGGTAACAAGGCTTTCGGGCCTTATATGTCGCTGATCGGACAGAATCGAACTTATGAGTCTTCCTCGTTGGCGATTATCAGTTTCCTGTTGACATGGGCCTTTATGGGTCTGATCCAGATTTTCAATCGTGGGCGCGCCGAAGGGCATTTGGCCGGCGCGCGTTAAACTACATCGGATACTAAAAAATGAGTTTCCTTACCCTTGTTGACATTTCCAAGACTTTTGGTGCGACTGTAGCGGTCGCAGACTTCAATCTGGACATCGAGAAAGGTGAGTTTGTTTCCTTTCTCGGTCCCAGTGGTTGTGGCAAGACGACGACGTTGCGCATGATTGCGGGCTTTGAGTTGCCGACTACCGGAAATATCACCCTTGATGGTGCGGATATTACCTTCCAGCCGTCCAATCAGCGTAACGTGGGAATGGTATTCCAGGCGTATGCGCTCTTCCCTAACATGACGGTGGCGCAGAATATTGGTTTCGGCTTGCAGGTGCGCAAAACGCCGCCGGCAGAGGTCCGAAGGCGCGTGGACGAAATGCTGACTCTCATTCATCTGGAGGAATTCGCAAGCCGCTACCCTTACCAGATGTCCGGAGGGCAGCAGCAGCGCGTGGCGTTGGCGCGTGCGCTGGCGATTCAGCCGCGTGTTTTGCTGCTCGATGAGCCGCTCTCGGCACTAGACGCCAAGATTCGAGTAGAGCTGCGCCTCGAGATTCGCCGTATTCAACAGACGTTGGGCATCACCACTGTTTATGTGACCCATGATCAAGAGGAGGCGCTTTCACTCTCGGATCGTGTGGTGGTGATGAGTCGTGGACGTATGGAACAGGTGGGAACGCCTTACGAAATTTACAATTACCCTACTACAGAGTTTGTGGCATCCTTTGTGGGGCAACTCAATCTGCTGCCGATTGCCAATCTGGATCGCGATGCGCGCAGTTGCACCCTGGCAGGACAGCCTATACGGTTTGAACACAGTGGGGACCGCCCCATAAGTGATACACCGCGACTGGCGATCCGCCCAGAGGAATTCTGGTTGGGCGATGGTCAGGAGCGCAATCTGCTGCGAGGACGGGTTGAGACGTTGATTTTCTTGGGTGCTATCATCCGCGTGCGCGTGGACATTGGCGATGGTGTGTTGATTTCGGCGGACCTGTTCAACGCTCGTAGCCTCAACCTGCCCCGCGTCGGCGATGAAGTGTTGGTAAGTTTTCCTGTCCATGCGTGTTGGTTGATTTAAGTCTTGTCTTTGATATTCGCAGGGTGGGTTTCGCTCATCCTGCGAATATTGTTTTTGGGCAGATGGTGCGGGGGGCGGATGGGCTAACGGCCTTTTTGCAGTTGCTCGACGGTCAGTCGCAGGTATAATGCGCCTGGAGGTAGGAATTGCCATGTTTGATGATTGGCGTGGTTATGCGCATGATGTCGTCGAAGCAACGCTGTTGCGGCGGGTGTTTCACACGCGGTACACCTGGCTGGGGGTGGCAGCAGGGTTTTTGATGGCAGCATTGGTGGCTATTGCTGCGGGGTGGCTGTTGGGAGAATTTGGCCCATTGCCTGTAGTGGTATTGGCGTTTGCCTTCGGCCTTGGACTGTGGATGTTGCGCGATATCGAGGTGGCGTTCTGGGGTGTGTTGGGCATTATTGCGTTATTGCCTTTTGGCTCATTGCCTTTCAAGGTTGGCTTCACACCTACCTTTCTCGATCTGGCATTGTTGGCGCTTTTTGGCTTGTGGTTTGTGCCGATTATGTTGGGACGGGACCCCGATTGGCGCGTTACCCCGTTGGATGGTCCGGTTCTGGCTTTTATGCTTCTGGCAATTAGCTCTTTTGTCGCGGGCCTTTCTCATGGTGCGCTCACGAGCTATTTGATCCGGCACTTTGCGGAAATCTTGCTCAGTATTGCGATTTTCTATGTAGTCGTCAATTTGGTCCGGGATTCGGAGCGTCTTGAACGCTTGCTGCGTGTTTTTCTGTTGGTATCTGCCGGCGCGGCGGTTTTGGGAATTGTGCTTTATTATCTCCCCGATGACCTGACGATCCGTTTGCTTTCGGCTTTAGGCCGTTTTGGATATCCCACAGGCTCTGGCGTGTTACGGTATATTCGGGATGATCCCGAACTGATGCAGCGGGCGACGTCGACCTCGGTGGACCCCAACGCGCTGGGGAGCCTGCTCAATGTTGCGCTGGCGCTGGCTACACCGCAGCTTTTTGCGCGCCGTCCTATTTTTAAGCGTGTTGTGCTGTTCCCGTTGCTGGCGGTTCTGGTGGCTTGTCTGGGATTGACCATTTCCCGTGGCGCCGTTGCGGGCGCTGCCGGTGCGTTGTTGGCGTTGGGTGTTGTGCGGTATCGCAAGCTGCTGCTCTTGCTGTTGATTGCGTTGCTGCTGGTGTTGTTGCTGCCCTGGACGCAGGGTTTTGTGTCACATTTTCTGGAGGGCGTGCGCGGCGAAGACCTCTCCACTAAGATGCGCTTTGGTGAGTACAAGGATGCTTTAATTCTCATTGAGCGCTATCCTTTGTTGGGTGTGGGTTTCGCTGGTTCACCGGATATTGATACTTATATTGGTGTCGCTAACGTCTATTTGATTATTGCGGAGCAAATGGGCCTTGTGGGCTTGGGTGTCTTCCTGTTGATCTGTGCGAGTCTGTTCTTTAGATTCTGGAAACGCCGTTCAACGGCTCGTGCGTTACCGCGGTTGGAACCTTTATGGTATGGGCTACATGCGGCAGTCCTCGGTGGTCTAGGGGCAGGCCTCTTCGACCGTTATTTCTTCAGTCTTGATTTTCATCACTCGGTGACATTGTTCTGGATTCTGTTGGCATTGGCGACCGCAACAACGCAGTTGGTGGATTCGGCAAACGCGCAGCACTCAGAGAGCCTGGCGAGCGGCTTGCATTCCACAGCTTGGAAGGATGTTGCCGGTGTTGCGAATTGATGCTGGCAGGCCTAAAGCCGCCAACTACGGGCGCTGGGCGCCTTTGGGGTGGCGGCTTTTTGTTGCCCTGTGGCTTCTGTCTCTGGTGGCATGCACGCCAGGTTGGTCCGTCTCATCGAATGTACCTGCCATTGAACCACGGTTGTATGTGATGATGTCTACCGAGGTGGGTTGGGCACTCGCTGCTGCCGATATTGCAACGGGTACACTCACCCCGCTTCTGGAAGGTGTCAGCGGCTTCACTCCGGCGCTGGAGGGCTTTGTGGTTGTGCTAGATGGAGGTCGCACTCTTGCGCGCTGGGATAGGGAGCACATTTATTCATTGCGGGATTGTGCCGGCGAGTGCCGTGATCCTGTGCTCTCTGCTGATGGGAAAACCCTCGCCTGGATTGAGGAGGTAGAGGGCAAGATTGAGGGTTGGGTTCTGGGACTTGCGGATGAGAGCGCGATGCCGCTTGGGGTCTTGTCAAGCCGTCCCGTCTGGAATCCCACGGGGGAGCAGTTGGCGGCGATTTCTCCCGAGGGAGTGGTGCTCTGGTCGGCGGCGGGCGAACGTTTAGCAAGCCTGGACTTGTCGCTATTGGCAGCACCGCCTTCCTGGACGCCAGCAGGCGACCGGCTAACCGTCATTATGCCAGCGGGTGCAGCAGTTTCTCTCGAGCCACGCCTGTTGACCCTCGATTCTCAGATGGCGCTTCTGCAACCACTTGCTGCAGATCAAGTCTTAGCCCAGATTTCAGAAGTGGCATGGAGCCCGACTGGAGAACAGGTGGCGTTGCTCCGGCGGCGCTTTTTCCCACCAGAGGAGGCTCATGCAGACGGGGAGGCTAACACATTCCACGAGGAGAGCTCCGGTGCGGATGCGTTAGGACCTCAACCATGGCTCTTTGCAATGGATGGGGGCGCGTTTATCCCGTTACCGGGCGATGTTGGCGCCGGTTTTGCGCGCCCGGTGTGGTCGGCAGATGGGCGGTGGTTGGCGGCGGTGCGATTGCCGATGGGTATCCCGGATCCACGCCCCGAGGTATGGGTGTGGGATGCAGTGACAGGACGGCTCTTGCAGCAGTTCCCGGGCACGGCGGCGCCTGTATGGGCAGAACACTGAAGCGAAAGCTCCGGAACCTCTGATTTACCCCCGGGTCAAACCATAGAGTAACTATTCAGCCGTCTGCCGTGAGAGGCGGCAGGCAGGCTGGTCGAAATGGCATACCGACTAAAGCCAACCGTAACGCCTCAAGG
>JAFGFB010000060.1 GCA_016931315.1 Anaerolineae bacterium
ACTATGATACACCGGGAAGTGCGCTGGGCGTGGCGGTGAGTGGCGGGTACACCTACGTGGCGGATGGTTATGGGGGCGGTCTGCGAGTGGTGGATGTGAGCAACCCGGCAGCGCCGGTGGAGGTAGGCTACTATGATACACCGGGAAGTGCGCTGGGCGTGGCGGTGAGTGGGGGGTATGCCTATGTGGTAGATGGGTATGGGGGCGGTCTGCGAGTGGTGGACGTGCGTAACCCAGCAGCGTCGGTGGAGGTGGGCTACTATGATACACCGGGAAGTGCGCTGGGCGTGGCGGTGAGTGGGGGATACGCCTATGTGGCAGATTCGTCTTCGGGCTTGCGCGTAGTGGACGTGCGCAATCCAGCGGCGCCAGTGGAGGTGGGTTTCTATGATACGCCGGGATCTGCGGAGGATGTCGCGGTGAGCGGTGGCTACGCCTATGTGGCAGACGGCGACGGTGGTCTTTTCATTCTTAGTTATCTGCCCCACCATACCTTCTTGCCGTTGGTGCTGCGCGATTATGTCCGCTACTTCGAAGGACCCTGGGAGGTTGAACCTAACAACACCTACCTGCAAGCCAACGGTCCCTTGATCTCAAGCCTTGACTATCGCGGCTATCCCAACGATGAAAGGGATTACTTCAGCGTCTACCTTCGTCAACCAGGAAGTATCACGATTGACCTGACCGGGCACACGGGGCAGGGACTGCAATTGCATCTCTTTTACGGACCGCCACAGGTGGGTGGAAGTGTGAGGCACGACTATGAACCACCTTACCAAATCATCTATAACGGGCAGGCCGGGTGGTATTACATTTACATCTACACGACTGGAGGCTATAACAGTACCACACCCTACACCCTGCGCGTGACGTATCCGGAATAGGTTCCCATACTGCGTTGCGTTTGACTGACACAATCATTGCATCCAGGAGAACAAATCCATGCACCAAACCAGACGGTTGCTGGCGCAGTTTTCGAATTTCGTGATTCTTTGCCTGCTCCTGTGTGGCGGGCAGCCCACGGTCGCGCAGACGCCGTCTGACTTGCCTGCAGGCTCCCTGACGCAGGCAGATTCACAGAATGTGGACCTGGTGGGGCACGTAGGAGGATCTGCTACGGCAGTTGTTGTTCAGGGAGATTATGCTTATTTGGGTTTTAGATTTCGGTTGGTCATTCTGAACATCGCTAATCCTGCGACGCCAGTAGTGGTGGGGCAGACTGGGTTGCTGCCGTATATCGTGGAAGATGTGTCGGTGAGCGGCGGTTATGCCTATGTAGCGGGCGGGGATTCTGGCTTACGCGTGGTTGACGTGAGCAACCCGGTGGCACCGGTTGAGGTGGGTTTTTGTAGCACTGTAGGGTTGGCTGAAGGTGTGGCGGTATATGGTAGCTACACCTATGTGGTAGATGGGAATTCTGGCATGCGCGTGGTGGACGTGAGCAATCCAGCAGCGCCAGTGGAGGTGGGTTTTTACAACACACCGGGAACTGCGTTGGGTGTGGCGGTGAGTGGGGGGTACGCTTACGTGGCGGATGGTTATGATGGTGGTTTGCGAGTGGTGGACGTGCGCAATCCAGCAGCGCCGGTGGAAGTGGGCTTCTACGACACACCGGGAGAAGCGCAGGGTGTGTCAGTGAATGGGGGGTACGCCTACGTAGCGGATAATTATGCTGGTCTGCGCGTGGTGGACGTGCGCAACCCGGTAGCATCGGTGGAGGTGGGCTACTGTGATACACCGGGAACTGCGTTGGATGTGTCATTGAGTGGGGGGTATGCCTACATCCGGACGGATGATTTTGGAGGCGGTTTGTTAGTGGTGGATGTGCGCAATCCAGCGGCGCCGGTGGAGGTGGGCAACTATGATACAGGGGGAACTGCGTCGGGTGTGTCAGTGAGTGGGGGGTATGCCTACGTGGCGGGTGAATGGATTAGTTTGCGAGTGGTGGACGTGCGCAACCCGGTAGCGCCGGTGGGAGTGGGCTATTATGATACACTGAGAGGAGCGACGGATGTGGCGGTGAGTGGGGGGTACGCCTACGTAGCGAATGATTATGATGGTCTGCATGTGGTGGACGTGCGCAGTCCGGCAGTGCCGATGGAAGTGGGCTACTGTGCCACACCGGGAAGTGCGAATGGTGCGGTGGTGAGTGGGGGGTACGCCTATGTGGCGACCAGTGTTGGTCTGCGAGTGGTCGATGTGCGCAATCCAGCAGCGCCGGTGGAGGTGGGCCACTGTGATACACCGGGAAGTGCGTGGGGTGTAGCGGTGAGTGGGGGGTATGCCTACGTGGCGAATGGTTATGATGGTGGTCTGCACGTGGTGGACGTGCGCAATCCAGCAGCGCCAATAGAGGTGGGCTACTGTGATACACCGGGAAGTGCGATGGATGTGGCGGTGAGTGGGGGGTACGCCTACGTAGCGAATGATTATGCTGGCATGCGCGTGGTGGACGTGAGCAACCCAGCAGCGCCGGTGGAGGTGGGTTTTTACGATACACCGGGAAGTGCGTTGGATGTGGCGGTGAGTGAGGGGTACGCCTACGTGGCGGATGGTTATAATGGTGGTTTGCGAGTGGTGGATGTGCGCAATCCAACAGCACCGGTGGAAGTGGGCTTCTTTGACACACCGGGAGAAGCGCGAGGCGTGACGTTGAGTGGTGGGTACGCCTACGTGGCGGATGCATGGCGTGGTCTGCGAGTGGTGGACGTGCGCAATCCAGTAGCGCCGTTGGAGGTGGGCTACTACGACAAAATGGTACTTTCTGCAGAGGATGTCGTGGTGAGTGATGGCTACGCCTACATGGCAGATGAGGACTTTGGCCTTTTCATTCTTAGTTATCTGCCCTACCATACTTTCTTGCCGTTGGTGCTGCGCGATTATGTTCATTACTTTGAAGGACCCTGGGAGGTTGAACCCAACAACACGTACTTGCAAGCCAATGGTCCGCTGATCTCAGGCCGTGACTACACCGGCTATCCCAACGACGAAAAAGACTATTTTAGCATCTATCTTCGTAAGCCCGGGCCGCTCACAATCAATTTGACTGACCACACAGGACAGGCGGTGCAGTTACAGCTCTTCTATCAGGGCATTGACAATCGCGTGGCTTTCGATACTGTACCTCCTTACACTATTACTCATGCCGGACAGCCTGGGTGGTATTACGTCTACATCTACACGGGTGAGGGGTATAACAGCACCACACCCTACACCTTGCGTGTGACATATCCGGAGTAGACATTTCCCCAACTGTGTGTACAATTTGGGAAGAGACTTTGGGAATTTCAACATTCGTTTCTGTGGATTACAGCTAATTTCTACCTGAAGGAGCCTGCTATGCCTTATGAAATTCTTGCCACCAGTAAAGCGCCCGCTTTGATCATCTACGTGCTAGACGTCAGCGCCTCGATGAATCAGGCATTGGGCGGCAAACGCCGCATTGATGTGGTGACGGATGCGTTGGGATCGGCGTTGCGACAGATGGTGTTCCGCAGCACCAAGGGGATGCGGGTTTCTCCGCGTTATCGCATTGCGATGTTCGCATATAGCGACCATGTCTATGATTTGCTGGATGGTGTCAAAACGGTGGATCAAGTGGCGGCAATGGGCGTGCCGGAACTGGGCACTATGCGGAGCACTGATACAGCCCGCGCTTTCGCGTCGGTGGAGAAGCTACTGCAACGCGAACTTCCTGGTTTGCGCGATTGCCCGGCACCGCTTGTCTGCCACATGACGGATGGCGAGTACACCGGCGCTGATCCAGAACCATCCGTCAGACGCATCATGGCTATGAGCACGCCCGATGGCAATGTGTTGGTGGAGAATATCTTCATTTCCGATTCTGTGTTGACGGAACCAATTGCGGACGCCCGTCAATGGCCCGGAATTTTGCCGCGCACCAAACTGCACGGCAGGTACGCCGATAAATTACGCTCCATCTCCTCTCCATTGCCGGAAGGTTACCGCGTGATGATGGTAGAGGGTGGCTATCAAATGGCTCAAGAAGCCGTGATGATGCTGCCCGGCATCAGCGCGGAACTTGTGGAGATGGGCTTTGTGATGTCAATGTCTACGCCGGTGGGGCGCTAATCAAGAGAGGAGCTGTGCCGATGTCCACTGTAGACGATCTGCGCTTACCCCAGACATATGAAACTGCCGCGCTGGTGATTGCCGGTGAGATCTTTCATTTGCAGGTTGCTTATGCGCGTTCAGCCGATAGCCGCGCCAGCGATGATTTGGGACAGGATTACCTCAGCGTGCGTCAGGATGGCGATCGGTTGGCTTTTGTGTTATGCGATGGGGTCAGCCAATCTTTTGTCGGGGATTTGGCTGCCCGCGTGTTGGGTGAGGCTATGCTGGAGTGGCTGTGGCAGCTAGATGCGGAAACGGCGCAAGCTCAAGTGCTTCAGGAGACTTGCCATCAGTACCTGCAGGAGCTTTCATCCACGGTTGCGCCGCAAGTGACCAACTATTCCTTGCCGGGTGACTTGCCGCCCATGTTGCGCGAGGTTTTGGAGCGCAAACGCGAGCTGGGCAGTGAGAGCACCCTGTCAGCGGGTCTGTTGGATGTGGCAGCCGATAAATTGTTATTGGTATGGTTGGGAGATTCCCGAATTCGGCTTTGGGATCGGCAAGGAGAATGTACTGCTGTTCTCGGTGATACGTTTCTCACTCAGGAGCGCTGGTCCACGCACCGCGGTCCGATAGGCAGGGTGCACGTCTTCATTACCAATCTCAAGGACATCAAGCGGGTCGTGGCTTATTCGGATGGGCTTGCAGTTATGGATCGCGGGCTGAATGATTCACTGACGATGCGATCACTGGACGCGGTCATCACAGAAGCCGGAGACGCGCCAACCAGTGATGATATCAGCTTTCTGGAGGTGCGTTTCAGCCCTTTCGTGGAAGCCGAGGGAGAACCTCGGCTCTTAGTCACTATGGCAGAAGCCATTCGACTGACAAGTTCGAAGCCGCACCCTCTCGAGGTTGAAGCCCCCGCGCTAGAAGTACCTGCTGCGGTGGAGTCGCCGAAAACGGTGATGGTGTCTCCGCCGTCGCCCGAAACCCGGGTCAGCGCAGTATCTGCAGCGCCTCTGCCACCACCCAAACCTGCCTCCCCCCCGCCGGAGCCAGTTTCTACCTTCGTGTCAGCACCGACTCTTGAACCTCAGCCATCCCCGTCCCAGGTGAAACCACCGGGGCGCTTTGACCGGATCAGTCAGATCGGCATTGGTGCTATCGGTGTCGTGACGCTGCTTTGTCTCGTACTTGCGGGCGTTTTTGTTCTGGGTTTGTTGCCTGGACGAAAGGCTCAGGAAACACCTGTGCCTACCTCGACGCTGGAGCCGACTGTGGCTGCCACCCCAATCGTGGTCACATACGTGGTGACGCCTAAGGTAGTAGGGGAGGGGGGGGGTATTCAGCCGAGTGACCCGCAAACGATTAAGGAAGGCGAGTCCGTGACTTTCAAATTTCTCCCGGAAGAAGGTTACGTGGTGGCGGAGGTATTGATCAATGGTAAACCTGTTGGAAGGCCCGATCAGTATACGATTCCCAATATCTCCATGCCTCAAAAAGTTGTGGTAAGATTTGCTCCAAAAACCTATATTATCCGCCTCACAGTAGAGGATGGCGCAGGCGGTACTATTGTGAGAGAAGGCGCAGATGGGGACGTTAGGTCGTTTTTCAGAGTGAAACACGATCAGTCAGTTAGACTTCTGATCAGACCCGATGAGGGATATAAGCTTGATTGGCTGAGGGTTAATGATGTTGACGGAACCTCTTTGAAATCAGTGGACGGGCAGCAAGAGAGCTGGTTATATGAGATTTCCAACGTTCGCGAACCATATTCGGTCCGGGTCAAATTTGAACTAGAGGAGTACACCATTGAGGCAACGGCTGTCCCTGAGGCGGGTGGCATTATCTCTCCAACGGGAACAGTAACCGTCACGCATGGTTTTACAAGAACCTTCGAAATCAAACCGAATGAGGGGTATCAGATTGCCGCTGTGCTGGTAGATGGGGATACCGTCCGCAAAGAAAACAAATACACTTTTCCTCCGGTTGTTGCAAATCACACCATTCAAGCGCAGTTTGAGCTAAAGACCTATACAGTTCAAGTGGTGGTGGAGGGTTTGCCTGAGGGTGTAACTGCTTCCGTGGAACCGGGTTTTTCTCAGTCGGTACAACATGGTCAAAGGGTTAGTTTCAAAATAACACCACCAAATGACTATAGGTTCAAACAAGTGTTGTTCAATGAACAGGAGCTGCAACAATGGCAAACTTTGCTCCAAAGTCAACAGCCGGATACGCAACTTTCTTTTGAGTTTGAACCTATTGATAACGACAGCATAATCAGAGTCGTCTTTGAGTCAACTTCACAATAGAAAAGATGACACCGAAGACCCTTGTCCTTCGCTGTGACGGTCCTGAGTTGTGTTATTTGAGCAGCTTGTTAGGTGGCAGGGCGTTGCTTGGAATTATGGACCCGTTTCCCGGCTGGCTCACCGAAGAAATCCAGGCAGCTATGGAGCAGGCGCGCCAGAATCTAGAAGCGCGAGGGATTATCCAGGTTGATGCGGCTAATCGGATTCACATGGATGCTGATGTAAAAACACTGCTAAATGTGGTCACCTCTCCAGGGGCTGTTTTCGTTTATACCTTGACGTTGCCAGGTGCTCAACCCGTGCGGCAGGTCTTTTATTGGAGAGCGCCTGCAGCAGTCAGACTTCAGTATACAGAGGATATTTACAATCTGGATCTGTTGGCTAACCCTGAAGCCATCTATCAGGAAATTACGAGGGGCTGGAGCGCGGAAAGCCAATCTCCGCCACCTGGAGAAGCCATCGCATTGCCAGTTCCAGTTCTGGAGAACGTACGGCATTTTCTGGCTCAGGAAGCACTGGATGATGCTTGTTCTATACTGCGTGGCGCCGGAGCAACTGAAAGTACCATTTCGGCATTGATAGAAACGCTGCGCACTCTGCGACGAAATGGGGCGATTGTGGCTTTGCGGCCTCAACGGCAGACCTGGTATCCGGCTGGCTTGGGTTTGTTGGAGAGCAAAAATGGTTTGTGGGGCTTGCGCTCATTTGAGCGCTATGGTCAGATGTGGGTTGAGTTTTCGCCCATGGCTGCCTCCACACTCCCCGAGGTGTTGTGCTGCCTCATGGGAAGATTTGCGACTTTTGATAGAAATCCAGTTTGAGCAGGTGCGAACATGACAAAAGCAATCGTGACAGTCAAACGCGTGGAAGAGGCTCGTGTACGTGATTTAGAGCTGCCGGTGGATGTCCCTGTTGCGCAGCTAGCAGAAAGTGTTGCTAAGGCGCTTGGGTGGGATTTGGATGCTACTGGTTACCCGGTAAGTTACAATATCGAGGCTCATCCACCGGGGAGATTGTTGGATCCAGGCGAGACGCTGGCGCAAGCCGGTGTATGGGATGGCTCATGGCTTGTATTTCATCCACGAGGGGCAATACATGCTTCGGCGCCGGTGAAACCGGTGCGGAGTGTTCCTGTAGCAGCTCCTCAACCGCCGCCGCAGCCTGTTCCACCTGTAGCTCCCGCAGATCCACCGCCTTCTTCAGGTTTTGTGTGGAAACGGATTGATGGAGATTAGCTTGGTTCTCATATAACCATGTGGCTAGGAGGTGCAAAGAAAAGATTTGCAGAAATTTGAAATCTGCTGTAAAATAGACGTGTGTCTAGTTGTTTTTTAACCATAAATTCTCAGGAGGTTAGACAGATGGCACGGATTCGAATTAGCCCAGAGCAGGTACGTCAAGCAGCATCCCAGTTTCAACAGGCAAGCCAGCAAAGCCAGGAGTTGGTTACGCGGCTCTCTACCACAATGACTGGAATGCAATCAGAGTGGGAAGGTATGACCTCCCAGCGCTTCTATGGCGAGTTTCAACAGTGGCAAGGCTCAATGAAACAATTCATCGAATTGCTTCAGAATATTGGCCAGCAGCTGAATCAGATCGCCGAGCGCTTCGCTGCCGCGGATCAGCAATAAACGCGACTGTTCCAAGGGGAGAGATGCACGTCATCTCTCCCCTTCTCAAGAGGAAAAGTGATCATTCTTCTTGACCCTAATGCACTTCGTGAGTTAGCGCGGCAATGGCGGCTGTTTGCTGCCGAACTTCGCGAAGTATTGGCACGCGCCGGCGGCGCGCTAAGCGCTTTGGATTGGGACACGCGTGTCCAAACCGGGGTAGAGGATGATTGGAATCGTGCGCGCCGTTTAGGAAACCTCTTGCTGGAGGATGCGGAAGCCACAGCGAGATTTCTTGAGCGCAAAGCTCAGGAATTTGAAGAGACAGATGCGTATTGTGCTGCTGCGTTGCTTCGGGGGATTCAGAGTTTTGCACGGGCGCATGGCGGGTGGGAATCCATTTTCCCGCCGAGACGTCCGTCATTTCCAACCCGGCGTGTGGTCTATTATGAACAGCTTGCCGTTATCGCGACGGGGGCATCGCTGCCACCCGCGATTGAGATGGTGATCTTGCAGTCGAACTTTGAAGCGCAAGCCATTTCCGACTCGGATTAATCCTCGGAACTATACGGACTTTGTGCTCAAGGCGAAAATATGGCGTTTGGGTCTATAGTTGGAGAACCTGTAATTATCCGTGGTGTGACTTATACCGTGGCTGAGCATCCTGCCGCACGCGGGATGCCCTATGGACAGAGAGGGCGCGCCGGTACAGTTTATCAGCTAAGGGCTCCGGATGGCAGACCTTTTGCCCTAAAGGTGTTTTCGCCTCACTTTCGGGAGCCTTTTTTGGTGACATTGGCTGAGCAAATTGCTCCATATGCCACATTTCCAGGTTTGCAGGTTTGCCAGCGCGAGGTGCTCACGCCGCAACAAGATCGAGAACTTCTGCGTACCCAACCGGATTTGCTTTATGCTGTTCTGATGCCCTGGATTCCCGGCAAGACCTGGATGGAGGTTTTGCTTGACCGCTCAACGCTGGAGAAGCAGCGGAGTCTGGCATTAGCACACGTCTTGCTGAGAATTCTGGTGGTGATGGAGCAATATGGAATTGCCCATTGCGACCTTTCGGCTTCTAATCTATTGCTGCCAGACCTGGGCGCCGGTGCAAATGGACATGCGAAGGTGGCATTGGTGGACGTGGAGCAGGTTTACAGCTCTGATTTGCGCCGCCCGGAGCATTTGACCACGGGGACACCGGGTTATGCACACAGAACGATCTCTAAAGGAATCTGGGCATCCAACGCTGACCGTTTCGCTGGGGCGATATTGCTGGCAGAGATCTTAGGGTCTTGCGATAAGGCCGTTTGTGAAACGGTTTTTGATGAATCCTATTTCGACCCGCGCGAAATCCAGGAAGCCGCGAGTGAGCGCTTCTCGATTTTGATGCGTGCACTCGAAACGCATTGGGGAGATGCTATAGCCAGGTTGTTGGAGCAGGCATGGTTCAGCAAGACATTGAGCGAGTGTCCCACTTTCGGAGAGTGGCAGCTGACATTACCGGACCCTGCACCTAAAAATGTGCAACCCGGTCCTGAAATTCGGCCGGTTTCCAAGCCGGGGCTTGGGACGAATATCCGTTTAGGGCTGAGATTGCTAAACGGCGAAGTTTACCAGATCACTAAAGCAGCTACGACCATTGGACGTGGATCGGATTGTGATATTGTGCTGCGTGATACCAGGGTTTCCCGTTTGCATGCGATTGTCCATGTTGATGCGCTTGAGAAAGTGTATCTTGAGGACAAGGAGAGTAGCAACGGCACATTCCTGCATGGTAAGCAACTCACCCCTCATCAGCTCTACCCTCTTCAGGTAGGAGATTTGTTCCGCCTGAATTTGAACGTATTGGAGCTTACCGTGGAGCAAGCGCCAGCGGCACAAACGCGAAATCTTTCAGTGGATTCAGGGTCGCCAGTCGGCCCTGAATCACTCCTGAGCACGCTGGTCAGCACAACATCCAGGGCGCAAGACCCTTTGGCTAAGCCCTATGAGCGATTAATGCTGCTGATAGCCAATCAGAAATGGGACGAAGCTTATCATCAAGTGCAAGCTATGCTCGCCTATGATGCCACCTATCGAGATATTCAATTGCTCTCGCAGCGCATTGCGCAACGTCGAATTTTAAGTCGGCAGCGATAGTGTGCTCGTATTTTTGAGCACATCCCTATTACAGGCATCGTCACAACGTACACAACCTGGAGTGTTACACTGCACGCCGTCGTTGGCGGCAATGCGTCCGCGGAACCAGTCAATGAGGCGGTGTTTCCTGAAATCGAAGAGTAACACTGGCAACTCGACCAGCAACACGGCTAAACACAACTGGAACACCGTGGACCGGGTGTTCTACCATGGAGTACGGACATGACTCGAATCATTGTTACCCCAGAGGATTTGCAGGACCTGAGCATGCGCTTTGCGCATGCTGGGGATGATGTCCAGGAAATCGGCGACCGGTTGCGACGTATTCTCAGAAATCTTGATTGGGAAGCGCGGCAGCGGTCTGGCTTAGATGGCTTTGTGAATCAAGCGTGCCATCGTGCTACTGCCGTGGCTGTGGAAGCACAAGACTTGTCGCGGTATTTGAGCTTGACTGCTGAGAATTTCCTTCAGGCCGACAACCAGGGCGTGCAGCTCATTGCGACGTTACCCAAAACAGTCATTTCCCCGGAGCGCTCTATGTCTATAGTGGGAGGAGTGGTTATTGCGGGAATTGGAGTGGCAGTTGCAGTGATCATGATACCTGTTATTGGATTGATCTCCAATGTGAGCAGGAAGTGGACGGCGACTGATTTGATGAAAGCGCAAGTCGAGACTGCGGCTGATGCTTTGAAAGATGTCAAAGGGCTAACGCAAGCAGAGTGGGAAAAGTTGGATTCTGAGGCACGGATAAAGACTTTGCAGAAGGTCGAAGATGCGCTTGCTGCCGCCCAGGGACGTTCTCCTGTCAAAATTCAGAAGGCGAATTTAGACCCGGGAACCAACGGTGTATACCGGGGCTCAGAAACCCCGCCTTTTATCGATATTGATGAGGATTTGTTGGCAAAGAATGATCTCCACGCAACCTTGACCACCCTCGCTCACGAATCGCGTCACGCTTACCAACACCATGCTATCGAAAATGCCAATGTTCATCCTGATGCTGAGCAAGTCGAAAGTTGGCGCACGAATTTCGACGATGGAAACTATATAGAGCCAGAGAAGAATCCAAAGGGTTATTGGAATCAACCTGTCGAGCGCGACGCGCGTCATTATGGTGATTATTTCGCTGATCAGATTGCCCGACAAGGTGTGGGTAAGGAACTCGTAGAAGAGTTTGGGGAAAAAGCTAGCGGATGGTAACTACCTGGGGGGCAAAATGAAGAAACGATCTGAGCTTGTGCACTTTCTGATCACGCAAGCCAACTACGAACCGAAAGTTGCAGAACTTACGGCTGATGACTTGCTCGCTGCGCAGCCACCGATCCAGCGGGCTTTTGAAGCCTGGCAAAGCACAGGGGCGTTGCCCGAACTAGAAATCGAGGGCTACACCGCGCAGCGGTTGATCGAGGAGTACCACTTTCATGCGGTGGCGGCGCTGTTAACCCTGGATTGGTTGATCACTGATCCGCAGGAAGCCCTCACTGCCCTGAAATATGGTTTTGATTCCGTGCAGATCCCCGAAGCAAAGCCTCAAGGAGCCCCAGATGCAGATTGTGCTAAAGCCCATTGAACTGGCTTACCTGGCGGGGTTTTATGCGCCACGGATTGCCGCGGAGATAGCGGAACGTGATGGCTTCTCTGCCGATGATTTTGAGACAACCCGAGCTTCCCTGCAGGAGAGACAGTTGTTGCAGCCTGCGGAAACAGGAGAGTGGCAGATCGCGCGCCCGCTTTCTGGGTGGGTATCTGCCTGTATCAATCCTGATGTGATGCTTTGCGCGACGGCTACAGAGAGCAACGGCGTCTCGACGCAATTTGCATTCAATCTGACTACCCGGCTGTTTGTCGAGGACTCGCTGTTGCCAACCGGCGAGCACGTGCTATCACCCATCTCTGAAGCGCAATTGACGCAGCGCGTGCAAGAGTGTCTGTGTTTGCGTGAACAGCCGGCAGGGATAGGTGAACCGGTCATACTAAAAACCGCTGCCTTCGAAGAAGCGGTAGCGCTGGCGCCGTTGGGTAAGCGTGCCACTGTGGCAGCAGTTCTGCGCACCAGCGGGCTTGATTTCCAGGAACAGGAACGCGTGACTGATCTACTGTTTGCATCAAGGGCTCTTGGCGCCGTTGGGTGGCGGCAGATGCTTCGCGATGGTAAACAGCAAGGTCTGGCTTTTCTCGAAACATCTCAGGGTTTGTGGAGATTGGATACGCCTGAGGAGGGAATGGTGAGTCTATCTCCGGTTACGGCGCAACAGTTAGGAGATGAAGTTGTGAGTCTGACTTCCGCCGCCATGGCGGCAGTGCCCTAGCCAATACAATCAGAGCGAGGCGCTCTATGCCTTTTCGTCCGAATATCAATGATTGTCTTTTTCGCAATTATCGTTTTACCGAACATCCTGCAGCGCCTGGGATGCCCTATGGGCAAACAGGACGCCGCGCCACGGTATACCAATTGCAGTCTGATCGGGGCGGCCTACATGCTCTGAAAGTCTTTACTGCGGCATTCCGCTCCTCCTATGTTGCAGATAGTGCGGACCGGTTGCGCGCGTTTTCGGGCCTCCCAGGCCTGAAGGTCTGTCAACGTGCGGTGTTAACACCCCAACGTTATTCTTCAACGATCCAGCAATATCCTGATCTGTTGTATGCTGCTTTGATGCCCTGGGCTGAGGGAACGACCTGGCAGGAACTGATGTTGACCGGGTACTCCCTGACCGCTCAACAGAGCCTGGCCCTGGCGCGCGAATTGTTGACCATCCTTATTAACATGGAAGCGCATAGATTGGCGCATTGTGATTTATCAGGGTCGAACATCATGGTGCAACTGCAACCACTGGTTATCACGCTGGTTGATGTTGAGGATCTGTTTGGCTCTGGCTTACAGCGGCCGGAAAAGCCACCTGGCGGGTCGGCGGGTTATGCTCACAAAACGGCGCCACAGGGGCTTTGGAGCGCCGAAGCGGACCGGTTCGCCGGTGCGGTTGTGTTGGCTGAGATGTTGGGCTGGTGTGATAAGCGGATTCGAGAAACCGCACAGGGAGAGCACTATTTCCAGCCTGAAGCCATGCAGCAGAATACAGAGGCCTATTCACTGATGCTGTGCGTCCTTCACGAGCGCTGGGGATTGCACGTGGCGCGGCTCTTTGAAACCGCCTGGAATTCTCGAACATTGATGGACTGCTCTGCTATGGGTATCTGGAGTGAGGCACTCAAGACTGCGGGAGACGGTGGCTCCATAATCGATGGTCCTACCATCATTGAAAAAGAACCAGAATCTGTACTGACTGCAACCGCTCGTCATCTCTATGATGCGCTGAAACAGCAGCATGCCCGAGGCAATCTTGATGAGGCTGTGCGTCTGGCTAAGGCACTCGAGGTGCTCTGGCCCAATTATGCGGATGCACGCGGTCTACTTGAACAGATACAGCAAGAGCAGGAACATCTCGGGAAATTACAAGCGAGTGCGACAGCCTGGCAACCTCGGCTTGAGCAAGAACGGCAGGAGCTGTCGACAGAGGATGAAGCGCTCTCGCAAGAGCGTGAATCTCTGAAGGCGCAGCTCGCGGCGCTGGATGACCGCGAGGTCAAACTTCACCAACGCCATGACGAACTCAAGAAAGCTGAGCAATTGCTGGCAACAACACAGAGCGCGTTGGGTACGCTGAAGTGGCGCGAGGCAGAAACGTATTTGGCACAACTGGACTCCATAGATTTGGATGCGTCCGCCTGAATAAGCATATCGATAGGAGTTGAAATGGCATTTCGCCCCAATGTGCATGACACATTGACCATTGGTGACGCCACGTATGTGGTCGCCGAGCACCCCGCTGCCCCGGGCATGCCTTATGGCCAGGAAGGACGTGCTGGGGTTGTGTACCGGTTACTATTGTCTCTGCCCGAAACAGAGGATGGGGGCGTCGCACTCAAAGTTCTCAGGCCACGCTTCCGCACTCCGAGCCTGGTCTCGCAGGCTGAAAAACTGGAAACCTATGCCGCTCTGCCTGGCTTGCAGGTCTGTCGCCGTACCGTATTGACCCGTGTGCATAACGCCGATTTATTGCAGCAACACCCTGACCTGATTTATGCTGTGTTGATGCCTTGGATAGCAGGGCCAACCTGGTTAGAGGTGTTGCTGGATAAGCGTCCACTCACCTTTGAGCAGGCGTTGAGTATGGCGCGCGCCTTTGCTGAAATCTTGGAAAGCATGGAATTGCGCGGCGTTGCTCATTGCGATCTTTCTGGACCGAATGTGCTACTGCCGGCGCTCGCCAACCACGGGCCGCAGACCGCGGGCAGCAGTCCGTCTTCCGCGGTCGCCTTAGTGGATGTAGAAGGCCTGTATGCTCCTGGTCTATTGCGACCGGAAGCCCTGCCGAGCGGTTCCAGTGGTTATGCCCACCGCACCGCCCATGAAGGCTTGTGGAGTCCCACCGCCGACCGCTTCGCTGGGGCGATTCTATTGGCCGAGATGCTTGGCTGGGGCGATGAGAATGTCCGCAGCGCTGCCTGGAGCGAGACCTACTTCGACCCGGACGAGATGCCCGGGCGCGCCAGCACCGGTACGCCGCACCCAGAGCGTTATCAAATCTTGCTCGTCACCCTGCACCGTCACTATGGAGAGAACGTTGCCAGCCTTCTTGAACGCGCTTGGCATAGCGAGACCCTGGCTGATTGCCCGACATTTGGCGAGTGGTTGGTGGCACTGCCGGAGAAGATGACAGACCGCGAACGGCAAACCGCAGAGGACCAATCGCAGACTATTGTACCGCCTGAACCGTTGGCAGCGTTGCTGGAGAAGGCGACGGATTACGAACTACAAACCACAGAGGACCAACCGCAAACCATCGAACCACCAGTCGTCATTGGGGGGTCTTCTAACGATACAACCGCTGCTACGATTCGCGCTCTCATGCAGGCTGCCCAAACCCTAGAGGAAGAAAATAACCTCATCGGAGCCTTGGGCAATTACCGGCAAGCGCAGTCTTTAGCCGCTGCGGAACCAGGTATCCTGACCGAACTAAATGCAATCGTGCGGGATTTAGAACAGCGAATAGGGCAGGTATCAAACCTGGGGCTTGGTGAACACACTGTGGCGTTTACTCCGCATCTCTTTGAAGAAGAGGAGTCAAATGCAAGGGATGCCTCCCCTCTTACTGTGGAATCAGAGTTAAGAGGGGAGGCCGAATCTTATCCGCAGCGCAGGCAGGGTTGGATTTGGGCATTGGGACTGATTTCAATCCTTCTGGTAGCAGTTGTCTTTGCTGTGCAGAACAGCTACCAAGTCAAAGTGCAAACTGCTATTAACGTACAGACTCAAACACGGGCCACAGAGATTGCTCAGACCACTGCTATCGCCCAAGGCCGCGCTACTGCCACAGCAGCGGCGCGGGCAACGGCTACTGCGCAGGCATGGTCCGTTACGTCCAACACCGAGAATGTGCTGGAAATTCAGTTACTCAATGCCATACATGCTCATGATGATCGCGCCACTGCTGTGGCGATTTCGCCCGGCGGAGAGTTGCTCGCTTCAGGTTCAGATGATACCACTATTAAACTTTGGAATATTGCGAATGGTTCTCTTCTTTTTGCGTTGAACGGCCACACAAGCTACGTATGGGGTTTGGATTTTTCACCAGATGGAACTATGCTGGTCTCAGCCTCGGATGACAATACGATTAAGTTGTGGAATGTGAGTGATGGATCACTCATCCGCACAATAAAAAGCAATGCGGGTTTTGCATGTGTGGAATTCTCGCCAGATGGTAGTTTGCTTGCCTCAGGATCTGTGGATAGCACAGTAAAGTTGTGGGACCCTGCTACGGGGCGGGAAGTGCGTACGCTCCATGGTCATGGGGGTGATGTGTTTGCTGTAGCCTTCTCCCCCGACGGCGGCACTCTAGCCTCGGCATCGGAGGATCATACTGTAGTGCTGTGGCGCGTCTCAGATGGCACGTTTTTGCGCACGCTAGAGGGGCACACGGATACCGTGTGGGACGTGGCTTTTTCCCCCGATGGACAAAGCCTGGCTTCTGGGTCGGCAGATGGCACAGTGCTGATAAGGCGGGTTGCTGATGGTAACTTGCTGAAGATTCTAAATACACATACAGACGGTGTGGGATCAGTGGATTTCTTCCCGCAAGGTGACATGTTGGTTAGCGCAGCAGGAAGCTGGGGTAACCCCACTATGTGGATTTGGGCAGTGCCCAATGGTGTCTTGTTAGAGAAAATCGATGTTGGAGGTGCAGAGGTTATTCGAGACCTCGCTCTTGATCTATCAGGCCATTTCTTTGCTACTGTCTCTCACGATGGCTATATGAGAGTGTGGGGAGTAGAGCAGTGAGCATCGAAACATTCGCCCTCTTTCAATGCACCCAGACTGACATTATTTCCGTCCCGGAGCGCCGTTAATGTTGACAACATTTCGGTTAGTCTCACAAATGGGGCGGTTTGCCATCGGCGATGTTCTGCGCTGTATATTGTTTTCATGCCGCCCTGTTGAGGTAATGTCATGTCCTTCCGCCCTAACTCGAACGACGAATTGACCCTCAGCGACACGGTCTATCGTATTTCCGAGCACCCCGCTGCGCCGGGCATGCCTTACGGCCAGACGGGGCGCGCGGGGACGGTGTACAAGCTGACGAGCGCCGAAGGGGATTACGCGCTCAAGGTTTTCCAGCCGCGCTTCCGTGTGCCTGCGCTTGTATCACTGACCGAGCGACTAGCGCCGTACGCTGCGTTGCCGGGGTTGCAAGTGTGCAATCGCGTTGTTTTGACTCCTCAACGGCACAACGCACTGTTGAGGCAATTCCCCGACCTCCTCTACGCGGTGCTCATGCCGTGGATAGCGGGACCCACCTGGATGGAAGTCCTCATGGAACGCCGTGCTTTATTGCCGAAGCAGAGTCTCGCGTTGGCGCGTGCTTTCGCGGAGATTCTGATGACGATGGAGCAAGAGAGTCTGGCGCACTGTGATCTCTCTGGTCCCAACGTGTTACTGCCGGGCTTGTTGCCGGAATCTGGCAATGGCTGGGCGGCGCTGGTGGATGTAGAACAGCTCTACAGCCCGGACCTGCGGAAACCGGACACGCTTCCTGGAGGTTCAGCAGGATACGCGCACAAGACAGCTCCCCAAGGGCTATGGTCGGCGAATGCCGATCGCTTTGCCGGAGCCGTGTTGCTAGGTGAGATGTTGGGCTGGTGCGACGAGCATGTGCGCAACGCCGCAGACGCTGATAGCGAGACATACTTTGACCCACAGGAATTGCAGCAGAATAGCAGCCATTTCCAAACGCTACATGCGAGCCTGTGCAATCTCTGGGGCGATGCCGTCGGCCAGCTATTCGAACGCGCGTGGCATAGTGATGCACTATCAGAATGCCCAACGTTCGGTGAATGGATGCTCGCCTTGCCGGAGACGGTCCCCCAATCGCCCAATCTACCTGCTGAGCCGCAGCAGGAACCGGTAGTTATCCATGACAAACGTGAGACAGTGCGCGTGTTGCTCGCGCTGGCAGGACGCCTGGAAGCGTTGGATCAGCACCTGGCAGCAGCTGAGACGTATCGTGAGGCTTTAGCCCTATCATCGGAGGACAGTGGGTTATCATTGGAGATTGCGCACATGCTAAAGCGAGCGGAATCCAGGGCGTGCGAGACCCCACTGGCGCCCGATGCCGCGGCTGCACATCCTGAGCAACTCGTGGCAGCACCGGAGCCTTTGCATCAACCAGGTCCGCCTACTGCAAAAACTGTCTGGCAGAAACAAGCCTATCTGATCACCCACCGTAAATCCGGACTCGCGGGGCTGTTCAATTGGCTTGAATTGACAGCGTTCACCTTCTCGCCGGATGGAAAACAACTCATCAGTGCCCTTAATGATCGGAGTATACTCCTGTGGGACCTCACGGATTGGGCTAACGCTGACGCCTTGCAGCGATTTGATATCGGGACCTCGGACTCTATCGTTGCTATTTCGTGGCACGGCGCCGACCCTCATGCCATTCAATATGTGACACTCTCCCAGCATTGGCTCGAGCTCCATTCGTTGGATTACCCTGACGCGCTCATGACTCTCTCAGAGGAAGAAAACATCGCAGATTTGAGACTGTCTCCAACGAAACAATTGCTGACAGTGACAACGGGCAAAACGGTATCCATCTACCGGTATGATGACACTTTGCTGCACCGCTTGCCCATCGAAGAACCTGTTTACCGGATTGCCCTATCC
>JAFGFB010000061.1 GCA_016931315.1 Anaerolineae bacterium
CGCTTCATGCCCAGGATGGCGCCGTTGAGGTAGACGTTCTCCCGCCCGGTGAGCTCGGGGTGAAAGCCGGTGCCCACTTCCAGCAAGGACCCCACCCGCCCGTGAATCTCGGCGATGCCCGTGGTCGGTTCGGTGATGCGGGAGAGGATCTTTAGCAGCGTGGATTTCCCAGCGCCGTTGCGTCCGATGACGCCGACGACCTCGCCGCACTTGACCTCGAAGGAGACATCGCGCAGCGCCCAAAACTCTTCAGAATCTCTTTGCCACGAATTATCACAAATTTCTCGAATTTTCTCTCTGGCCTGAGGGTTCCTGCGGGGGAACCGAGGCAGCGCGTGTGCTAAAGCGTCGCGGAGGGTGTCGTGGCGCGGTCCCACGCCGATGCGGTACAGTTTGCCCAGGTTCTCTACTCGAATGGCGATATCGTGCATATGTCCTCGTTAAACGTGGTCACGCAATCAGCTGATCACGTTGGCACGTTCACAACACATCCGCAAAGCTCCGCTCGGGGGTGCGCAGGAAGATGGCGCCGCACACGTGAATAGCAAACGCTAAACCGCGATCATACCATGACTGGATTTCATGTCTGACTGGGCATTCATCCCGACACACACACCAAGACACATCCACGTGACAATCCACTCAATCCTGTACTAACCAGCGATAGGTATTCCCTTGAGGCTGGCTATCCAAAATGCGGCCCTCACCCAGGAATATCATCTCGCCGTCTACTTCCTTAACTGAAAGTTGAGTCATCTGCTTGGATGTCCCGTCGAAAATAAACACCAACACTTCATCAACTGGGATTCCCTTTCCGTCGCCCGTGGGAAAGAACAACAGAGCATCGTCAATCCAGAGAGTATCGTCACGTGGGCCATAGAAAAAGACGCCTGACAGATCCTTCGATCCATAGAGCATGTTTAGCGCAGCGCTCATGCCCCAAGAACCACTGATAAACGGACCGGGGCCTCGCCCATCGTTCTGATAGTCATCCACGATCATGACAACTTGCGTACCATCAACAATGTCGGGAACACTCACAAACAGTGACTGCCAAACCCACTTTTGATCTTCCCAAGCACGATCAACCTGCTGTTGTACCGAAACATGAGCACCAACGCCAAGTAGCAGAAACGGCATCATGCCAACCACGGCAAGGACGCTACGTCGCCGCGAAACACGCGTAAATAGCCTCGCAATCGCAAACAACACCACGCAGACGAAGATAGCAGCACCAATGCTTGGTAAATGATGCGTGCGCGATGAAACATAATCCATGCCAGGAAAAACTGCCAGAATGATTGGGAAGTACCCGGCTCCAAGAATCATTAAGGCCAAACCCGCAATTTCCACTAGCTGCTTGATACCAGGCAAATCCGTTCCGATTTGGGCAATTTGATTGGATACCATGCGCCGCTTCAGAATCACGTTGATAATCCCCATCAAACCCAACACCAATGCTCCCAACATCACGACAGCCAACACTCGACCCATCCTGGTGTTCTGACCGAGGAAAGGCCACCAGTCTAGAATGGCGTCCGTCCATACCCATTGAAGGTTGGCACGATAGCCAAAAACCAAACGAGTCAGCAATTCCTTTGGAGAAAATGTAACAGCCCCCACACTGTGCCCGTAGGCGGTTTCGGTCGATACCTGCCACAACCACCGCCAGATGGAAAACGAGACTGCAGCAACAGCAGGGACTATTAGGGCCGACCTGTGGGCCAGATTGCGCCGCCGAGGCCAGACGAATGCAACGACCGAGAGAGCAATCGTTATGCCGATGCCGATTTCATAACTAAACGCCACACATAGAACACCCATTCCAATAATCCAGGCAATCCATAAGCCCTTCCGCCAAAACGCAGCCAAAAAACAAGCAGCCAAAAGGTAGACGGCACCACCGTAGACAATCGAGCCTGCCAACCAAGTACGTGTCAAATCTGCTGGATAAACCAGAAACAGAGTCGCAACGGCACTGTTGAAGAGCTGTTGATCTGGCAGAACTTGATCAAGCAGGATCATCAACAACACAGCACTCAGAACGCTTATCACAACTCCCATCGCGTGGAAAGCGTAGACATTCAGGTACACCGTCTTGTAGATGCCCCATCGCCAGAGACAAGCGAGAGGCCGCGCAGTTCCCCACGTTGGGCATTGCACGTTATGATTGCGATACTCATTGAAGACACCCCACTCATCACCTAGCAAGCTCGGAGTGAGTACATTGCTTCCGTAGGCAATGGTTGCGAGCAGGATCAGGAGGAAAACCGTTAGCCGGTATTGACCCCACCACCTGATGCTGGCGTCGCGAAATCTCATGATCATAACGCCTACCCCTGAATCACCTGGAATTCCTGAATTGCGGTTATTACCCGCTCCTGATCATCTACCGTCAACCCATTGTAGAACGGTAACCGTAACAACCGATCACTCACATCCTCTGTCACGGGACAGTCACCCGGCTGACCGCCGAAATGGCGTCCCATGTCCGAGAGGTGCAGCGGCAGATAGTGGAACACGCTCATGATATCCTGTGCCCGCAAGTGTGCGATTAGATCCTGCCGCTGTTCCAGCGAAGGCAGAAGCAGGTAAAACATGTGATACGGTTGGTCACAGTGCGCCGGGACTACAGGCAACCGAATGCCATTCGCCTCGGCCCAACCCTGCAGGTGTTCATAGTAGCACCGCCAGATGCGCTGTCGCTGGGCCTGGATTTGTTCACGCGCTTCCAATTGCGCAAACAGAACTGCCGCCAGCATATCAGAAGGCAGATAACTCGATCCCACATCCACCCAGGTGTATTTATCTACCTGCCCACGAAAGAACCGGCTGCGGTTCGTACCCTTTTCGCGAATGATCTCAGCCCTCTCAATCAAGGCACGGTCATTGATCAGAAGCGCACCACCTTCCCCACAGGTGAAATTCTTCGTCTCATGAAAACTCTGTGTCGCGAGACAGCCAAAGGTACCCAGGTAGCGCCCTCTGTATTTTCCGAACAATCCGTGAGCATTATCTTCGACCACCGGAATGCGGTACCTGCCGGCGATATCCATAATCGCGTCCATCTCGCAGCCTACACCGGCGTAGTGCACCGGCACGATGGCGCGAGTGTGCGTAGTGATCAGGTCCTCCAACTGCGCCTCATCCAGATTCAACGTATCAGGTCGAATATCAATGAAAACCGGCCTCGCGCTGCGCAGAACAAAAGCATTCGCCGTAGAGACAAAGGTGAATGAGGGCACAATGAACTCATCGCCAGGTTGAACATCCAGCAACAATGCTGCCATCTCCAGGGCATGCGTGCAGGATGAAGTGAGCAATACCTTGCTCACACCGAGCTCCGTCTCCAAAAGCGCATGACACTTTTTGGTGAAGGCACCATCACCAGAAATGTGTCCGAGCTCCATGGTTTGGTGGATATAGGCATATTCATTGCCCATAGGGGCGGGTTTATTGAAAGGAATTCGGCTCATGGAATCCACCACTCTCCTTCGACATAAGTACATAAATGATCAAAACTGGCCATCCCGTTGTCATCTGCTATCTATCAAATCAATTTCTTGCGTTGTCTTCAAGGAGTCCTGGACTCTTATGTTCGACAGCAGCATAACCCCTCCACCAATCAGATTATCCAACAATATTCCTGTCAAATTGAAGAAACTCAGTAATAAGGCGATCTCTGATGGAACACCAAACAGTCCGTACAAGAGAATATAAGCCCCTTCTCGGACACCCAGGCTACCAAACGAGATCGGCAACAGGAAAATGAAGAACAAAACTGGGGTTACAAAAAGATTAGCAGCATAAGGTAAATCATAACCCATGGCACGAAGATAAACCAGATCCCTAAATGCACATACCAACTGAATAGAAAATGAAAGAAAAAGCACTGGCAGTACTCGCTCCGGAGTCACCAAAGGCTCCATTAGCATTCTCAACGACACTCTGCGATCTGCGCCTGTGTCTCCTACAACGAACCTCTTGGTGAGTCTCTCAATGGCACGCCCCAACCGCACTTCCATCTTGTCCACTAATCCGCTCAGCACACGATTCCTAAACGTTAACACCACCGCGGCTGCCACAATCAGAAAGACAATAAACAAATACACTGCTACCCGCAGCACTCCCTCTATTACTGACGAGTGCGCGATCGGTAACAGTGGGTAGAGCACCAGAGCCAACGATAAACAGGTGAAAAGAGCCATTAGCTTCTCAACCAGGATGATCGCCACATTTGCACTGTATTGACCAAAATGGCGACCACTCACCACAACACGATACACATCCCAGCCGATAGATCCCGGTGCAAATACACCCAGAGCCAAACCAATCCAGTAATGCTTCAACGCAAAACGCACCGGTACACGCACTTGATAATACTTAGTCAATAATGAAAACCAACGGAGTGCCCCAATAGTAACAACAACCGGGTTCAATAAAAGTCCCATAACAACCAACCACGGGTTTGTCTGGCTGAAACTTTGCCGCAGTGACTCTATATCCACGCGTCGAAAAACAACGTAAAGAATGGCCACTGGCAATGCCCAGTAGATCACCTGGCGCAGAATTCGGTGCCATCTTTTATTTTTGAGCTGAGCGATTTGCTGGATCATTGCCGCTCCCCAGACTAACGCAATTGCGTCTGGACTCCTTGCCACAAAGCACGCATCATACCCAATGCACCCTGTCGTCGCACAATATCAGCGTAGTGAACAGCATTCAAGCGAAGGTACTGCGGCCGCAGCATCTCACTCAGGCGCCACATAGATAGACTGAACCTCCCCTGCAGTCGTCGTGAATGCTTTTCGACCTTAGCCAAAATCTCTTCAGCCTGCTTCCCAGAAGCGCTTTCGGGCAAGCCCTCCCCGTTGAGCAGCACAGGGACGATCTCCAAACGGGATATTCCGTTGCACGATTCTGGTAGAGTAATCCTCCACACCGCACCCTTATCCCATTCGGAAAACGGTACCCCCAGGCTGTTGGGGAAGACATAATTGCCAGTACCATACAACACAATTCCTTTCTCGGCGCGCTCGACTCCTCCAAGACAATGCGCATGGTGGAAACTGACCACGCGTGCCCCTTCTTCCAAACATTGTTCAGCAAGTCTTAGTTGCGCAGGCGATGGCACAGAAATGAACTCTGTGCCGGCATGAATTGAGACCACCACTTCATCCACTTGGGGGGCAATATCCTGCAGGCTCTCTCGCAGCAATTCCTCACGGGCGGGAAAAACACCTGCCGACATTTCGGTCGCCGCTTGCCACCGTGAATCTGCTGCAGCAAAGACCGCTAGATTCAAATCACCAACTCTCTTTATTGCAGGCCGACGCGCTTCATCAAGATCGCGCCCCGCTCCTGTGTGAACGATTCCACGCTCATTTAGGGCATCAAGCGTTTCGAGCAGCCCCTTCTCGCCGTAATCCAGAATATGATTATTGGCCAAACCAACTACAAAACGCTCGTTGAACAAATCCAGAATCTCTTTCGTGGCCGAAAGGTTGTAGCGCTTGTTCTCGCGGACCTGATTGACCTCAGTGATCGGTGCTTCCAAGTTCGCGACAATGACCTCCGCTTCCCCTACTGGTTCCCAAATCAGACGAGCCATCGCCTCTGCACCCATGCGACGTAACGCCTCAAGCGCGCGCCCGCCTAGCATCACATCGCCAACCAACGCCAGAGATAAGCCCTGCTCAAGCATCATCTTCAACCTCGGAGATTAGCATCCGGATTTTGCCATTTGGATCCGGATCAATGCGATCAACTGGCACTATCACAAATCTGATAACTGGGGAAAACCCAGCACGAAGCTGCCGAATGATTTCATCCTGAATGTTCAGCAAATATCCAGAATCAGCAACAACGAGTATATGGAAAAGATCACGCGCTTTCTGAACGATACGGAATTGAACGATCTCCTCATACTGATGCATCACTTCATAGAAATCATGAAATGACCGCCGTGTGCCATCCGCTAGGACGGCAAAATCGTCCTCGCGCCCAATGATACGCGTGATGCGTGGCCACCTGCTTCCATCTGAACTATCTCTATACTCATATATTGCAAGATCACCGAGGTCGTACCGGATAAAGGGCATTACATCACCCATCAAATCAGTAACAACCACTCGACCAGGTTGGCCTGGGAGAACTGGATTATCCTGTTGATCAAGGAACTCAAAAAAAGTCAGGTCTTCATTCAAGTGTAGCCCATGGTGTGCTCGTGTTTCATACGCCATGATTCCTGTTTCCACAGATCCATAAACTTCTAGCATCTCTGTACCAAAAGCCTCACGGCAAAGCAGACGGCTATTATCTCGGATAATTTCAGCCCCCCCAAAAACCAGTTTGGAAGACTTTATCTGCATGTTTCGCCGCTTTAGCTCTACTGCCATCAAATCCAAATGGGTACGATTTCCATAAACAACTTCCGGCTCATAATCAAGGTACTGATCAACCATTTCACTAGGAGGAAGAAGGTAGCTTATGGCTTGCCTTCGTAGAAATCCAAACTGTTGAATAAAACTATCTCTATCTGACAACCTCAAAGGGCTAGCTAGAGCCAAAACTCGATCACGTACAGTATATCCATTTACAAACAGCACACGAAGCCACTTTGCAATCTGAACCGCTCGTTCGTAGTTGCCGCGATACACTGCTAACGGAACTCCTGTTGATCCAGAGGTAGAGTCCTTGAAGCAACGTGAGAGAACAACGCCTTCCTTCAAAAACGCATTAATCCCCTTGTCCTTAATCGCCTTCTTCGTCGTTAGCGGAAAATGCTCAAGATCTGTCGGTCCATTGTAGTCTCGTCGTGGATCATAATTTATGCTACGCATCAATTCATGATAATGAGGGACATGCAGAAAAGCAGATTCTAGAACATTTCGCAGGCGGCGACTCACTAATCGCTCTAGTGATCTGCGAGAAAGGCCCACATCATACATCACCTGCAAAAAAGCCCTTCCGTAACTCAGGGTATCAAACACTATTGTCCTCACAAGCCCAATCGTGAAGAATCAACCCGAGAATGATTTTGTCTACATAGTGGCCCTGGATGTATTCATGCTCGCGCAATCGCCCTTCAATGCAGAAACCAAGATTGCGATAGAACGCTATGATGGCATGGTTATCAGACGTCGTCTTACAGTACAAGCGGTTGAGATTGAGAAACTCAAATGCATATTGGATCAGAAGTCGCATTGCACGGGTGCCAATGCCCTGACGGCGAATAGTAGGATCTGTCAGGAATATGGAGAATCGCGCATTACGATGCCGATAATCAATCGAATCCAGAGATACATTTCCAATATGCTCATTGTTATCCCGAAAACATACCGCAAAGACGATTTTGTCCGTCGCCTGATCAAGCCGTTCGAACCAGCGCAACTGCGCGGTTCTGGAGACCGGAATGTTTACGCCAATCGCCAGAGCAATCTCCGGCGTGTGTATCCATTCCCATGTACGATCGAGATCGGTCGCTTCGAGTCGGCGCAGATAAATCACCTCATCTGCTAACATAGTCCGTCTCCCTTTCCTTTTGAACCACAACGCAGTTAGAGAATGATCCATGTGCAATATCTCGTACAACCCACTGCGATGTGTTTGCCGAAACCTGCGCAATGCGCAGAACGTATTCGCCCAATACCGCAAAGGCGAAAAAGTTGAAACCCGATAGACCCAGCAGAATCAACAGCAACGTCATCCAACCCTCAACCGAGATACCAATCACAAGGTAGCGACAAAGGAAGTAAGTCCCCACAGACAGGCTGAACACGATGCCCGCTGCACCAATGCCGGCCAGCAGCCGCAGTGGCAGCATGGAATAGCCGATGAAGTTGCTCAAAGTCTGTTTGACAATGCGCGAGACCGTATAACCACTACGCCCCTGCTTTCTACGGTCGTGATGCACCGTGACGTTGGCGATGCGCCGTGTTACTGAAAGGATCATCGGGCCCAGCGCGGGATAGGGCACGTGCATGCAAAGGAGCGCTTCGGCGACCTGGCGGCGCATGGCACGAAAACCTGTAAAGCGAAGGTTCAGAGGTTTGCCCAGAAACCAGCTATTCACATGATTGATGAAGTTGCTTCCCACCCGTCGAACCAGCGAGTGTTTTTTCGACGCTGGTACTCCAATCACAATGTCTAGGTTCGCATCTTCGTCAAGCGCATGGAGCAAAGTCGGCAATTCCTCTGGTGGGTGTTGTAGATCGTCATCCAGTGTGATAATCCATGTCCCCCTCGCCCGGGCCATACCCGCCAGAGTAGCGCTGCCCTGCCCAGAATTGCGCATGAGTTGCAGCGCCGTCACCCGAGCATCGCTGGCAGCCAGCTCGCACAGAACGCGCCAGGCATCGTCACAACCACAATCCTCCACAAACACGATTTCGAATGGGTGACCGAGAGTTTCCAGCACCGCCACCAAGCGCTGATGGAGTTCCTGCAACATGCGCTCGGAATTGTAGACGGGCACCACTACTGAACACATGGGGACGCTGTCATCCAACGATGTTTGCACGTCTGGCTCTGTCATCAAGGCGCCTCCGAGGGGTTGACTTCCAGTCGTATCACCTGACTAATCCTGTTCATGAGGGTGTCATAATCTGTTGGTTGCACACAATCGAAAAGCACAAAGCCGATCAGGTTGCCATTGTGCTGGAATGGCCTCACTTCACTGCCAGTCGGGACAGCCATGTACAAATCAAAGACCTCAGGCACCTCCGCACGAAGCTGCTCGTAGGGGCAAATACTGCGCAGGGTACCAGAGCGATCACTGCCAAAGACCCAGGAAGCTGCGCCGCGCATTGGCTGTTCTGCTGGCACCTGCACGGTCTCCCCTAATGCAGTACGGAGCGTCATCTCTTCAACATCCACGCCGGTAGCCCGTGCAATCACCGCTGGAATGCCATTCCCGCCATTTCGGGCACTCATTTCCAGAATGATGATATCGTCTGCGGTTACCATCACATCGAAGTTTAACGGACCATCGGTGTAGTCCAAGGCGCAACAACACGCCTCAAGCGCGACTCTTACTCGATTTTGATCCTCCAAGGTTATGTTCGTCGGCATGTTGTGGCCGGTAACGACGAAACCCTTGAGATGCTTGTGCGTGATGGCAAGGAACGCAAAACACCCGTTGCACAAAACCCCATCACCCCCAACCTCAATGCCATTTATCTGCTCTTCCACACACACCGTTCCAGAGTTCGAAAAGCTCCGAGCGTGTTCAAAGGCGCTGCGCGCAGCCTCCTCATCGCGCACACTTAACCGGGTGACGCCACGCGACCCAGACGTATCCACAGGTTTGAAGAGCACTGGCAACCTAAGCGTGTCAAAGAAATGACCGAGCTCGCCGTAAGTCTTCCCGAAGACAAAACCCGGATACGCAAATCCGTGGTCCCGAAGGAATGTTCGAAAACGGTGTTTCGTTGCCATCACCTCGGCGGTAGCCAACCGGATCCCCGGCAAACCAAGTCTCTCACACACATATCCCACGGTGGGAACTGCCACGTCAGAGCTGAATGTGCATATGCCATCAACAGTTAGCTGGCGTGCAGCTCTAGCCACACACTCCACATCCCTGGTACTGCAATTCACATACTGGTGCGAAATTCGGTGGCCAACATTTCCGGGCAGGAAATCTACAGTGATGACATAATGACCCAAATCCACTGCCTTGCGGATCGCCGGCAATTGGAATGGGCCCGCCCCGAGAATCATTATGCGCTTTGCAGCCATCTTAATTTTAGATCACGGCTAGATTGTAGCGTAGTCGCGACGCATATCGTACGATATTTCGAAGCCAATGCAGTAGCACTGGCTCTGGAAAGCATCGCCTCCCAAGACTCCATCTTGATTGCATCCCATCAGAGGCAAAGCCGAAAATGAAGAGGTTACCATCCACGCAGCGTGTTACGTTCCTCATTTGTCTCCCACATTCAATCGCTTGAGGTCGTTTTCCCTACTCGGAATGGTGTCGCCTTCTCCCACTGACGCGAGTGCCTATCAAATTCCTCGCGCGTCATCCCAGTATCGCCAAGAAAACCCCCAAGTGCTTCCGGCTCCCGCCGATCGCCCAACTGCTCCTTCTCAATGGCCAACGCCGCTTCTCTTGTCATCTGCCCCGCACGCACCCGACCAGCATTCTTGATGGTGCTCCGCATCAACTCGGGAAACTTGAGCATATCCGCGTAGAGCTTCAGATCTGATATGGTGCAATCAAGATGTTCAAATTTCCCTGTCGGCGCTTGCCACCCCATGTACTCCGTCAAGGTTGAACGGATTTCGTCGTCGGTTACATCAAAGTAGTCATAGATGTTCACCGTCTGGTGCACCCAGTCGCGCTCGATTCCCAGATGTCTGAGCAACCAGCGCATCCTGGCATGCACCGACCACCAGGCGCGTCGCGGCAGGCCTTCCGGCATTAACCTCGCCACGCCCTTCGCGAATTTGTCCAATCGATTCTGATAATCGTACATCAAAAATGGTCCCGCACGCTCCTGCATGGGTTTGCCTTCCACAACGGCACGAAAGAATCCGAGATCGCCACCCTCAAAGATCTCGGGAAAGCGCCCAATACTCAGGTAAGAAGCGAGCCTGCCGTGGCCGGTAAACACCAGGCGAATCTGGAAGGCCTTGGTGAAAGCCAGCAAGGTGACCGCAATGCCGCGGTTGCATACGGGGCAAAACATGCTGCACTCGTGCACGAATGCCCCATAGAGCTCCTTCATCGTCTTGGGATTCACCCGATACATGATGTGGTCCGCTCCCGTGATTTCCAGGGCATTGCGGATGTTGGTTCTGGCATGGTCCGATAGGTACGCATTGTCCAACGTGGCGCATAGGCATCTTACACCGAGAACCTTGGTCGCCAGGTAGAGCGCGTAGGTGCTATCTTTGCCACCGCTAAGCGTCACCATGCAGTCGTATGCACCGCGCGTCTGCTTGGCCCGCGCAACCATCGTTTCCAGGTTTCGGTTACGTTCCTCGCGGGTGCGGGCAAGCTCCGCAATGAGCGCATCGTAGGCCCTGCAATGATTGCACACGCCATGCTCGTCCAGCTCAACGCTGGGAAGACTGGCGGGCAGAATACACCGGCTGCATCTCACAATTTCCATAGGCTGTCCCTCATCCTTATCATTTCGGATCGACACCCCGGACGGATTTCGATGGCCAACAAGGCTACCTCATGTTCACTTGAGCACAAAAGTCGCGTCTTTCTGTCCAGGAATCTGACTGTATGACTGTATGAACGTTTTCACGCCCCGCGGAAGGGGGGTGCCTCAGATTCTTCATACTCTTGCTACAGTTACAAAAGTGTTACAGTATTTGTGCCATTTTTGACACGAATTAACACAAATTTCCTCCAACTATTTCTCTTAATTCGTCCTAATTCGTGTGAATTCGTGACTAAGTCTTTTCCTTCGTCCTAATTCGTGTTAATTCGTGACTAGTCTTTTCCTTCGTCTTAATTCGTGTCAATTCGTGACTAGTCTTCACACTATATCCGCGAAGCTCCGCTCCGTCGTCCGGAAGAAAATCCCCCCGCTCACCAGCACCACCAGCGAGATCCCCACAGAAAGCGCCAGCAACGGCCCCGAAAGATACGCCTCCAGCTCCCCTCCCAGCAGCGCCCAGCGGAAGCCCTCCACCACCCCCGTCATCGGGTTCAGGCTCAGCAAAAAGCGGTAGCGCTCCGGAATCAGCCCCGAGCCGTAGACCACCGGCGTGAGGTACATCCAGATCTGAATCAGGAACGGCAGCAGGTAGCCCACGTCGCGGTATTTCACATTCAGGGCCGAAAGCCACAAGCCAAATCCCAGCGCGGTCACCAGCGCGAGCAGCAGCAGCGCCGGCAGCAGCAGCATTCGCGCCGAGGGCATCACGCCGTAGACCAGCATCAGGGCGAGCAGCACCACAAAGGCGATGGCGAAATCGACCAGGCTCGAAAATACCCCCGAAAGCGGAATCACCAGCCGCGGAAAGTAGATCTTCGTGATGAGGTGCGAGCTCTGCACCAGGCTGGTCGAGGACCGCGTGAGCGATTGCGAGAAGTAGTTCCACGGCAGCAAGCCCGCAAAGGCAAACACCGGATACGGCGCGTCGCCCGAGGGCACCTTGAGCAGCACGCCAAAGAGCACGGTGAAGATCGCCATGCTCACCAGCGGCTGCAGCACCACCCACAGCACGCCGAGCGCCGTCTGCTTGTAGCGCACCTTCACGTCGCGCCACACCAGGAAGAACAGCAGCTCCCGGTACTCCCACACCGCGCCCAGCCCCAGCGACGCCAACCCCCGTGTCGGCCGAATCACAATCGTTGTCATAGAATCCCTTTTGCCACGAATTTCACGAATTAAGACGAAAGGAAAAGACTCATCATAGCACAACGCGTTCGTGTTGCAGCGATTCAGCGCCGAAATTCAGCAGAATCGCCAAGCGCAAACCGGTAGCGGCAAGGTAGTGGCGGGCCTGAGCACGGTGCGCGTCGTTCAGGCTCGAAACTGCCTTGAGTTCAAGAATCACCTTATCCTCAACCACGATATCGGCAACGTATTCGCCCAGCACTGTGCCTTTGTAGAGCACCGACAGACGGCGCTGCCGTTCGAAAGGCAAATTCCGGTCCGCCAGCTCCAGTGCTAGCGCTTGCTCGTAGATGGCCTCCAAGTACCCCGCCCCAAGCACGCGGTGCACCTCCATCGCTGCGCCCACTATCCGGTATGATAGATCCTTGTACAAAATCTCCGTCATTCTAGATCCTTTTAGCCACCAATTGCACGAATTTCACTAATTCTTTCCCTTCGTGTAATTCGTGAAATTCGTGGCTGGTTTTATCTCCGGCGCGCCATCACCACCACTGTCACCGCGAAGAACCCCGCCAGCAGCACCCCAACAATCGCCCCAATCGGCACGCTGAGCGGCCCGAGCGCCACCGCCGGCGCGCTCACCGTCTCCGGATCCGGGTTCACCTGCGGGCGCGGCGTCGGCGTCGGCGTCGGCATGGGTCCGGGCTCCGGCGTCGGCGTCACGCGCGCAAATTGCGCGCTCGTCACGCGCTCCACTATGGGGATGGCGCGCGCCGTATGCCAAATGCCCCACTCTGCTGCGCCCTCAGCGTTCAGCGTGCGCGCGCTCAGGAGCAGCTCAAGCCGCCCCATTGAAGCATCAAGCGCCACACCAAGCCCAGCGACGGCCTGCACGTCCTTCCCCAGGGCGAGCGAGGGCTCGGCGTTCCAGCGCTCCCCATCCCACACCGAGTGCGCGAGCGCCAACGCGCCCGAGTCCTCGATCACGGCGGCGAGGTGTACGTTCCCGGCGCCATCCGGCGCGATGGCGGGAGGCGCTTGCAGGTCGCGCAGGCCCGGCGCCTGGCTGGGCAGGCTCCAGGTCGCGCCGCCATCCGTGGAGAGCCGGTAGCCCACGGTGCCACGCTGGCTATCGAACCAGAGCACGAGCACCTGGCCCTTGAGCGTGGCCACGACGCGCGGCGAGGCCATCGCGCCTTCGACCAGCAACTCGGGCTCAGTCCACACGTCGCCCTCGGCCGAGGAACGGGCCACGTAAAGGCCCAGGGCGGGACCGTTGCCGGGCAGGGGCGTGCGCAGCCACACCGCCACCAGCCGCCCGGCTTCATCGACGCTGAGGTCGGGCTGCGCGACGCTGAGCCACCCGGCGGCTTCCGCATCGAAGACGACGGCGGCTTCCGACCAGCCCATGCCGCCGTCATCGGAATAGCTGAGCGCGATACCGCGGCCCTCGTTGAGCGGCACGGCGGTGATCGCGTAAAGGCGCCCGAGCAGGTCGGCGCTGATCCGCGGCCCGCTTCCAGCGGACGCGAACAGCGCGACGGGCCCGTTCCACCCGGATTCGCTCGCCGCGTCGCGCGTAAAGGCCTGGCTGGTGAAAATGCGCCCATCGGGGCCCCCGCTCCACACCACGTGCAGGCGGTCCCCCACGGCAGCCA
>JAFGFB010000062.1 GCA_016931315.1 Anaerolineae bacterium
AAAGTTAAAATCCTTGACGTAAACTTTTAGTTGTGTTATAATCATACTGTTGTGAGCCGTTGGAGGGCTCCCATACATGGTAAGAATACGCCTTTCTTCTCTGACAAACGCCAAGGTCGGACAGCGAGAAAGCGTGGGCCTTAATTTAGGGCGATTCTCACTTGAAGACCTTTCAGTGAACTACCTCAAGGGTGTATTGAGCTTTACGCGTGTTGCTAATGGTATTTTGGCGCAGGGCACCCTCAATGCGGCAGTGGAGACTGAATGCACCCGCTGTTTGGAACTTTTCTTCGCCCCTGTCGTTGTAGAATTTGAGGGCTTGATAGGCCTGGCCGGAGCGCCGTTATCTCCTGAGCGCCCGGTGCGGGTGACCGAAGATGGTTGGGTAGACCTGTCTCCCCTGATTCGCGAATATCTGTGGTTGGGGTTGCCTGCCAGCCCTGTATGCTCACCTACTTGTGCGGGATTATGTCCACAGTGTGGTGAGAATATTGATCGTGGCGAGTGCAATTGCGGCGACAAGGCACCGATTGACCCGCGTTGGGCGGTCCTTCAAACGCTGCTTGACGGCGAATAGGATCTTCCATTTTGCCGTTTTCAGGTAATATAGTCCTGATAAGAGGTAATTTATGGGTTTAGTAATGAATCTGCTTCTGGAGAAGGCTGAGACTCGGGGATTCGTTACGATTGAAGATGTTGTAGAGGTGCTTGAGGACGAGATCATTGATGACGAGGATGCCCTTGAGTCGGTGTTAGGGGAATTGCGCAAGGCTGGGGTTGAGTTAGAGCTGGAAGAAGAACCTGATGATGAGGAAGTTCTTGCAACGGCAGCCAAGACCCTCCCGGAGGGGGGCGATGAGAATTGGGAAGAAGATGATTATGCCCTCGATGGCATCGGCGTGGATGATACTGTAGCGTTGTATTTGCGCGAGATGGCCCGTGTCCCCTTACTCAGCAACGAGGAAGAGGTGGACCTGGCTCAAAAAATCGAGCGTGGACGCGAATCTGAGCGTTTGTTGCGTGACAATGGACATAACCGTGAAGAGCGCCTGGTTTTGGAGTCGGACATCGAACAGGGTCGCGAAGCTCGCGACCATTTGATCCGGGCGAACACGCGCCTGGTGGTAAGCATCGCCAAAAAGTACATCGGGCGTGGGGTGCCCTTTCTGGATCTGATTCAGGAAGGCAACCTGGGTTTGATGAAGGCAGTGGAAAAATTCGAGTATCAGCGTGGGTATCGCTTTAGCACCTATGCGACGTGGTGGATTCGGCAGACGATCACGCGTGCCATTGCGGATCAGGGTCGAACGATCCGGGTGCCTGTTCACATGAGCGATCGTATCCGCCGCTTGTATCGGCGCGCGCAGGAAATTGAACAAGAGCGCGGTGTCCGTCCAACGGCTGAGGAATTGGGTGAAGAGATGGGGCTTGAGGCACGCAAAGTCCAATGGATGATGCGGGTATCATGGCAGCCCTTGAGTCTTGAGCGTCCTGTGGGTGAGGACGAGGACAGTGAGTTGAGCAATTTCATCGAAGATGAGTTTACCCCCACGCCCTCGGATACTACCTACCAAGAGCTGTTGCGCGATCATATCGAGGAGGCGTTAGCAACACTTAATCCTCGAGAGGTGCGGATTTTGCGGATGCGCTTTGGCTTGCAGAATGGACAGAGCTATACTTTGGAAGAGGTGGGGAAGAAATTTGGTCTGACCCGTGAACGTATTCGCCAGATTGAAGGTCAGGCGTTGCGACGCCTGCGCCATCCCAGCCGTAGCCGGGATTTAAGGGATTACTTGTATTGAGATTACTTATGTGTAGCGAGTGGAGCGCTGGAATGTTGATGTGCGGCTTGCCGTGGCGTCAGGGGGTTGAGGCGACCTGACGCAAGCCCTGCGTTCCAGGGACATGGATTTAACCCGCCAGCCTCGCTGGCGGGTTTTCTATTTATACAGTTTCGATTATACTGCATAGATATGTGTGCGAACTCCTGCATTCCGCGCCGAGTGCTGTGTTGTCGGCTTGTAGAACTTTTGGATTGTTCATGGATGGGTCTTGAATTCGTCATCTGCTACTTTTAGGGGAGTGTGGAACATGGCTAAGAAAATTCTTGTTGCGGTTGCGTGGCCCTATGGCAATGGCGATCTGCACGTGGGGCATCTGGCAGGAGCTTATCTGCCTGCCGACATTTTCGCGCGCTATCATCGGCTGGTGGGCAACGAGGTTTTGATGGTATCCGGGACGGATTCACATGGGACGCCGATTACTGTGAAAGCGGATAAAGAAGGCGTGTCGCCGCGTGAGATTTTCGAGCGTTATCACAATCACTTCCTGGAGACTCAGAAAATCATCGGGATATCTTATGATCTCTTCACCCATACGGATACTCCTAACCATTATCGCGTATCACAGGACTTGTTCTTGCGTTTGCTGGAACAGGGTTGTCTCCGTACTGAACACCAGCAGCAGTACTTCTCTGAAACGCTGCAGCGCTTTCTGCCTGACCGCTATGTGGAGGGAACTTGCCCCCATTGTGGTTATGCCGATGCGCGTGGGGATCAGTGTGATAATTGCGGGCGGTTGCTCGATGCCTTGGAGCTGAAAAATCCACGCTGCAAGATTGACGGTTCGACGCTGGTTATTCGGGAGACCGTACATTTCTTCCTGGACCTCGAAAAATTGGAGCTACAGGTCTTACAATATCTTGAGACAGGTGTGAAGGATCATTGGCGTCCCAATGTGATGCGCTTTTCACACAATTATGTGAAAGGCGGGTTGAAGCCGCGGGCTATTACCCGCGATCTGGAATGGGGTATTCCGGTGCCGCTGGAGGGCTACGATGGTAAGTGCCTTTACGTCTGGTTTGAGGCGGTCATCGGCTATCTGTCTGCCAGCATTGAGTGGGCAGCATTGACGGGCGACCCTGAGGCGTGGAAAGCCTGGTGGTATGACTCCCAGGCGCTAACGTATTACTTCATTGGCAAAGATAATATTCCGTTTCACACGATTATCTGGCCTGCGGAGCTCATTGGCATTGAACGGCTCTACGCGTCCGAGGGGCGTTTGAACTTGCCCTACGATGTGCCCGCCAATGAGTTTATGAACATCCACGGCGCGAAAGCGGCAAAGAGTGGTCGTAATGAGGCTGTCACTATTCCTGATTTGTTGGAGAATTATGACCCAGATGCGATTCGTTATTATCTGAGCGCTGTGATGCCGGAAACCAGTGATTCGGATTTCTCACTGGATGACCTTGTGCAGCGCAACAATAGCGAACTGGTTGGCATTTGGGGCAATCTGGTGAACCGGGTACTGGCTTTTACGGCGAAACATTTCGTGGCGGTTCCGGAGCCTGGCGCTTTTGATGCCGTGGATGAGGCTCTTCTAGCACAGGCACGGGCAGCCTTTGACACGGTGGGGCAGCGTCTGGCTGCAGCACAGTTCCGGGCGGCGTTGACGGAAGCGCTGAACCTGGCACGGGAGGCGAACCGTTACCTGGAGGTTAAGTCGCCGTGGACGCAAATCAAGACTGATCGGCAAGCAGCTGGGACCAGCCTCTATGTGGTCTTGCAGGCCATCAATGCACTGAAGGTATTACTCGCACCATTCTTGCCTTTCTCTGCACAGCAATTGCATGGCATGTTGGGTTATCAGACGCGGCTTTTCGGGGTTCAGTATATTGAAGAAATTCCTGATGCCCTGCGCCCGCACACAGTGCTACGCTATGATAAGGCGGATGCGGAGGCGCGTTGGGCTTTTGTTGAGCTGGAAGCGGGGCGTCCGCTTGAGAAGCCCACACCCTTGTTCAAAAAACTGGAAGAGATCAGCGCTGAGAGCTAGTGCCTGTGCTCTTTGATTTCTACTTTCTCGGGGGATAATGGCGTATGGATTGGCGCACTTTGAGTCGTTGGGAACGTGTGGCAGTGGTGGTCATCTTGCTCGCGGCAGTGTTCACCCGTTTCTACATTCTGGGTGACCGGGTGATGAGCCATGACGAAGCTCTGCATACGAAGTTCTCCTGGTATCTCTATTCGGGATCGGGCTACCGGCACAATCCAATGATGCACGGGCCTCTATTGTTCCACATGACGGCGCTGAATTATTTCCTCTTTGGCGTCAACGATTTTGCGGCGCGTATTTTCCCTGCTGTATTGGGGGTGGCGTTGGTGCTTAGCCCCTTCCTCTTCCGGCGTTGGCTTGGACGTGGAGGGGCATTGATCACCTCGCTGATGTTGCTCGTCTCACCCTCGATTAGCTATTACAACCGCTACATCCGCCATGATACGCCCAACATGTTGATGGCGGTTCTTCTGTTGTGGGCGATTCTTAAATACCTTGAAGATGGGCGCAATCGTTGGCTCTATGCCCTAGGGGCCTTTTTTGCCTTGTTGTATACTACCAAGGAAACCTGTTACATCTATACGCTGATCTTCTTTGTGCTGCTCGCGATACCTTTCGTCCTCAATGTGCTGCGAGCGCAGTGGCAGCGGCCGCGTTTGCTGACGGTTTTTCTCTCACTTGTGGCGGTGGTTTTGTTGTGTGCGGCTGTGTATGGCTTGGCGCTAATGCAGGGCGAGGTGGTTGAACATGCGCTGGATGCCAATACGCGGGTCGCGGAAACGGTGATTCCTGCATGGGGACACATTGCTATGTATGTGGCCTTGCTCCTGGGGCTGGCGGCTGTGCTTACGGCCTTCTTCGGTATTGGTGAGGCGACCTTGCGGGGGATGCGGCTCTTCGATGTGTTGATGCTGATGGGAACGCTGACATTACCGCTTGGCTCGGCTTTTCTGATTCGGCTTGCACGAGTGGATATGCTCACCCTTTACAATACCCTCACCAGCGGCAGTTTGACCACTATGGAGGGAGCATCTTTGGCGGTCACGGTGATCATTGTGATGGCGACACTTGGCCTTGCGGTGCTGCTGGGTCTATGGTGGGGAGGGCGGCGTTGGCTCACTGCAGCTGCTGGTGCGGCAGCGATTTTCACGGTATTCTATACCACCGTTTTTACCAATCCGGTGGGGCTGTTGAGCGGTCTGGTCGGCTCTCTGGCTTATTGGATGGCGCAGCACGGCGTGCAACGCGGCACACAACCGGGCTATTACTACATGCTGTTGATGCCGCTCTACGAGTATTTGCCGCTGGTTTTTTCGATTCTGGGTGCTGGCGGTGTGGCTATGTTGGGCATGCGCCGTCTCCGATTTACTCGCCAATCATCCCCTGCGATGGTTGCGGAAGAAGACGCTATTGCGCCATCTGCCCCTCTGAAGGCTGCCTGGCGCGATAGCGGCACGCTTTTTGTGAAGGAGCTGCTACCTCCCTTTTTGTTGGGGTGGACGCTAATGGCATGGTTCGCTTATAGTTATGCTGGCGAGAAAATGCCGTGGTTGGTCGTTCATATCGCTTTGCCGACCATTTTTCTTGCTGCATGGTTCCTGGGGCGCCTGGCGGATGGCGTCAATTGGCGTGCATGGGGGGAGCGACAGGGTTGGGTATTGGCGGTCTCATTGCCACTGGCGGCAGTGGGAGGCGCAGTGTTTGGCGAGGCGTTCAACCGCGCGCGCGTTGCTCTTAGCGCTGGTATAGCATCTGCCGGACCGCTGTTGACGCAGTTGGAGCCGTTGGGACAGGCGCTCGGTGGGCTGTTGGGGGCGTTTGCAGCTTTGGCGGCTTTGATTTGGGCCTGGCGCCGGCTTGGGAATGGGCAGGCGTTGCGTGTGGCAACGCTTACCTTTGCCGCATTGCTGGCTCTGGTAACCCTGCGCACGATGAGCACGTTCAACTATGTCAATTACGACCTGGCGAAGGAGTTCCTGGTATACGCACACGGCGCGCCAGATGTCAAAATCGCGTTGGCGCAGATTGAAGATGTTTCCTGGCGCACCACAGGGGCGCCGTATGATGTGAGTGTGGCTTATGGCGAGAAGGAATACACGGTTTTCTCCTGGTACATGCAGAAATTCCCCAACGCTTATTATTATGGCCAGACGCCCGACCCGGTGCGTTTGCTGGAATCGCCTGTGGTGATTGCCGGGTCGCCGCAGTGGGGGGCGGTAGACCCCATCCTCAGTGCCGATTATGATTATTTCACGTACAAATTTCTCTGGTGGCCCATCGAGGACTACCGTGATATGACTTGGGAGCGCATCAAGGGCGCACTAACCAACCCTGAAATGCGCCAGGCGCTGTGGGACATCTTCTGGGATCGAGATTATGACCGCTACGCGCAGGTTAAGCAGCGGCGTATTACCCTGAAAGAATGGCCCTATCGCGATGAGTTCCGCCTCTACGTTCGACGTGACCTGGCGCAGCAGATTTGGGGCTACCGATTGGGTGTCAGTGGCGAGGCTCCCCTGCTGCCCAATGCGACCCCCCTGTCAGACCCCTACGCTGCGCTAGAGCGGTCTCTGGTGCCTGCCGTGACCATTTCCTTGCCGGGCGCCACACCTCGAGGTATTGCGGCCGCCGCAGATGGCTCGCTCTTCATCGCCGATAGCCTGGGGCATCGCATCTGGCACGTTAGCCGGCAGGGCGCCGTACTCAATTCCTGGGGGGGCGAAGGTGCGGGACCGGGGCAATTTCGTGAGCCTTGGGATGTTGCATTAGATGCACAGGGGAATGTCTATGTGGCAGATACCTGGAATCACCGTATTCAGAAATTCACTGCTCAGGGTGAATATCTGCTTGGTTGGGGTACCTTAGGGCAGTTCGCACTTGGCGACCCCAATGGCGAAGGGGTGTTTTATGGACCGCGCGCCGTTGACATTGGACCAGATGGCTATCTTTACGTGACGGATACCGGCAACAAACGGGTGCAGGTTTTCGATACTGAGGGTCGTTTCCTGTGGGAGCTGGGAGGTGCGGGGCGCAATCCGGGGCAACTCAACGAGCCGGTGGGTCTGGCATTCAACAGCTCGGGGGACATTATTGTCGCGGATTCCTGGAATCTACGGATACAGGTATTATTGCGGATGGGAACACCCTCCTATCAGTGGAGCGTCCCTACCTGGGGTATCGAAAACCCCGAAGATAAGCCCTACCTCGCGGTAGATGCTGCCGGTAGAACCTATGTCACTGATGGCAGCCATGGACGCATCCTTGTTTTTGATACTCAAGGTGTGGCGCTGGGCGCGTTGGTCATGAATCAGGGCTTGCAGTTCCCCACCGGACTGGCATTGACGCCGGATGGGCAGCTCTTTGTTACTGATTCTCATGCCGGGATCGTTGTGGGTTTTCTGAGCACTGATTTGGGTTTCTAGATTTTGAGGGAGGCAACGCGGATTGGATTTCTTTGAGGTATTTCCACAGTTGCGGGATGAACCGGATGGGGCTTTGCAGGGGCGGGCGCTGCGTTTGATTGCGACAGCAGCGCTCCCTTATGATCGAGATTCCTTTTATTTTGAACTTCGTGATGAACGCTATTGGGTCAAAGGACCTCAGGGCGCGCTTCGAATTGGCCTGGGCGGCGCACAGGTGCAGGGCATTCTTACGAATGCTGATTCTCGCGATCCAATGCGGATGCTCTTGCGGCATCTGCGGGATTCATGGAACACCGATGCGCGCTCAGCCGCAGCCACCGGCATCCTGCTTCTGGAGGGAGATCGCTGCGCCATGCTTTCTGGCGCCGCCAGAACGTCTGGCGCCGCCATGCTTTCTGGCGCCGCCATGCTTTCTGGCGCCTCAGCCGCATTCCCTGCTGCCCCGCACTGGATTGTGCTAACGCCCCCACAGCTGGGCGGCTCCGAGATGCCGGATGCCCTGGCGCAAGTGGTCTATCTGTTGTCGTTGCGACAGTCCCCTTATCCCGTCAAGGTGCCTGGGATTGTGCGCGTGACGCGGGAGGCATTGTCCACCTTCCTGGAAGCCGAGTCCTGGTCGCTAGAGCTGTTGCAGACGGCTTCCTGGGCAGAGATTCGTTCTCGGAATCCATTGCCTTCCAATGCGGAGTTACAGCCGGTGCTTTCGTTGCGCGCGATGCAACGTGTGTGGCGCGCAGGTCTGTTAGAAATACCTTCTTCAGGAGTATTGCATGTTGGCTAACTGGATTACGCTCTCACGCATCCCCCTGCTGGGGGTGATTATTGCGTTGTTGTTTAGTGATTCTGCAACAGCGCAGTTGATTGCTGCTCCCCTGATCCTGTTGTTGATTCTGATGGATACTTTTGACGGCGTCTTAGCGCGGGCGCGAGGTGAGACAAGTCTTTTGGGCAGTGTGCTCGATATTGCCGCGGACCGGGCGGTTGAATATGCGCTCTGGGTTGTCTTTGCCCATCTGCGCTTGATCCCGATTCTTATTCCCCTTATTGTAGTGATTCGTGGGACATTTGTGGATTCGGTGCGCTCTGTGGCGCCGGCCCGAGGTCTCAAGCCTTTTGATTTGATGCGCACCAAACTGGGGCGCTTTCTTGTGGGTTCACCTTGGCTGCGCACGCCTTTTGGTGTGGCAAAAGCGACCGCTTTTATTCTGTTGGCGCTGGCGCATGGGCTTAACTCTCTGGGGCATTCCGCAGCGGCAGGTGTACATCTTGCATCGCAAATTGCTTCTTGGGGTGCCGTTGCGTTCTGCCTGGCGCGCGGCCTCCCGGTCTTGATTGAGGCGCCGTCCGTTTTGGGTAAAACTTCAGAAAAACCGTAGCTTTCCCGGTGGTTTTTTTACTGAGCGCTAATGAGTACAAAAGCATTTTTCTCCAAAGGGTGGCCCACGCGCTTCGCTTTCTTGCTGGGGAAATATTTGCCCTCGGCTGGTGCAGGGGTTTTGGCGAGCCTTGCCGCTCGCGTGCTGGTCAGCTTCAGCAGTGATGTCCGCGCAGCGGTCTATGCCAACCAGCAGCACATCCTGGGAGAAGCGGCGACTCCCAAGGCGGTGCGTCGGAATGCTTACGCAGTATTTTGCAATGCTACGCGCGCTTATTATGAGCTGTTTCACAATGTGGGGCGGGGGCATAGTCGTGTGGCGGACTTCAATCCTCCGGTGCGCTTGTTGCCAGAGACCCGAGCGCATTTGGATGCGGCGCTTGCTGCCGGGCGTGGGGTTTTCATCCTGGGCAGCCATATCGCCAACTTCGATCTGGCGGGTATCGCCTTATGTCAGGAGGCGCCGGTCCCATTGCAGGTTTTGAGCCTCTCCAACCCCAGCGCGGGTGTGGAGATGTTCAACCGTTTGCGGCAACAGGCGGGCGCGATGGTGACTCCTATCACACCTGAGGCGCTGCGACAGGCGATTCGTCGCCTCCAGGGTGGCGGTGCGGTGATTACCGGTGTGGATCGCCCGGTGGGCGAGGGGGATGCTCCGGTAGAATTCTTCGGTGAGATAGCACAACTACCCGTGGGCTACATGCGGATTGCGCTGCGCTCCAACTGTCTATTGATGACGGCAACCTGTTTTTATGAAGAAGGCGAGTACCGCGTTGTGGCGAATCCACCGTGGGAACTGTCGCTCACCGGCGATCGTGATCATGATATCCTCGTAAATGTGCGCAAGGCATTGATAGAGATCGGAGGCTTGATTCGCCAGCATCCTGAGCAATGGTTGATGTTCGTACCGGTTTGGCGTTGAGTCTCCACTCTCTCAAAGTGTGGCTTTGGTTGCATCCCGACGTGGCATGTGGGCGTAATCAGACTATTTCTGAATGATTAGGGCCCTATTTCTATGTAAAAACAGCCCCCCCAATGGGACCATTGGGGGGGCTGCTGTTAAAAGCCGGAGCTTTACCCGGTAAAACCTTTCGCCACCACGGGCAGGTAAATCCGGTAGAGCGGCTTGACGGTGAAAATTGCCTCATCCGAGCCGCTGCCATCGTTGGCAGAGGTGAAGCTGGCCGTGTTGGTGATTTCCGTGCCATAGAGGGCGTCATCGTCATCCGCTGTGACGGTGAAGATGATGACGATATCCTCTCCGGCGACCAGATCGCCCTCCCAGGTGATGACACCGTTCGCCTGTGTTGCGCCATCGGCGGCAACGAAGGCCTCGAAGGTGACGCCAGTGGGCAGCGTGTCTGTGAGGTTTATACCCACAGCAGTAGCTTCGCCGCTGTTGCTCAGCGTGAGGGTGTAGGTGACCACATCGCCCAGGTCCACCTCAGCGGTGGCTTCCACTGTTTTGACGAGCGCCAACACTGGCGCGCCAAGCATGGCAAAGGTGGCGTCGTCCTCGCCTTCGCCCGCGTTGTCCGACGTGAATTCTGCGGTATTGACGATGGAATGCTCGTAGAGTGTCGGGTCGTTGTTCACCGTAGCGGTGAAGACGATGGTGAGAGGTTGTACTCCTGCTGGAAGGTCGCCGGTCCAGGTGATAACGCCATCGGCGTAGTCGGGGACCACGTTTGTGCCCATCGCCCAACCACCGAAGGTGATGCCGGTGGGCAGGGTATCGGTGAGCAGGATGCTGTAAGCCACACCACCGCCAGTGTTCTCCAGGGTGAGGGTGTAGGTCACAACATCACCGAGATCCACATTGGCCGTAGATGTAACCATCTTGGTGATGGTGAGGCTCGGTGGCAACAACTCCAGCCCGACAACGACTGGATCGTGGTCCGAAGCTCGGAACGGCTCCGGGCTGTACCATTCGATGATCTGTTGCGCGGTCTTGAACTCCTCGTTGTAATCCAACACCCGCGGTTCATCGGCGTTGATATGCCAGGCGGTTGCGTCTGTCACGAATGGTAGCAAGTCCGGGCTTGCCAAAGCATGGTCCAGATACCCCGCTTGCCCGTCGAAGACGTAGCTGTAGGCTTCTGTACCGTCGAAATGCCGTAGCAGGTCGGTGTATCCCGCATCGCGAATCGCGGTGATGGGATCTTCCATGGCATAGGAGTTCAGGTCGCCGATGATCAGGGTGTTTGCGGAACCGCTGCCGGTGGGGTCAGTTGCCAGATAAGCCACGAGGGCTTCCGCAGCATTCGTGCGCGTCACGTTACAGTTACCCTGTCCATCGCCGATATCCGGGTCACCCACGCATTCAGAGCCTTTGGATTTGAGGTGGTTCACGGCCACGGTGACCAGTTCTCTGGTGCTGTTCTCGGCAAAGGTCTGGATGATCGCCGGGCGATTCCTGGTATCGTCGAAAGTGGTGCCGCTAATGGCAGTCGTGCTATCGAGGATTGCATAATCGCCTTCGGGCGTCACAGTCGCTGGTTGGTAGATGAAAGCCTGTTTGATTTCATCTGTGCCAATTTCACCGGTGGCAATGTAAGCGTAGGTTCCAGCGCCAGCCTGCGCGTTAAGTCCGTCGACAAGATTGATCAGCGCCTCATCGGTTGGGTGATTCTCAATCTCGATCAAGCCGACGATATCCGCATCCATGTCCAAAATGGCGTTGATGATTTTGGTGCGTTGGCGCTCGAACTCGGATGCAGTATTAGCGCCGCGACTGCCGAGCGTAGTGAAGTAGTTGAGTACATTGAAACTCGCCACCCTCAGTGTTCCGCCCACATTCTCCACCTCGTAGGGCCGGTCAGCCGTGTGGGTGAAGGAGATGACTCCCACGGGTTGAATGCGGTAGGTGTTGTTGCGGTAATCCAGGACGCCGGTCAAGCCCTCGACGATTGCGCCCGTGCGCAGGGTGTCGGTGTAGGTTAGCCGCGGATCAGGGTAAATCACCGGATCGGGATTCTGGACATTGAGGGCATCATCCAGCATGATGCGACTGCGGTTGTTGAGGTCCTGCATCGCCAGCGCCTCAGCACCAGGGTTTACAACGTTGGTTGGATTCCACAGCCGGTCGTTGATAGATAGCTGAATCTCGCCATAGCGCCCGAGATTATAGTGTTCGGTCACGATCAGCTCGTCGGTGAAGGAGAGCAACATCCCTTCCAGCGCTTCCCAGTCTGTCATGTCACTCACCGGGAGGGAAATTGCCGCTGTCGGTGTGATGGTTTGGCCCGAATCACAAACGACGAGGCTGCTTCCAGAACCAATCTGCGTAAGATTGTTGTACTCTGTTGCGGTGCCCCGTACGCGGACCAAATCGCCGGGCGAGACAGCGGCTGTGCTGTAAACGAAGATGCCTTCAGACGTGTTAGGATCCCCATCGCCCTGTGCTGCTTCTTCCTGCAGGAAGAAACCGCTGAATTGTCCTGTACCCTGATAGTCACCCACCACAACGGCTTCAATCACCACAGTGGCGCCGAGGATTGGCGTGGTATCGCCCTCGCCTTGAATAAAGTTGATGGGGATGGCGGGATCGCCGCAGCTTCCCAAATCTGGCGCGGGTCCGGTGGTGAAGTTGAAGTGATAGTCAGACAACATGTTTAGCGCTTCAGCATTGCTTACCTGATCGGCCGGTATGGTGACCTGGCAAGTCTCGCCATACTCAAAGGCCGCACTCGGGCTAAGCGTGTAGCTGGCAGCTGGCCCAGCAGGCGTAACGCTTGCACTAACCACGCCGCTACTGCTGCATTCCAGGGTAAACCACGGCTCCGTGACGGTCACTGGCTCGTTGAACTGGATGCTGATGAGCGTATTTGTGGGAACGTTGAGCGCGTTGTCGGTCGGGACGGTCTGTAGCACAATCGGGTTATCTACAAACAATTCGAGATCCGCAACGCTTCGCGGCTTAACCTGGTACGTGTTTTGGTACTGGGTACTGAAGCCGGTAACGCCCAGATTGTCGCCATTTCTGATTCCCAGATTGCACAGGTTGATCCCCGTGGCAGACTCGATGCGGACTGTTGTGGCGCCGCTGCCATCGTTGAGGGTGATGTTGTAGGCAGAGCCACATGTCGCAGGCATGCCGCCAACAACACCTTCGATTTCCACAAGCCAGCCCTCGGTGCTGCCGCTAGCAACCACACCTGTGGTGTAGGTGATGGGTTCGACGGGTGTCCCATGGGAAACGACCTCAAAGTAGACTGGCGAAGTCATTTGCTCCTGGTTATTGTAGGCTCCACGCGTGGCGACCATTTGTATAGTATCGCCCAATTCGATAGGCTCATCGGGAACGAAGTAAGCGGCAATACCACCACTTGTGTCCTGGAAAGTCCATTCGGGCGCATTGTTCCAGGTGCCATTCGGTGCCGTGACGATCCCTTCCAGGCCAAAGACCTCGCCATTGGTGCCAGCGCGCGCCGTGGCGATGGGTACGGCAGCAAAGCTCACGGTCACGACGCCGGTATCGGACAGGCTGAAGTCGCCTCCAGAATAGGGGCCAACGCCTGTAAGGTCGCCGTAGACCCATCCCGCATTGGGATTTCCGACGCCCCAGTTACCATCATAGCGGGTGGTGTAAGAGAAGACGCCGGGCAAAGTGGGCGTGATCATTCCCATGAACTCGTCGTTGTTATCAGTTTGAGTGTGGAAGATCATCGGGAACCAGTCCCAGTTGGAGGGATCAGCATTGTCACCGTAGCCTACTTCGGCCTTAAGACCTCGGCCTTCACCGGCGGGGTTTGTGACGTTTTGGATGTAGAGCCGTCCGTAGATGTCGTCTGTGGCTATTCCCATCGTGCCCGTCATAGTCTGGGGCCATTGAAGGTTGGCCCAACCGACGGCCACATTGCGATAATCGTCTACCGTGGCATTTGTGCTAACGGTCGTTGTCCGGTTGTTAGTGTTCAACCAATCCCAATTGGCCGGGCCGCTGGGCACTGTATCTGTGTAGACGATATATTTGTAGCCGTAATCGCCCGCTGCCAGTCCTGTCACGGTGGCGCTGAACACCTCGAAGGCGCCATCCGCGGTTAAGGGTGTGGCAGTAGGATTCCAGCTGTTGAAATCGCCTGCTAGATATATGGCTTCACCGGATTGCACGACGTCTTCCGAGTCGTGGTAGGTGAACGTGATATCGCTGGTCAGGTTTTCTACGTTGAAGACGGCCTCCGCCGTGCCGGTCTGTGTGGTCCCACTAAACGCCGCGGTGTTGGTGACAACGTCCCCGTAGTCGCCCACGTGGTTAGCGGTGAAAGTAAAGGTGATGGCCTCGCTAGCCGTGACTGTGCCGCTCCAGGTAATTTCGTCGGCTGCAACAGCTGCGCCAGTGGGCATCTCCACCCAGGCGCCGAAATCCACTTCGGTGGGAAGTGTGTCGGTGAAGAGGACGGTGTCATCAGTAGTCGTTTCATTGACCAGGGCGATGGTGTAGGTGACGGTGCTCTGGTATTCAATGATGGTATCAGGGGTCACCTCTTTGATTAAAGTGAGTCCTGGTACATAAAAGATCTGCCCGGTGTTGATGGCATTGTAGGTATTGGCGATAGTGGCAGTATTCCAGGTAAAGTCCTCGTAGGTGGTGCCTGTACCCACTAGCTGCAAAGAGTCGCCAGCAGGCGTAGTGCCAACTTCGCTGACCCCGATGTCAACACTCGTCAGACCGGTTGCCGGGCCGTCGGTGGCGGCGAAGGCGCCCTCGTAGCTCAAGAATTGGATGACTGTGCTCGAAGCGTCGACCAGGGCGATACCATCTGGGGCGCCGTTTTGGAGGCCCGAAATGGCGAAGAAGACGGTTCCATAGCCATTCTGTTGATCAGGTATCGTTCCACTTAGGGTCTGGACCGAGTATTGCACTCCGCCATTACCATTGTAGGGGATTAACTGCCAGCCGGTTAGATCGGTCCCGGCTGGCCCGGCAACTTCTACGCCCTCACTGGCATCAGTTCCATCGTTATCATAGTGGATTTCATTGACGAAGACTGCCGTGGTGGTTGCTGCGGTGCTATTCCCCGTAAAACCGGAGAGAAGCGCTGTCACTAATAGCGCTGTTATTCCTAAGGTAAAGGCAATATTCACAAACTGTACATGTCTTTTATTCATAGCAATTACATCCTCCTTGCAGGTTTGATCGTATGGGTGTGGCGCTAAACTATTCAAAAGACATCGGTCTTTGCTGTGTTTGTGACGTCAGTACACCTCCTTAAAAATATTGTAGGTCCAAGGCGGGTAGCCGTCAGCCAAGTGGATTGTTGTTCTGCATTACAATCCCAAATTAGCAATGTTTACATTGTGCCCCATTTCCTGGAGATGGCAAGGACGCAGTTGAGCGGGGTACAAACCATTGGCTAAAAATGCTTGTGTTGTAGGCGCGACGCATGCAGTTTGCCTGTTTCTCGGAAAAGTATCTTGAGGCACGCCTCACGTTTCTCAAAATACTAATATTAGCCCTCTTTGTCTGTTTGCAGAATCATGCGGATTTTTGACAATTTGTGGCTTGCTTATAGTATTGATTACAAGCTATCGTCTAGAATGGTTGTCTGAAGGAGACTCTCAGCATGATTCGTGCCCTTTATTTCTCTCAAGAACATGGTTTGCAGTCTGATCTGCCGCCTCAGGATTTTGCCAGGGTTCTGAGCGATGCGCAGGGGGTATTATGGGTCGATCTGGACCAGGCGCCCGTGGAGATGTGCCTGCCCGTTTTACGTGATACATTTGGCTTCCACCCACTGGCGATTGATGATGCACTAGTGGAGTCACATTCGCCCAAGATTGATGATTGGATTCAATACCTCTATCTGGCGTTGCAAGCTGTAGTGGTTGGCACCGAGGCGTGGCAAGATATCGAAACCCGTGAACTAGATGTGTTTCTGGGACCTAATTACCTGGTCACTTATCATACCGAACTTGTAGAAGCCCTGGAGCGGGTGTGGCAGGCATGCCGCCGTGATGACCGCCACATGCAGAAGGGCACCTGTGGTCTTCTCTATCTTATCGCTGATGAATTGGCTTCAGATTGTATGGTGGCCGTGGAAACCATTGATGAGGAGATTGATCTCATCGAGGACCAAATCTTTGGCGATCCTGGATCGCACTTGCTGGAGCAAATCTTCACCCTCAAGCGCACCCTGGTCACGTTACGGCGCATTATCGCTCCGCAGCGCGAGGTGCTTAACAGGATGGCGCGTGGTGGCTATGCCACAATTCCACCGGAACAAAGCATTTTCTTCCGCGATGTCTACGACCATCTGGTGCGGCTCTACGATATTATTGATAGCCTTCGCGACCTGGTCAGCGGCGCATTGGACAGTTACCTTTCTGTGACTAGCAATCGCATGAATGAGGTGATGAAAACGTTGACCGTGATTACCACGCTGTTCATGCCAATCTCCTTTCTGGCGGGCTTCTTCGGTATGAACTTCTTCCAGCCCAACTACCCTTTCCCGGCGTGGACCAGTTCACCCGCATTCATTGCGGTTCTGTTGGCGATGGCGTTTGCGCCGGTTGGCATGTTCCTGTGGATGCGCCGCCGCGCCTGGATGTAAGTTCTGAGGTGACTATGGCTGATAACATACGTTGGGGCATATTAGGGACGGGCGCGATTGCACAGCAGTTCGCGCGGGGCGTGCAAGTATTGTCGGATGCTCGACTGGTGGCAGTCGGTTCGCGGACGGCAGAATCGGCGGAGCGTTTTGGTCGCGCCTTTGATATCCCCCATCGCCACGCGGATTATCGTGCGTTGGCAGAAGACCCCGAGGTGGATGTCATCTATATTGCCACTCCGCATCCTTTCCATGCGGAGAACACATTGTTGTGCCTTCGTGGTGGTAAGGCCGTCTTGTGTGAGAAGCCCTTTGCTCTCAATGCGGCGGAAGCACAAGTGATGATTGCCGAGGCGCGGGCGCGACGCCTGTTTCTGATGGAGGCGATGTGGATGCGCTACCTGCCCGCCATGGTGCAGCTACGGCGCTGGCTTGCCGAAGGCGTCATTGGCGATGTGCGCATGGTGATGGCGGATTTTGGCTTTCGTGTGCCCTTCGATCCCCACAGCCGTCTCCTCGACCCGGCTTTGGGTGGCGGCGCGCTCCTTGATGTGGGTATTTATCCCGTCTCTCTGGCGTTCATGGTACTGGGAACGCCGCGGCGGATAACCGGAGCGGCGCATCTGGGTATCACCGGGGTAGATGAGCAATCGGCATGGATTTTCGAATATCCGCAGGGGCAGCTTGCGGTATTATCCGCGGCGGTGCAGACAACAACGCCCACCGAAGCCCGCATCCTCGGAACGGAAGGCGCTATCCATATCCACGCTCCTATGTATCGCCCGGAACGGCTGACGTTGAAGCGGAAGGGCTTGGTAGAGTTCCCTTCTCGGCTACCTGCAGGTATCAAATCGTTTGGGCGCGCCTTGGGGCTAGGCCGCTTGTGGCGGCGCTTGCGGAGCGCTAGCGGCAGCGACTATCACTTCCCACTCCATGGGAATGGCTACAACTATGAAGCGGACGAGGTCGCGCGCTGTATGCGTGAGGGGCGCCTCGAAAGCGCCATCATGCCGTTGGATGAAACGCTTGTTATCATGGAGACCCTGGACCAGCTCCGCGCCCAGTGGGGTTTGGTCTATCCAGGGGAGGCAACTGGCGGATAGGACGGAGGCGCTAAAGCGGCAGAGAAAGACAAAAGCGGTTTTTAAGTCACCGTTGGCAGCAAAAAGCGGGTTTTGACTGCCAGACGCACTTATCTGGATTATCGCGGACAATTCACTTCCCGATGGTATTACGCTGCCGGCGCGAAGGTCTCGATATACTCCAGGCTTTGGTGCCGGAAGTACATATTATACAGGTCTGCATAGTGCCCGCCTTGCGCTAGAAGTGCGGTGTGAGTCCCCTCTTCGATGATGCGTCCGTGGTCGAGCACGATGATGCGGTCGGCGTTCTTCACCGTGGAGAGCCGGTGCGCGATAACAATGGCAGTTCGGTCGCGCATGAGTGTCTCCAGGCCTTCCTGAATCTGCGTCTCGGTGAAGGGGTCCACACTGGCGGTGGCTTCATCCAGGATGAAGATGGCTGGATTCTTGAGCACGACACGCGCCAAAGCCACCAGCTGCCGCTGCCCCATCGAGAGATTCGCCCCGCGTTCACCCACATCCGTATCCAGCCCGTTGGTCAAGGCCGTGACCCACTCGCCCTGGCTGATGGCAGTTGCCGCAGCGCAGACCTCATCGTCGGAAGCTGTGGGGCGCGCATAGCGGATGTTGTCGCGTACCGTCCCTGAGAAGAGAAAGGGCTCCTGCGGCACCAGCCCCAGGTATTGCCGGTATTTCCCCAAATCCAGTGTGCGCACATCGCGCCCATCTATCAGCAGGTCGCCGCACTGATACTCGTAGAAGCGGGTAATAAGCCGGGCGATGCTGCTCTTGCCCGCGCCTGTATGCCCGACCAACGCAATAGTTTCGCGCGGGCGAATCGTCAGGGAGAATTCATCCAGCACTTTCTCGCTATCATTGTAGGAGAAGCACAAATTGCGAAACTCCAACGCGCCGCTAAGCCCTGTAACCGGTTCCGCTGCCGTCTGTCGCACGCGCGGTTCAGCATCAATCAGTGCAAAGACGCGCTCTGCTGCTGAAAGCCCATCCTGGAACTGACTCCAGAACGAGGCGATGCTCATCATGGGCCACCAATAGAAGCCCACGGCTTGCATGAAGAGATACCAGTTCCCTGGCGTCACCGCTGAACTGACTCGTGTTGCCAGCCCGCTCAGGTAGAAGAGCAAACCAATGCTTAGCCCTGAGGCGATGCTCATCACGGGGAAAATCGTGTTGAGCGTCAGCCCGCGTCGTATGCCGATGCGGTAGGCTTGCCGGTTGTTTTGGCTGAAGGTTTCATAGATGGCGGTTTCCTGCCGGAAGCTCTTGGCGACCACGATGCCGCTGATGGATTCCTGAATCTGTGCGTTGATTTTGGCGGTGATGCGACGTGCTTGCTGTGTAATGCGGCGCGCCAGGCGCCGAAAACTCAGGGCAATGAGCACCGCGAAGGGTGTCATTCCCAACAGCGCCAGGGTGAGCCAGGCATTGATGTTGAAGAGCCAGACCGAAAGGATGATGACCAGGAGTATCTGGCTAGCCAGATCGAGCACCAACAGAACGACGTTGGAGAAATCCTGTGTATCGGAGCTGACCCGGCTGACGATTTTGCCGGAGGCGTGTTCATCGAAGAATGAGAGATCATGCCTGATGGTGGCGTCAAAGGCATCCTCGCGCAGGGTGAGCACCACATCACCCACCACCCGTGCGGTGATGGCCCGGCGGATATAGTTGAAGAGCCAGCCAAAAACGCCCAATAGCAGCACCCCGCCCGCCATAAGCAGGATGGTGGAGAGGGTGGGGCCCTCGGCGACGATATCAATAGCGCGGGAGATGAGAATGGGTCCTCCTGTGCCGGTGATGGAATTGAGCAACAATAGTACCGATGCGCCTGCCATCTGTTTGGTGTAGGGGCGGAAATAGCTGAGGATGCGGCGTACCAGCTCGCGGTCGCTGTATTTGCGGTCGTAGGATTCGGTGTCAAGGCCGTCGAGAATGAAGCCCATGGAAATATCCTTTAATCAGTTTGTTGACAGCGTTAGTTCTCATAGCGCGCAAAGATGCGCCGGTAATCCACGCTGCGCGCCATCAATTCATCGTGTGTGCCCTGGTCCACTAGTGTGCCGTGTTGCAGGACCAGAATCCGGTCCGCCCAGCGGATTTGGCTCAGGCGGTGTGTGATCAAAAACGTCGTACGTTCTTGACTGATACGCCGCATAGCGCGTTGAATCTTATCCTCGGTGGCGCTATCAATAGCGCTGGTGCTATCATCCAGGATCAGGATGCGCGGATTGGTTAGAAAGGCGCGTGCGATGGCGATGCGTTGCCGTTGCCCGCCAGAGAGGGTCACGCCGCGCTCGCCCACTTCCGTTTGATACCCCTCGTTGAAGCTGGTGATGAAATCGTGGGCCTGCGCCTCGCGTGCGGCGGCTTCGATGGCAACCTGGTCTGCATCGGCGCAACCAAAGGCGATATTCTCCGCAAGCGTCCGTGAGAACAGAAATACATCTTGCTCGATAGTGGAAATCTGGGAACGCAACGATTCGAGCTGCCAGTCACGGACGTCAATGCCATCCACCAGCACCCTTCCGCTATCTGCGTCAAAGATGCGGTTGATGAGGCGTGTGAGCGTGGTCTTCCCGGATCCTGTCTGCCCGACAATGGCAATCGTCTCGCCTGGTTGGGCTGTGAAACTGATGTCTTTGAGTATGGGTTTACCGTTGTAGCTGAAGCATACATTCTCGAAGATAACCGCGCCCTGAATGGGGTGCGCCTCACCGTGTTCATTCTCGTCGAGTTCTGTTTCGGTGTTGAGTAACTTGAGAATGCGCTGAGCGCTGGCGAGACCCAATTGCACCAGATTGAAGCTGAAGATGGAGATGAAAGTGGGGAAGCGCAGCGCGCCAAACAGCCCCATGAAGGAGACCACCTGCCCCAGGCTGACGCTGCCCGCGCGCCACAAGAGCAGCGCGTGCAGAAAAGCGGCTCCCCAGGCCACGCTGAAGACCAGCAGCGGTAGATAGCGCGCTTCCAACATTCCCTGGTGTACGAAATGGTCACGGTAACGTCGCGCATTTTCGCGGAAGCTGAGCCCTTCACGGCTTTCTTGTGTATTGGCTTTGACTACTTCGATGCCTGCAACGGCCTCTGCCAAACCGGCGTTCATCTGCCCATAGCTTTCTCGCTGAGCGAAACTCACAGGTTTCAGGCGACGGTTGTAGTCATAGACGGTCAATGCCAATGCCACGGTGAAGAGCAGCGGTACGAGCAGCAAGTGCCAATTCAGGGCGCTGATGAAAATTAGCGGCACGACGAGGCCCATCATCGAGTCAGTGATGAGCATAACGCCGGGACTGAACATGTAATTGAGCTGGCGTACATCATCCGTGGCGCGCGCCATGATATCGCCAATACGTTGTTTGCCGTGGAAGGTCTGGCTCTTGCCCAGCAGGTCGGCGTAGAATTCCTCCCGGGCATCACGTTCCAACAGCTGCGCGATAAACTCCACCGCCGAGTTGCGCCCCAAACCTGTGATGCCCTGGATGAGCGCCGAGGCTCCCAATCCTAGTGCCAGCGCTAGCAGGGCATCGTTCGTCCAACCCGGTTTGTTGATGACATCGAAGCCTTTGCCCACGTAGAGCTGGATATTGCTATAGGCAAGGTTGTTGGCGATTGTCGCGGCGAGGGCGAGGAGGGGCCACAGCGGATAGCGCAGCAAGTGTGAGAGTATCCACTTTCCGGCGCCTCTGCGGTTATAGGTATAAGCGTTCTCGATGCGGAACTCGCGTCGGTCCAAGGGTGTCCTCCGGACGAATTGGGAATGAGCCAATTATAACCCAAATTGGTAGTTCCACTTATACAGTTTTCCGCGAGGCCGTTATGACGACCTCGCGGAAAATTGGGAATCTTGTTAGCACTTGGTGACGCTTGAGCGCGGTACGCCTATCCCGCCAAATCTGCCACGATGGGGGCAAATCCGTGTTTGTGCTCTGGACGCAGCCGTAGCCGGCTTTGATGAACCAGCGCTGCGATGTGTTGCATGATGGCATCGGTCACCGCAGCAACTTGTGTGCGGTCGTCAGCATCACCCTTGAAGCGAAGAGGGCGCCCCATCGTCATGGCATAGGGCGTGCGCACGGGCCAACGGCTGGTGACCGTTTCCGCACCAAAAACCTCCTTACGGAAGCGCATGCCTTCCCAGGGCAGGGCGATGCCCACGGGAATGACGGGCGCACCGGTGAACAGCGCCAACCGTGCCGCCCCAGAATGTGCTTTGCAAAAGCTGTCGCGTGGGCTGAGGTCGCCTTCGGGGAAGATAATGACTTTCCGACCGGCTTTGATGGCGGCGACAGCTGCAGTGAAAGCTGCCCGGCCATTGCCCATCGCCACGGGGATGTGCCCCGCACGCCGGAGGTAGGCGCCAAAAAGTGGTACTCTGAAGGCGAGTTCAGTGATCAGGATACAAGAGGGGCCTCTGGCTAACCAGGCGACGAAGAAAGGGTCCGCGGTGGTGGGGTGGTTGGCGACCAGAATCTGTGGACCATGGGGAAGAGGTTCCCCGTGGTGGATGTTGAGTTTGAGCAGTAGCCAGGAGTAGAGGTGCAAGACGGGCCACATGAGCAAATAGAGCAATGTCTTCATCAGCATTTACCTCGACTTCAGGGATTCTGAAACCATTCCTAGCATAACGTATCCTGGTTTGGATAGCCTATCCAGCACCTATCAATTGGCTATAGAAATGCCTTTTGGCTTGACCGCATGGTACATACGCTCTCTATAACCCCTGTGCGTGTGAAAGGATACGTCGAAATCAACAAACGTAATGGTTCGGCATTCTCCTGTTTGCCACAACGGGGAGTGGTTGAATCGCCGCTTCAGGCTCGAGCCCGAAATTCGCGCTCCGCGACGGGCATCTGAAAAATTACCGGGAACCTTTATTTGTCTATTTGACAGGCGCTCAGTATGAGGGTAAAAAAGAGCATATGGTGGGAATGTGTGGGAGCATATTCGGGGAGGTGCTATGATGCGTATACTCTTTATTGGTGGAACAGGAGTTATCAGCTCCGCGTGTTCGCGGTTGGCATTGGCGCGCGGCATGAAACTCACTTTGCTGAATCGTGGGCAGTCGCAGCGGCCCATCCCGCCGGGCGCGGAGGTGCTTCATGCAGATATCCGCGATCCGGGATCGGTAGCGGCAGCACTCGGCTCGGCGACTTTTGACGTGGTCGTAGACTGGATTGCTTACACGCCGGAGCACGTGGAGACTGACCTATCGCTTTTCCGCGGACGTGTGGGTCAGTATGTCTTCATCAGCACGGCATCAGCATATCTCAAGCCCGCAGTATTGCCAATTTTGGAATCGGCGCCGCTGGCGAATCCCCATTGGGCTTATTCCAGGGCGAAAATCGCTTGTGAGGAACGGCTGATGCGTGCGTTTCGCGAAGAGGGGTTCCCGGTGACGCTTGTGCGCCCTTCACACACCTATGATGCCACCAAATTGCCGATGTACGGTCGTTACACGGTGATTGATCGCATGCGGCGCGGGCAACCGGTGATCGTTCATGGGGATGGCACATCGCTGTGGGTGCTCACGCATCATGAGGATTTTGCGCGCGGCTTTGTCGGTTTACTCGGAAATCACCGCGCACTGGGTGAAGCTTTTCACATCACCAGCGATGAAGTGCTAACCTGGAACGAGATTTTCCTTTGGCTGGGGCATGCGGCAGGTGTGGAGCCGCACTTGGTGCATGTGGCTTCTGAAGCGCTTGCGACATTTGATGCCGAGTGGGGAACCTCCCTGTTGGGAGACAAGTCTCACAGCGTGATCTTCGACAACAGCAAACTTCGGCGCCTCGTGCCGGATTATGCAGCGACGATTCCCTACGCGCAGGGGGCGCGTGAGGTTATTGCCTGGCATGATGCCGCTCCCGAACGACAGGTGGTGGACCCGGCGATGAATGCGCTCTTTGATCGTATCCTGGCGACCACGGGTACTTGAAAAGTGTTTTTTGAGAGGCGCTTTGCGCCTCTCAAAAAACACAAAAGGTGTGTGAAAGTGTCCGGATTTCTCCCCTCGAGGGTTATCAGGCTTCTGCCGGCGCTATCACTTCTTCCGAGACAATCGACGCCACTGGAACTTCCTTGCCTACCCGCAACGCGCGGATAATGAAGAACCCGCCCAGGAGCACCAGCAACGCCGGACCGAATAATCCCAGCACCCACCAGCGATTTGCCAGAATCAGGCTCATCAGCAATACGCCGAGGAGGGCTATGCCGCATAGAATTAAGCCCGCAATGAGCAAACCGCGCTTTCGAAGTTTGAAATACAGCACCAGGAGCGCCACGCCCACTGCCAGCGGCTCGATGATCCAAAGTATTGCCCAGGCTTCCCACCAACCGGTCAGAGCCGTGAATTGCAGCGCCAAGCCATTGAAGGCCAGAATCACTGCCGGGAAAGTCAGCCCGATTTTTCGTAAGAACAGGGCCATGAGCAGGAACGCCAGGGCCACGGCGAGGATTTCCAGTGGCCAGAAGCGGCCCCAGATAAAACCCCAGCGGTCGGTCAGGCTCGCCAGCAGAAGCAGTCCTCCTGTGACCAGGATCGGAATTCCGGGAATGAAAAGTCCACTCAGGCCGGGACGGTCCCGCATCAACAGCGGCGGCAGCACAAAGAATGCGCCAACGATGAATACCAAAACGGGCCATAGCCTCAGTGCTCCCAGGCGTATTGCGGCGAAGACGCCGTTGGGTAGCTCTGTTCTCCAAACTATTCCCAAAATGCCAATCAGAATCAGCAATAATCCTATGAGTATTGAGAATAACCGTCGCATTTTTAGCTCCTTATGAGGTTTTTCTATCAGAATGATCTGTTTGACTTAGTAGGGCCTTGTGCTAGATGTTTGGGAAGGCTAATTGCTTGATCTGCAATATGTCAGCCCTACCCAACAGGCGATTGATATAGGT
>JAFGFB010000063.1 GCA_016931315.1 Anaerolineae bacterium
ACGCGCACCCGGGCCACCAGTTCACGCGGGGAAAAGGGCTTGGTGATGTAGTCGTCGGCGCCCAGTTCCAGGCCAACAAGACGATCCTCAAGCTCAACCCGCGCCGTCAGCATGATGATGGGCACGTCCGACGTGCGACGCAACGCGCGGCAGACGTCCAACCCATCGATGCCGGGCAGGTTCAGGTCGAGGACGATAAGATCGGGGCGCTCGTGACGTGCCATCTCCAACGCCGTCCGCCCGTCGCCGGTGACCAACACCCGAAACCCGCTTTTGACGAGGTAGTCATGCACCTGCCGTGCGATTTTAGGTTCGTCCTCAACCACGAGGATCACGTCTGACGCCATTGGCACGCCTTCCTTGCTAAGAGGTTGTGTTACCTCATTCTACCACATTCGCGGCGGCTTGACGCACCAGAATTACGGACTGCCAGTCTGCGAAGTCAACGGCCCACCGTGGGGAGTCGCGCAACAACCGCAACAGGTCGCGGTCCCCGTGACGGCTCAGAATCACGGTTTGGACGTTCTCCGCGTCCAGCAGCGCCAACCACTGTGAGGCGTGGCAGCTCCCGTCGTGCACTTGCAGGTGGTGAAAACGATATCACCGGGTCTGCAATCGATGACGGCATGGGCAGCGGTCCTCACGCGACCGGAGGAGAGCGGCGCTCATCGCGCTGCTCCCCCGGCAATTTGGCCCACGACTGGCACGAAGGTGCAACTGTGCACCCCGCGCTTAACAAGTTTGAAGTTTCCACCACGCATCACCCGCCTGACCAAATCGTCTGGATTCATGTGCGGATCGTTCACCGCGAGAATCCCGCCCGGACGCAGTATCCGGTGTATTTCAACCAGGATGCCTGCCTGATTCCCGAGCATGTGGAAGACGTCGAAAAGCAAAGCCACGTCGACGCTGGCGTCGTCCAGGTCTGGCAGATGGACGCCATCACTCAGGTAGGGCTTGACGTTGTTTAGTCCGTTGCGTCTGGCGAGGGTTTCCACACGTTGCATCGCCAGGGGGTGGATGTCCACGGCAATCACCACGCCGTTCTTTCCCACGCGCGCTGCCAGCTCCGGGATGTAGGAACCGGGGCCGCAGCCGAAGTCGAGGACCGTGTCACCGGCCCTCAGCGGGATTTCGTCGAGCAGCACGCCGCGCGGTCTGAACCAATCGCGAACCTTGAACATCGCTGCCATTCCCTGAAAGAAGATGCCGGGCATTGGTCGATTCACGGCCGGTCTTTCGTTGATTGCCTGTGTCATGCTGTTTCCTCCGACTTCTCTGCGGATGCCTCTTCTTGAGGATAATGACAAGCCCAGCGGTGAAAGCCCGTATGATGTGTTCGCCATGCCCGCGCAAAACGGTCGTGGTGCCAGTGACGCCGTACAGGATGTTCGCATCCGAAAAGGTGCCGTAGTACCGCGCCTCCGATCAACACCCCGAGAACCAACGGTCCAAAGCGAAATCGACAAGATTGTCCTTCCATCGTTCATAACCTCCCTTTCTAGTTTTTGGATTTACGCTTTCACCATAACCGGAACTTGTGAAGGAATTGTGAGCATCTATGGCAAGTCTTGTGAATTGCCGGAATTTGCTCGTGATGGGGACGAAATGTTAGATGCTTGCTTCTGGAACACAAAAACGGGAGAGGATATCCATTTAGAGGGACGCTCTCTCCCGTTTGTGAAGGCGCACGTCACGCCTGAGGTGTTACATCACACTCACCCTTGTCCAGGATGGTGATTTCCAGACTCTCCATTGTTTTGATCGTTGCATGAACCGGGCAATGTTCCGCGACGCGCTCGATGGCTTTCACCCGCCTCTCGCAATCCCCTTGTGGCAGGTTCACCGTGGCCTTGAGATTGACCAGCCGCGTCGGGTCGCTGGCTTTCTCGAGGGTCAGATCGACGGGCATCCCGGTGTCGTCAATGCCGTTGTTCTCACAATACTGCGCCACAAACGCACCGATGCAGCTTCCCAACGAGGCCACGAATAAATCCGGGGGGATCGGTCCGCGATCACCGCCGCCCATCGCCAGCGGCACATCAATGGTGACGGTGTGTTTGCCAATTTTCGATTCGAATAGGATATCGCTCTTCGAGTAATGATTAGGTTGAGAATAGAGCTATCTGCCCAGGTTGATCGAAGAACAGATGTACAGGCGAGTCGAATCTGATATCTGCATCAATGTGTACTAGCATGAACCTGACATCGTGCTCTCACAAGATTTGTGGGAGAACTAAAAGAATACACCTCAATACCATCGCCGTTTATGCAGCCCTTCACCGCCACAACCCCAGCTGCCGGACCGTGAGCGGCTGATACAGCGGTAGCCTGGTCGCGATGCGATGTTTCTCACACAGCGCATTGAACAGCGTGTAGAGCCGAGCCGCATTCGGCACATCACAGGAATAGCGCCCACCATAGGCACGCTCGTACTTTTCGCGCACGCCAGGGAAGAGCGCATCCAATTGCTCGTAGTAGTAAGTGCGTTGACGGTCACGCAAGGTCATACCCATCCACGGGATGATGTATGAGGCGCCATTTGCGGCGGCTTGTTCCACGATGGCGGTGATATTCTCCTCGTTATCTTCAATGAAGGGTAAAATCGGCATCATCGTAACCCCAGTCTGAATGCCGTGCGCTGCCAGTGCCTTCATCGCGGCAAAGCGCGCTGAGGGTCTCGATGATCCCGGTTCGATTTTCGCCGCGAGCGCATCATCCGCCGTGGTAATGGTGAAACTGATGCTGGCGTAAACCTTGCTGATACGCTGCAAAGTCTCCAATTCCTCCAGGACCAGGGCACTCTTGGTGATGATATGTACCGGAAAGCCAAAATCGGCGATGACGGCTAACGCCTGTCCGGTCAGGCTAACACCGGGTGGCAGTGGCATGAAGGGATCATTCATCGAACCCAGACCAATGGGACCTTTGATCCGCTTGCTGGCGAGTTCTTTGCGCAGCAGCTCAATAGCGTTCACCTTGACCAACACATCGCGATCAAAGTTCTCGATCTGGTAGCATTCGCTCCTGCTATCGCAATACACACATCTGTGGCAACAACCATTGTATAGATTCATGTTGTATTTGAGGCCAAACCATGAATCCGGCTGTTTGATGTGCGCCAACAGAACTTTAGCCTGGATTTCTTTGATCATCGGGGTACTCCATGATACGCTATCTGTATGATATGAGCTCGCACGCTCCTGTCAAACGCATGATGGGTATGAGGCAGATTATGGGCGAACCGAAAGATGACCTCGATGCGTTAATCTCTCTGCAAGCATGGGTGGCCATGCAAGGGCGCAGAGGATCAGCTTCTTTTTGTAATTTTTGCGGGCGAGGCCCGCAAAAATTACGTTTCTGGAGAAAGGCGCAGAGGGTTAGCTCTTTTTGTGATTTTTGCGGACGGGCAAAGCCCCGTCCACAAAAATCACACGCGAAGAGGGAGAGGTTGAAGGAACTCTTGTGGGCAGTACCAAGCGCGTAGAGAGAACGAGGGTGTTTTGTGTGCTTTGTCCAGCATCAAGGCATCGATTGCGATAGCCGCAGCGCATGCTACGGCATTGATGGTTTCGACGCTGAAATCCTCGTCAAGGTGAATGCACTGGAGCTGCTGAGGAAAGAGCTGGTACGCAAGCGGGTGAGGGGCGTCATCGGCTTAGGCTCGATGAACGATCCCTTCATGCCCATTGAGCGGGAGTGGAATCTCACGGGGCAGGCGCCCGCCACATTCTCCCATGGATGGAGATGACCTCGCGCGGCCGGCAACGCGACTATTATTACCGGCAGCTGGATCTTCTATCCCCCGGATTGCGTCAGCGCTACGAACGCACGTATGGCGAACGGTATTCCTGTGCTGTGCCACATGCATCGCGGCTGTACCACCTCTGCGAGACCCTGTGCCAGCGACACGGTATCGTCACGCGGCTCCCCTTGTATGCATCGCCACAAGCCGAGCAGTTGCGATTGCTTTAAATAAGCCCCTCACATCAGCAGCAGACTAACCGCCATCACCACCATACCGGCGATGAGTCCCATCAGGCCATCGTGCCCCTTGCCGTAGGCCCGGCTGGTAGGCAGCAGCTCGTCCAGGCTGATGTAGACCATAATACCGGCGACCCCACCAAACAAAATACCCATCACCTGCGGCGGCATAACACCGTTTTCACCTACCATAAACAGGCGCAAGCCCAGGTACGCGATTCCCGCGCCAACCGGTTCAGATAAGCCACTGACCAGTGAATAGACGAAAGCTCTACGCCGGCTTCGCGTGGCGTAGAAGATGGGGACCGAAACGCTAATGCCTTCAGGAATGTTGTGCAATGCCACAGCAATCGCAATCGCGATGCCCAGACCCGGATCTTGCAGCGCGGCCAGGAAGGTCGCCAGACCCTCAGGGAAATTGTGGATAGCGATAGCCAATGCGGTGAATAATCCCATGCGTAGCAGATGCTTGGGATCATTATCGCGGCGCTCCCGGAGCGGGGAAGCGCTATCTCCAGGATGAAGACACACCGTCTCCTCTTCCGTATGGGTCTCATGGGGGTTTTCGGCGGCGGGAATTAGATTGTCAATCAACGCAATCAGGGCAATGCCGCCAAAGAAAGCCGCCGCATTAACCCACTGCCCGGCGGCATCACCATAAGCGCTATAAGAGCCTCGTTGCCTTTGAAGAAAATCTCCACAAATGCCACATACAACATCACACCGGCGGAAAAGCCTGTAGAAATAGAGAGGAAACGGTAATCCGTATGTTTAGCGAAAAAAGCAATCACACTCCCGATGCCCGTTGCCATACCCGCGAACAGCGTCAAGCCCAGAGCAAACCAGACTGGTGACATAGAACCTCCAGGTACTGTTAAGGAGATTGGGGTGACACGAGCTGCGGCTCGAACCTGCGCGGGAGAGCACAGCAGGTATCGAAATGCGTGATTGCGTACCCTAAGGCGCGAGCGGCTTCCAGGGTGGCGCGGGCTGGCAATTCCATGCGGGTCGCCCCTGCCTCTAGCGCGGCCATTTCCAGGGGCACGCGCATCCCACTACTGCGCGGACGCATACAGCCCAATGACAGTTCAGCATCAGGGAATAGCGCCCGTACCTGCTCAAATACTCTACCCACCATCTCCGGCGCAGGCGGCACGGCTGTCGCCATCGGTGTGCCGGGCGTGGGCGAAAAGACGATGATCACAACCGTCTCCGGTGTGGGGAGGCCCTCTAACAATGCCGCCTCATTGCCATCATATACCGTGACATGCGGAATGACCGGAATACCCGCTTCACGCAGGTAGGTATAGGTCATGCGGTAATCCGCCGTTGTCGCCTCCAGGCCAAAGATCTCGCGTATCGTCACTGTGGCAGGAATCTCCAGCGAGGCAAAATCTATCGCGCCCGCCAATGCCGCTGTCGTAGCTTCATCCAGCAAGCCGGGGTGTAAATTGAGCAATAGCCCGGTTTCGGCTTTGAGGCGCTGAATCGCCGCGACCATCGGCTTCAGATTGAGAATAGCACCCTGGCGAGTGGAGCCACCGCTCAGCAATGCGCCAAGCGCACCCCGCTCCCGCAACTGGTGACCCACAGCAAGCAACGCTTCGGGTGTGGTGACCGGTGTCATCCCCGCCAGGTAGGTCGCCGTGCAATGCCGGCAGTGCAGCTCACAGGCGCTACCCGAAAGCGAAAGCGCCGGGAACCGTGGCATCGGGTGGTAAACCTTCAAATGTGGCACAACACCTCCAGATAGCAAAATCAGGACTTTGTCGCAAGTAAAAGTTGCACGAAATCGTCCACATCCGCGCCGACGACCTGCACATCACCCGCAAAGAAGGCCTCGATGCGCGGACGCAATCCTTCAGGCGTCAGGGGCGCACCGAGCAGTGCCTGCTCCAAGGTCTCCAGCGCCTCCTCCGGATGCATGAAGAAATCGCCGGTAATACTAAGCGCCGTGATACACACCGCCTCACTTACGTGCAATCGCACACGGAGCAGTTTACCGCCCTTGACCTTGTAATCAGCGCTTAAAGAGCCATTCATGAGTTGCATAGCGTTCCGCCTTGATCTGTTGAGCGAGCGCTTCTTCCTGTGCGCTCAAGGTTCCAGGAAGCAGGTTCAGGTTCAGCGCCTCGGCAAAACCGGCTTGCAACGCCTGGATTACGGCAGCGTGATCTACTTCACCCAACTCACGACGAATAGAAGTTACGCGCTCAGTTACCGCCCGAATGAGTTTATCCCGCATCTTGACATCTGGCACTTTGAGCAACTGGAACATCAGCACGGGATTGACGTCACAGAGAATCGTTCCATGTTGCAGGATGCCGCCAAAGCGTCGCGTCTGCGCATTGCCGGAAATCTTCCGCCCATTGACGAGAATATCGTTGATGGGCGAAAATACCGCTTCTAACCCCAGGCGTTGCAAGCCCAGCACCAGACCACGGCAAAGCACGCCATAGGATTCCAGAACGTTCTGGGGGATACCGGGCGTGTCGCCGGGCGTGTCGCCGGGCGTGTTTCCCTTGAGCGCCAACGAATAGGTAATCTCGCCACCCCGGTCGTGGAAGACCGCACCGCCACCCGTCAGGCGCCGAATGACGTCCACGCCCTCACGCTGGCAGGCTTCCAGATCCACTTCCTGCTCCAGACCCTGGAAATAGCCCACCGAGACCGCCGAAGGCTCCCAAGTATAGAAACGCAGCGTGTTGGGCGAATCGCCAGCAACCACGCAGCGCAAAATGGCCTCGTCAATCGCCATATTATCAAAAGCGCTCCGCGCGCCATGAAGCAACAGCCGCCAGGATTGCATCACCAAGCCACCTCCTCGTGTTCCGGGTCATAAATGAGGCAATATGTCCGCACTTCCGCCCGTGCCGCACGCTTCTCGTCCTCAGTCAATGGACGCGGGAAGTTGTACATCACGCCGCCGGGACGCTCATTGTAAAGCGGGCGGTTACAATCGGGACAACCACTGGTGCGGAATGCCGTTCCGGACGCGAAAGCCGCCGCCAGAGCAGCAGGCTCAACCACCAGATTGACAAGCCGTCCCGCCTCGAAGCGCAGCGCCTCAACTCGCAGTTTACCTGTAACAATCAGCTGGCGTGCCAGTTGGAGCGCCCGATAGCGCTCGATAGGCGGCGGAGAAAGTTGCAACTGCGCCCCACGCAAGGGGGTAAAGGCAAAAAAAGCCACCGTGTACCCACTATCATGGCTTACCTGCACCTTGTATAACAGTTCCTCATCGCTCTCTCCCAAGCCAACGATCAGATGGACGGAGCCGCGACCGAAGACCGTAACCACATCTTCGAGAAAACGGTGCGTACGCTCCCAACTGAATCCCGGTTTGACCTCCTCAAACAGGGATTCGGTCGCACAATCCAGGCCCACGCCCACCCGCTCAACGCCGGCAGATTTGAGCTGCTGCAAAGATTCCAGTGAGACTGGATTCATGCACACGGAAATCGGCAACGGCGAAACTGCGTGAATACGTGCGATCATTTCCAGCAAGATTGGGAGCAAATCGGGCGTCAGCAAAGTCTGGAAACAAATGCGGCGCAGATAGTGCTCCCCAGCAAGCGCCTTCAGCACGTCCTTCAAGGGATAAGGGGGCCAGGCAATCCGCGAAAGAAACTTGCGGTCGGCATGGCTATCGCGAGCCTGGGCACAAAAGCGACATGCCCCCAGACAGGCTTCACCCACCATCGCATAGAGCGTAGTTGGCGCCGCTTCCATCTGTGCATGGGCCAGCCCTAAGGCCACCGCCGAACCAGTACTGAGCCGAATCTGCGTCATAGTGTGTCTATCCAATACAGAGAAAGGAGGCTATTCCCTCGAAGGCTTCACGACAGGTGCCAGACACATGAATCTTGCCTGGGAAATAGCGCATTAAGCAACACCGTTGCCTCAGGGCCGGCGCCGCAATCGGGAAAAGCATGGCGCAACTCCGCCAACGAACGATAACCAAATAACAGCTGCAAGAATGTCAGACCGGGAAATTCCGCCGCGCCGGTGTCACGGACCTGGGGTTCCCACGGCGCAATCTCGGTGATGGAACCTCGCTCAAAAACGAACCGCAACCCATGACGATAGAAGCCGATGGTGAGCGTGCCGCTGTGTCCTGCAGCAATCGAGAGCGCCAGGCGCGCCTCCAACACAGGCTTGATGTGACGCAGGAATGCCGGCAAATCGGGCACGCGCATATACCAGGCGTAAGGCGGCTGAGTGCGGGGCAAACGCGCAGCAAAAGCCTCGTAAGCGGGATGCATGCCGCCCAGACCGAAGGCAAAACTCTCACAGGCAGCCTGCTCTCCGGCAAAATTGGGAGCAGCTTGCGCACCATAAGCCCACAAATAACGAGCGACAACCGGCGTCACCGCCAACCATGATACTCCGGGTTGCAGTTCGTACGCCGTGATAAACATGGTATTGCCCCATAACGGCGCCGGATGCGCCAGGTAGCCCACCGCTTCACCCACAGGCGTCTGGATGATGCGCCACTCGCGGCGCTCGCAGCTTTCCAGAGAGCGCCCTACCAGCTCGTAACGCCAAAGGGTCGCATCGCGAACGCAGCCCAGCAACGAGCGCGCTCCCGCGTACGCCTCAGTCGCCATCAGGAAGGGGATATCCTCCTCTGTTGCGGGGCGCACACAATAGGGTTCAGCTTCACCAGCCTTCAAAGCCGGTACGTGAGGCGCGTAGCCCATGCGCGCGCCATACAATTCCACCGCCATCTCGTAACCAAATTGCCGGTAGTACCAGGGGATACCGGTGATGCCCTGCACCAGCTCGCTGCGTTCAGCGCTTAGGGCATGAATGAGCTCAAACTGAGCACGCACCAAGCCGCGGCGGCGATAATCGAGATGCGTCGCCACCAGCTCCGGGCGTCCAAGACTGAAAGGCACATTCCCATAGCGCCAGGTCTGCGAAATCAGGCACATGCTAGAGACAATCGCACTGGTGTGTGGGTCCACCACCACCACGAAATCCTCCGGGCGGAACGTGGGATGCGGGCGAGTTAGCAGGTCCAACACCCAAACACGCAAGCGCTCATCGGGCGTATCCCAGCCCGGGTCGCTCTGAGCGCGCGCCTGCAACTCCGCGATAGAGGTGGCATCAGCAGGTGTAGCGCGGCGCAGAATCAATCCACCAGGTAGTTCCCGTCGTTCGGAAATTGCGATCACCCCAGTCTCCTAAAAAGCACCCAAGCAGTTGTAAGGCAGAAAGAAAACCTGAAATCTCAGCACCAGCCCGCGCCGAACTTAGCCAGTGCGCCCGACCGGCAAAGCCCGCAGTTGCGCTTCAATCTCATCCGCGCGTTCCAGGCTCAGCAAGTGCACCTGCCACCCTCTGGGAGTGGGAACCCCGCGCAGATAACGTACCACGTGTTTACGGAAGTGGATGACCCCATACCGGGGTCCATAATGCGCCACCATCCGTGCAAGATGCTCAAGCATCAACGCACGACGTTCCTCCCAAGTGACATCCCCACGATCTCGGTAGGCGAAGAACCACGGATGCCCCTGCGCTGCGCGTCCGATCATCACAGCATCACAAGCCGTATGCGCCTTCATGCGGACAATATCCGCCACCACATGCACATCGCCATTTCCCACCACCGGGATATGGACGGCTTGCTTGACCGCAGCGATAGCGTCCCAATCCGCAGGCTCATTATAGCGTTGATGCCGCGTGCGTCCATGCACGGTGATGAGCGCCGCGCCATTATCCGCCAACGCGTGCGCCACCTCAAGGTAATTCAGCAGCTCACGTTCTGGTCCCAGGCGGATTTTGGCGGTCACCGGAACCTTAACCGCCCGCGTGAGGCGCGCGATGATGCGACCGATGTTGGCCGGGTCATAGAGCAGCCCAGCACCCGCGCCGGTCTTGGTCACTTTGGGAACCGAGCAACCCAGGTTAAGGTCTATGAAGTCGGGAGCAAAAGCCTCCACCTCAAGCGCTGCCGCCTCGAGAAGCGCCGCATCACGTCCAAAGAGCTGAATAGCAAGAGGGCGTTCATCATCGCCAAAAGCAAGCATCTGCCGAGTACGCGCGCTGGCATGCAGCAAACCATCGGCAGAAATCAGTTCGGTGACGACAAACGCCGCACCGAGCTTGCGGCAGAGGCTGCGATAGGGCTGGTCAGTATAGCCCGCCATGGGCGCAAGCGCCAACTCACCATAGACTGGCACATCGCGCACCCAGAAGGTAGGGGCGACAACAGCGCCTGCCGCCGGGTTAGAAAATTCAACAACAGACACCAATCACTCCTCAATTTTCTCGCGCACAAGTTACACCGCGCACGTGGTGTGCAGTGCACCTTACGCGCATTCAGGTCCTATTATAACGCAAATTTACGACGCAGGTTTGCGCGAAAACAAACAACAAGCCACCGGTGCAGAGAACCGGTGGCTTGTAATTTAACGATAACAGCAGCTGTTTCGCGACCTATTCCCCTCCGGGCTGACACTCGCCGCGATAGAAGGACCACTCCTCGCATTCGCTGCCATCCGCGAAGACACAGATGCCCATCTGCCCACCATCGTCATCGGTGCGAATCTCCACCTTGCCTTCGTGTTCCTCGCAGTAGACCGAGGCAGGATTTGCCATTCCGGCAACGGGCGCGTTCTGTTCGCCAGGCTGACACTCGCCATGATAGAAAGCCCATTCATCACATTCGCTGCCATCCTCGAAGACACAAATACCAACCTGCCCGCCGCCCTCACCGGTGCGAATCTCGGATTTGCCGCCATTTTCCTCGCAATACACCGCTGCAGGGTTGGGCATCCCTGGTTCAACCGGTTGAGCTTTCTGCACCCCGCATGCGCTGGTCAATAACACCAATACGAACAAAAACCCAAAAACTGCCCTGTGCTTGTCCATCGTTTGCCTCCCAAACAACTTCAAAACCTCATTCGACGTCACAAAGGACACTTGTATCAAACCCTCATTGTTATGACCTTGCAACGCGTCGAAAAGTTCCCCAAGCATTTCTCATTGGGTGATTTATCGCCGCGAGCCACGATTTGCTCATTGACACCGCGGAAAAGCTCGTATATAATGAAATGGTATTAATTTGTCCCCTTTATAAATTAATTACCGTAACGAAAACAAGGACGCTCTTGAGTGCCAGATAACTCACATCTTTCACGCCTCAGTCGAAGCTACACCCACATCAACCCAAAAGCGAGCGCCAGCCATGATTAAACAACGCGAACTTACGGGCAGCAGTGGCAGTGATATCAAATCGCATAACCGTCGAGCGGTGTTATTGGCGCTGCTTCAGCAGCAGGGCATCTCACGAGTGAGGCTAGCCCGGCTCACAGGGCTTTCCAGCACCACTATTACCAACCTGGTCACCGAATTGCTGGCAGAGCGCGTCGTGGAAGAAATCGGGACTGAAGGCTCGCCCCATAACCCCAGCGTCGGGCGACCCCGCACGGCGCTCCAGCTGGTCGCAAGTGCGCGCTACGCCATCGGCATCCACATCGGCGTGGGCAGTGTGCGTGTAGCAGTCGTAGACCTGCTCGCGCATCCGCTCATCACCTTGAGTCTCGAACACCCCCTCGAACGGCGCGCAGAAGATGTGCTGTCCCAGACATTCCCGCTGGTTCAAGAGGCCATCGCGCAAAGCGGAATTCAACGTGAAGCCATGGTGGGGGTAGGAGTAGGCGCCTCAGGGCTGGTTGACCTGGAGCGCGGCATTAATCTGCTCGCGCCCAATCTAGGATGGCGCGAGGTGCCTTTACGCGATTGGGTTTCCCAAGCGCTAGAGCTGCCGGTATGTGTAGATAACAATGTGCGTGCCATGGCGCTGGCGGAATCCATGTTCGGAAAACGGGACAAGAAAGCCCAAGCGTTGGCCTTCGTCTACGCTCGAATTGGTGTAGGGGCTGGATTCGTGGTGAACGGGCAACTCTATCACGGCAGCGTCGCTGGCGCAGGAGAGATTGGGCACACAACCCTGATGGCAAATGGCGGCGAGCCGTGCCGCTGCGGCAATGTCGGTTGCCTGGAAACCCTGGTATCGGAACCGGTCATTGTACGCCTGGCGCAGAGACTGGCAGAGCAAAATCCCCAAGGGCTGTTAGCGACCGCCTTACGCGAAGAAAAAGGCCCATTGATTGATCGGGTGTTTTCTGCCGCGCAGCAAGGCGATACAGCAACGCAAACCATGCTCGAAGAACGCGCCCATTACATGGGGCTGGCACTCGCCAATCTCATCAATGTCCTCAACCCCGATTTGATTGTCTTGGGAGGACTATTTGTCCAGGGCAGACGCTGGTTGGTACCGGCAACCGAAGCTACGATGCGCAGCCGCGCTTTTGGAGGCTTGGGCGAAAGGGTGCGGCTGGAAATCACGCAGTTTGGACACGAGGTGGGCGTCATCGGTGCAGCCTCGCTGGCACTCAATGCCTTCTTCTACCAGAAAGCTTGAGCAAAGCCACAAGGCGCTGCAGCAGCCCGGTAATTTGGCACAACAGGAGTAAGGCATGAAACCGCAAACGCTGACAGTGGGCTTCGTAGCACTTGCCCGCACAACCTTCGATATCGAACTGGCACAAAGGGTGGCGGAGCAGGCGCGCGCCAGCCTGCAAGCCGCAGGATTTTTGCTCACGGGACCAGAAACACTGGTGACCAATCTGGAAGAAACAGAGGTCGCAGCACAACAGCTAGCGCAATCCCCTCCGGACCTGCTGCTAGCCTTCCAGGCGACCTTTGCTGATAGCACCATGCTCGCAGATTTAGCCGCCAGGGTAGATGCCCCGTTGCTTCTCTGGGCAGTGCCAGAAGCGCTCACGGGAGAGCGGTTGCGGCTCAACTCTCTGTGTGGCATCAATCTCGGAGCATTCGCGCTCAAACGCCGCGGTTTGAGCTACGAATATAGCTACGCTCCGCCCGATGATGCGGGTGTCGTGGAGAAGGTCCGCGTGTTGGCACAAGCCGGGCAACTTAGACACCTGCTGCGGAGCGCGCGCATCGGACGTGTGGGCGAAAATCCCGACGGCTTTGAGCCATGCGCCCTGAACGAACCGGCGCTGAAGGCGCTCCTGGGCGTGGAAATTGTGCAGCTGACCCTGGAAGAAGTTTTCGCACGCGTGCGTGCAATGAAGCCCGACGCTGTGGATGCTACATTGACAACCCTGAGGCAACGAATTGATGACCTTGAAACGCTCGACCAACAAGCGCTTCGGGGGACGCTCGCCACCTATCTCACGCTGCGCGAAATCGCCACACAATTGAATCTAGATGGGCTGGCAGTGCGCTGTTGGCCCCAATTCTTCACGGAACTCGGCTGCGCCGCTTGCGGGGCGATGTCTATGTTGAGCGATGAACAAGTCCCATGCAGCTGTGAAGCAGATATCAACGGCAACATCACGCAGCTACTGCTTCAGTGGCTCAGCGGCGAGCCAGCCTTTGGCACGGATATGGTCAGCTTTGACATAGAAGCGGATACCGCGGTGTTCTGGCATTGTGGGTTGGCGCCGTTAAGCATGGCGGATCCAACAGTACGCCCGCGAGGAACCGTACACTCCAACCGCAAATTACCCTTTCTCATGGAATTCCCCCTCAAACCGGGGCGGGTGACCCTGGCGCGACTCACCGATGCGGGATCGGGGCACGGGTTACGGTTGGTCGTGGGCGGCGGCGAGATGCTCCGCGCACCGCGTAGCTTCTCCGGAACCTCCGGCGTCATACGCTTCGACGAACCCGCGCGCAATGTCCTGGACACCATCATGGGCGAGGGATTGGATCATCACATCTGTCTCACCTACGGCGATCACCTAGCGCCGTTATTGAAGCTGGCGGGAATGCTGGCACTCCCGGTGTTATACCTGGGAAAGTCATAGAGATTCAACAACTCAATGCGGGAAAGGGGGGGAATAAACAGCCATCACAAAACATAGAGCCTGAAATAACCGAAGTGTAGCCAGCGTGTATCGTGATTAATTCAGCAAAAGGAGTGAGATCCATGAAACTGCGAATGAGTTTGGCCCTGTTGCTCATCCTGAGCATGATTTTGACCGCATGCGGTCCAACGGAAACACCTGTGCCCACACAGGCGCCTACCGAAGCGCCAACTGAAGCGCCAACTGAAGCCCCCACAGAAGCGCCTACAGAAGCCCCAACCGAGGCGCCACCCGCAGAAGTTGTGGAATTACGGATGATGTGGTACAACGACGGCGTCGAGGGCGATGTCATGCGCGAGATCCTCGACCGCTTCGAGGCAGCCAATCCCGATATCCGCGTCGTGATGGATACGGTAGCCTACGCTGACCTGCACACCATTCTCCAGGGTCAGGTGGAAGCCGGCACCGGTCCCGACCTGGCACGTGTCACCGATGTCAATCGCTTCAAGCAATTCTACCTGGACATGCGCCCTTACATGACCGATCCCGACGGGTGGGCGGCGAACTGGCCCGAGGCCGTCCTGGGTTCCATGCGAGGGCCCGGGAATACGGATGGGCTGCACGGTTATCCGACACAGTTCACGGTGACCGGACCGTTTATCAACCGCACGCTCTTCGAACAAGCAGGGGTCCCTGTCCCAAGTGACACCTCTGATGAAGTAACCTGGGAAACCTGGGTGGAGGCGGCAAAGCAGGTCGCCACCGCAACGGGCACACCTTATGCCGTGGCGATTGACCGAACCGGGCACCGCTTCTGGGGTCCCTCACTCAGCCGTTGCGCCACCTACATCACCGAAGACGGCTTCGAGATTGACACCCCCGGTTTCCGTAGCACCGCAGAGATGATCATCGGATGGCACGAAGAAGGCATCACCCCGCTGGAAGTATGGGCTGGCAGCGGTGGCGGCTATGCAGCAGCCAATGAATTCTTCGTCAATGGGCAACTGGTGCTCTATATGTCGGGCAGCTGGCAGGTGGGGCAATTCGCCGACCTCATCGGCGACACCTTCGATTGGGAAGTCATCCCCAACCCTTGCGGCGATTGTGGCTGCACAGGCATCCCCGGCGGCGCACTGTTGGTCACCTTCAATGGCACGAAACATCCCGCCGAGGTCACCCGGTTGGTGGAATATCTGACGCAAGAGGATGTGCTCGGCGAATTCTCCGCCAAGTCGCTCTTTATCCCCGGGCATCTGGGCCTGACCGAGAAGGGTGTGGACTTTGTCAGCAACAAAGAAGCCCTCAATGTCTTCGTGAGCCAGATTCCCAAACTCATGCCCGAAGCCTATGCGCTACAGTACCACCCACTCACCTTCGTCCTCAATCCTGAAATCCGCGATCGCCTGAGTCAGGCCATCGTGGGAGAGTTGACTCTGGACGAAGCCATCCAAAAGATTCAGGAACGCATGGATCAGGCCGTTGCCGAACAACAATAGACTCAGGCAGAGGGGAAGTCCCTCAACCAGTGACCTGAACAAATGAAAAAGAGGTGTTTTGCAGCGGCGGCATCGCCGCTGCAAAACACCTGGAGTGATTCTGTTTTTCTCAACACAACCAGGTATTCTCCTCTGTAAATGCTCGGGAGGTAACGATGGCATTGACCCACAAACCCCGATTGCAGCAACGCAAACGGCGCTCTCTGGGTAGCATGATCTGGCTACCGGTTCACTGGATCGCCGGCATTCTGGATTTGCCGTTGACCTTCGTACAACGGCTAATCGGTTTCAAGCGCATGGGATATTTCTTCGTCCTGCCAAACCTGCTGATATTCGGCATTTTCATTCTCTTTCCCATGCTGTTGAACTTCTACTATGCTTTTACCAGCGGTCAATCCATTCTCCCCGAAAACCGCACCTGGGTGAGCACGGCTAATCTGGAACAACTGCTCACCTGCGAAACCTATGGCAATATCCAGACCTGCCAGGAAGACCTCTTCTGGCGCGCGGCAACGAATACGGCAACCTTCGTGGGCGGGCAGGTAGTGCTGATGGTTGTGATGGCGCTGCTCACGGCGTTGGCGTTGAACCGGAAGATTAAAGGAAGGGCGCTGTTCCGAAGCGTATTTTTCTATCCGGTACTGCTCTCTCCGGTTGTCGTAGCCTTGATATGGAAATGGATTCTACAACATCAGTTTGGCTTGCTCAATGCCATCCTCGTCGGAATAGGTCTGGAGAAAATTCCTTTCCTGCTACAAGCAGATTGGGCGCGCTTCTGGGTGATTATCGTTAGTGTTTGGGCGCAGATGGGCTTCTACACCCTCATCCTACTCGCCGGGTTACAATCCATTCCCTATTCCCTCTACGAAGCCTCCTCCATTGATGGCGCCAATACTTTCCAGAGTTTTTTCAAAATCACGTTACCACTATTGATGCCCACGATGATGGTCGTGTTGGTCCTGGCGCTGATTCGTGCGGTACAGGTCTTCGATCAAGTCTTTGTTCTGACCAATGGAGGCCCCGGAACGGCAACTCTATATATCGTTCAATACATCTACCGCACCGGCTTCGACCAACAGCGCTATGGATTGGCCTCAGCCGCATCGCTGGTATTAGCAATCATCCTGATGACCCTTACAATTGGGCAGCTACGGTTGGGACGCAACAGCGAAGTGGCATAGGAGGAACCCATGCAACAGACAAACAAACGCCAAGGCCTTCTAGGATTCCTGTTGCGGCGCAAGGGCAAGCGCTTCTCGTTCGCAGATGGAATCACCTACCTCTATCTACTCGCCGGGGTCGTCGTGATGTTTGGCCCCGTCCTGTGGTTGATCATGTCATCCTTTAAGTCGGTGGAGGCATTGTACGAATTTCCGCCAACCTTCCTGCCTTACAAACAGGAGACGACAATGGTGGAAGGACACACTGACCCGCTGCCACTGTTCGATGTAACACTGGAGGATGGCACAGTGCGCCGTCTGGCGCAAGTCTCACGCATTGGATTGGTCGCCCGCATGGTAGACCCTGAACAACCCAAGGGCATTATCGAAGTCCGCATCGAGCAACGCAAACCGGTTCGCGTGGTTTCCTTTAGCCTCGAAAACTATACCGGCGCAATCAACCGCTTCCCCTTTGTCACTTATCTGCGCAACACCGTCCTGGTGACCGTGGTCGCGACGTTGGTCACACTGCTGGTCAACAGCATGGCAGCCTTCGGCTTGAGTAAATACCAATACAAAGGGCGTGACGCCATCTTCCTGGTGATGTTGAGCACTCTAATGGTGCCCGTGTCGGTAATCCTCATTCCGGCGTTCCTGGTCATCGCCAAGGTGGGCTGGAGCAACAATCTCTGGGGCTTGATCATTCCCGGAGCCGCGACGCCCACCGGGGTATTCCTCCTGCGCCAGTACATGCTCACCATTCCGGATGAATTGCTGGAATCAGCGCGCATTGATGGCGCCAGCGAGTGGCGCATCTACTGGAAAATCGTTTTGCCGTTGGCGGCGCCAGCGCTGGCAGTGCTGGCTATCTTCTCCGTGATGTGGCGCTGGAATGACTTTCTATGGCCCCTCATTGTCATCACCAAGTCCGAGCTGTTCACCCTGCAAGTGGGGCTTAACGCCTTCCAGGGCGAGCTCAACGTGCAGTGGCAATATATCCTGGCGATGACGGTGCTCACACTACTGCCCATCAGCGTGGTATTTGCCCTTTTGCAAGACTATATCACTACAGGGATTGCCACAACCGGCATGAAATAATGGGTGCGATTGAAATCTCAATACAAGGAGGCACGCATGTCTGAACCCAAGAAATTCCTCATCGGGGGCGAATGGCGCACAGGGGCAAAGACCATCGAAGTAAAATTCCCCTACAACGATGAGGTGGTAGGCAGCGTCTATGCCGCTGATGATAACGACCTCGAAGCCGCCGTTATCGCAGCAGAACGTGGCTTTGAAATCACACGGAAGTTGCCAGCTCACAAGCGCTCGCAGATTCTCTACCGGCTTCTGGAACAGATGGAACGGCGCACTGAGGCGCTGGTAGAAACCCTGATCTTGGAGGGCGGAAAAACCCGACAGGTGGCGGAGGGCGAGACGGCGCGCGCGAAAGAAACCGTGCGCGTCGCCGCAGAAGAGGCCAAACGCATCGGCGGCGATATCGTCCCGATGGACTGGACCCCCGCCGGCGAGGAACGCTTCGCCGTAGTCAAACGCTTCCCCTTAGGCATCGTGCTGGGCATTGCGCCCTTCAACTATCCACTCAATCTGAGCTGCCACAAGCTGGCGCCCGCCATCGCCGCGGGCAATGCCTTTATCCTCAAGCCGGCCTCAGCCACGCCGCTTTCAGCGTTGCTGCTGGCGGAGATGGTGTTGGAGGCGGGCTTTCCGCCAGAAGCGCTTAGCGTGGCGCCATGCCGCGGCGCCGCCGCCGAGAAACTGGTCGCCGACCCACGCATCGCCTTCTTCACCTTCACGGGGAGTTCCGCAGTAGGCTGGCATCTCAAGTCCATCGCGGGACGCAAGCGTATGGGTCTGGAACTAGGGGGCAATGCCGCCGCCATCATCCATGAGGATGGCAATCTGGATTATGCCGTACGCCGCATCACCGTGGGCGGCTTTACCAACGCGGGGCAGAACTGCATTGCAGTGCAACGGGTGCTGGTACACCGTCCGGTCTACACCGAGGTGCTGGAAAAGCTCATCGAAAGAGCGAGAGCGTTATGCTTCGGCGACCCCCGCGACCCACAAACAGATGTCGGACCCATGATTGATGCCTGGGCAGCGCAAGAAGCACACGCAACCGTACAGGAGGCGGTAGCACAAGGGGCACGGGTCCTCCTCGGCGGAAAGTGCGAGGGCACGATGTTCGAGCCGACCATCCTGGTAAACACCATGCCACAGATGAAGGTAAACCGCGAAGAAATTTTCGCGCCAGTCATCACCGTCGCCCCCTATGACACCTGGGAAGAAGCGCTGGTGTTGGCAAATGATACCGACTATGGACTACAATCCGGCATCTTCACGCAGGATATCAACCGGATTATGCAAGCGTTTAAGACTCTGGAGACCGGTGGCGTACAAGTCAACGATGTCTCCACGTTCCGTGTGGATCAAATGCCCTATGGCGGCGTGAAGAGCTCCGGCATCGGGCGTGAAGGCCCCCAATACGCCATCGAGGAGATGACGGAGATGAAACTGATGGTAATCAATATGGCGGGGGGAAAATTGTAAAGCACCGCATGAAAGGACAACAAATGCCCCATTCCTACGCGGGCCAATATCTACGCATTGATCTCACAACCGGCGAAATACAGCTTCAAGCCATTGCCGAGGCGGATGTGCGGGAAGTCTTACTGGGCAGTGGCTACGCAGCAAAGCTCTACGCTGAGGAGCTGGATCCAGCGCTTGACCCGTTGGACCCACGCGCATCGCTCTACATCTTCAACGGTCTGCTCACAGGCACTTACGCGCCCACGGGTTGCCGCTCCAGCTGGTGTGGACGCAGTCCTCTAACCGGTATCTGGAACGAAGCCAATGTGGGTGGACACATCGGCGCCGAGTTGCGATCCGCCGGCGTAGATGGCTTAGTGCTCACCGGACAGGCGCCACGACCCGTCTATATCTATGTACATGATTCCCCGGAGGGACCCGTTGCCGAAATTCGCGATGCCGCGGGTATCTGGGGGCTAGACACCTTCGATGCTTACGATGCGCTGCTGGCACAGACCGATGCCAAAGCGCGCGCCGCCGTCATTGGCCCGGCGGGTGAGGCGTTGATTCCATTCGCGGCAATATTGCAAGGGGGGCGCGAGCACAGCCGCGCCGCGGCACGCGGCGGGATGGGGACGGTTTTGGGCAGCAAGCGAGTCAAAGCGCTTGTGGCGCGAGGCACTCAAAAGCCAGAGTATGCGAATGCGGGGGCATTCCGCGCCACCGTAAAGATGCTCACCCCAATCATCAAAGAACAACAGGCAGGAGCTTCCCGCTACGGCACCACCGGCGGCATGACCGGCACAGAGTTACATGGCGATTTGCCCATCCACAACTGGGCAGGGGGGTCCTTCGTCGAGGGCACGCATGCGCTATCGGGGCAGGTGCTACGGGAGAAATACGTGATCAAAGACACTTTCTGCCATGCCTGCCCCATCGGCTGCGGCAAACTCATCGAGATCAAAGAGGGTCCTTACGCCGGCGTGCACGGCGAGGCTGCGGAATATGAGACGGTGGCGGGTCTGGGTTCAATGCTGGACATTGACGATCTGGAAGCCGTAAATCGCGCCAACGAAATCTGCAACCGCATGGGCATAGATACCATCAGCGCGGGCGACATCGCCGGCTTTGCCTTTGAAGCGTTTGAGAACGGGTTAATCTCCACTGAGGAGACGGATGGCGTACCGCTGACGTGGGGAAGTACAGCTGCGCTCTTCAAGTTGTTGGAACTGCTGCTGGAACAACGTGGTGCTGGCGCTTACCTGGCGCAAGGCGTGCGGGCTGCCGCCGCCCATCTCGGAAACGGTTCTGAGGCCTACGCCGTTCACGTCAAGGGGCTGGAAATTGCGTATCACGATCCGCGGGCGTTTTTCTCCATGGCGGCGAATTATGCCACAGCAAACCGGGGCGGATGCCATCTGGAAGGCCTGACGTACTGGCCCATGTACGGCATTGCCCCCGATGCCTGGTACACCACACCTTATGACCGCTTCTCCGATGAGGGTGCAGCAGCACAGGCGATTGCCTTCCAGGACTACATGGGGCTATACAATCCATTGGGACTCTGCAAATTTGCCGGGAAGGTAGGTGCACTCTACGAGCACTTACCGGCGCTGATCCAGGCGGCAACGGGGTGGGATATAGATGCCGCAGAATTGCGCTTGATCGGGGAGCGGCTTTTCAATCTCAAGCGCCTGATCAATCTAAAGCTAGGTATCACCGCCGCGGATGATACCCTGCCAAAGCGCCTGCTCAGCCCGCGCCCCTCGGGCGAGGCAGCAGGCAAAATCCCCGATCTGGCACGGCAATTGCGCGACTACTACGCCCTACGGGGCTGGGATGTCGAGGGGCGCCCCTCGGCATCAAAACTGGCTGAACTGGGGCTTTGAAGCAGAAGCCAGGGGAAAAAACCGTATTTAGGTACCGAGTTCTTGACTTACAAGATTCAACCATATCAGGAGGCACAATCTATGAAATTTTTCCTCGACAGCGCCCACGTTCACGAGATCGAACACGCGCTCAACATGTGGAATCTTGATGGCGTGACCACCAATCCCAAACATATTCAAGCATCCGGGAAACCGTTCACCAAAGTGATTCAGGAAATCGCCGCGCTGTTTGCGGGCACCGAGAAGACAGTCTCGGTGGAAGTCAACCCCCATCTGACAACCTACGAAGCGATGGTCGCGGAAGCGGAAAAACTGGCAGCGCTCAGCCCCAACTTCGTCATCAAGCTCCCCGCCACCGAAGCCGGATTCAAGAGCATTGCCGTGCTCAAGGAGATGGGAATCCGCAGCAATCTGACGCTCGTTTTCTCGGCAGCACAGGCGCTCCAGGCAATGCGTATGGGCGCCTTTTATGTCTCCCCCTTTATTGGATGGAAAGAAGCCAATGGCGAGGAAATATTGGGCATGATCCAGGATATTGTCACCATCCGCGACAACTTCGGCTTCAACACGGAGGTGCTGGTGGCAGCCGTTCGCAATGGGCGACAAATCGTAGATGGAGCTGCTGCCGGTGCAGATATTGTCACGGCGGGCTTTGCCGTCTACCAGGAAGCCTTTGATCATCCCTACACGCACCTGGGCCTGGCTCGATTCCAAAGCTTCTGGGATCAAACACCGTATGAATGACCCGGGATCAAGCACAGGTCCGTGGGCATCAAGCAAAAGGTCAATACACCACAAAATAGACAAGGAGGATTCTCATGAAACATGGCATTCTCGTTCATGCAGCGCACGATGATGTAGGGGTTGCAGTCATGGACCTCAATCCCAATGATGAGGTTGGGGTTGTTACCCTGGAAGGGGACTTTGTGACCACGCTCAAGGCAACAGAAGCGGTGCCGCTGGGTCACAAAATCGCCATGCGCGCGATGCCTGCCGGGCATGTGCTACTCAAGTACGAACGCCCCATCGGTAAGACGACGCAAGCCATCGCGCAGGGCGGACATGTCCACACGCACAATCTCAAGACCATGCGCTGGGATATGGAAGGCGCGGTCAGCCCCGAAATCACGGTTAAGCTAGCGGAACGGCTCTCGCTCGGCGGGCGCAAACCAGAAACGTTGAAGTTGCTGGGCTACCGGCGCGAGAACGGGCGCGTGGGCATTCGTAACCATGTCCTCATCCTGCCTGTGGATGACATCTCCAATGCCGCCGCCGAGGGTGTGGGTTATCTGATTCACGGAACGATGGCATTGCCCCATCCCTATGGGCGCCTGCAATTCGGCGCAGACCTCGAGCTCACCTTCCGCACACTGGCAGGGGCAGGGCGCAATCCCAACGTTGCCGCGGTTATCGTCATCGGCATTGAACCTAAATGGACACAGCGCATCGTGGATAGCATCGCCGAGACGGGCAAGCCAGTCACCGGATTCAGCATCGAACGCTACGGCGACCTGAAAGCCATTGAAATGGCAGCGCGCAAAGCCCTGGAATACGTACAGTGGGCCAATGAGCTGCAACGCGAGCCTTTCGCCATTCACGAGCTGTGGATGAGCACCAAGTGCGGCGAATCGGATACCACCTCGGGTCTGGCTTCCAATCCGACGGTGGGGCGTGTCTTTGAGCGGTTGGCAGAAGCTGGCGCAACGCTCATCTTTGGTGAGACGACCGAGGTAACCGGCGGCGAGGATATCATCATGGGGCAATGCGCAAGCCCAGAGGTCGCCGCTGAGTTCAAACGTGTCTTCGATGACTATCAAGCCCTGATTGAAAGCCAGGGCGTAGATTTGATGGGTTCACAACCCACTGAGGGCAACATCCGCGGCGGGCTGACCACCATCGAGGAAAAAGCGCTCGGCAATATCCAGAAAATGGGGCGCTGCACGGTGCAATCCGTTCTGGAACCCGCCGCCGAACCCCAGGGACCGGGCTTGCACTTCATGGATTCTTCTAGCGCCGCCGCGGAAATGGTCACCCTCTGCGCCGCCGCCGGGTCGGTCGTCCACTTCTTCCCCACCGGTCAGGGCAACATCATCGGTAACCCCATCATTCCGGTTATCAAGCTCTGTGCAAATCCGCTCACCGTAGCAACGATGTCAGAACACATTGATATGGACCTCACCGGGCTGGTGCGTGTGGAAATGAACCTCGATGAAGCCGCGGATAAACTGATGGGGATGCTGGAACGCACCATCTGCGGGCGTCTCACCGCCGCCGAGGGGTTACGGCACAACGAATTTGTGCTGACCAAACTCTACCGCAGCGCCTAGGATGCGCCTCACGGTAGTTCCGCACCCATAACCACTATCACTAGACGACGCTCTTAAGGAGACCATTGATGGCTAGAAAAGAATTGCGCACTCGCGCTTTCACACTGAATCCACATTTCAGTTATTTGCCTGAGCAGGATCGCTACTTGATGGCGCGGGAAAAACCCCGTCATCGCTTCAACATCATCGGACTGGGCGTCAACGGGCAGGAACACATTCGAGTGACGCTGTTGGAAGGGCGCGCGACCATTAACGGGATTTATGACCCCAATCCCGGCAGCATTGAGGGGGCGCAACGCGCCTATAAGCAATTTGTACCGCAGGGCGAGCTCGTGGTCTATGACTCGCTGGAAGCTGCATGTAATGACCCGGCAGTGGATGGACTGATCATCAGCACTCCCAATTACACGCACATTGACCTCATCCGCGTCGCGGCAAAATCGGGCAAGCATATCCTACTGGAAAAGCCCATGGCAACCACTATCCCCGATGCCTACGAGATCATGCAAACCGCCCAGAATTACGGCGCCATCTTCCAGGTGGGCTTACAATATCGCTACAAAGCCATCTATGTCGAAGCCATCCATGAAACGCTGGTGCGCCGCGCCCTGGGTGAAGTCAAACAGATCAGCATCATGGAACACCGCATCCCCTTCCTGGACAAAGTCAACCAGTGGAACAAATTCGCCAAATATTCCGGCGGCACCCTGGTCGAAAAATGCTGCCACTACTTTGACCTGCTCAACCTGTTCGCGCAATCCAGAGCTACACAAGTCTTCGCCACAGGCAGTATGGCGGTCAACTTCCGCGAGTTTGAATACAAGGGCGAAAAATCCGACATCCTCGACAACGCCTTCGTGACGGTGCGCTATGCCAACGGCGTGCTGGGCAGCTTCAATCTGTGCATGTTCGCGCCAATGTTCTATGAGGAGCTCGTCATCTGCGGCGATGAGGGGCGGCTGAAAGCCTACGAGAATCAGGATTTTCTCGCCATAGCGCGCCCCAGCACACACCTGGAAATTCTCCACGGCGAGAGTAAGCCCGCGCGTGTCGGTTCACCCGGTTACCCTGCTTATATCGAGGAGACCGGGCACAACGGCGGCACCTTCTATGAGCATGTCAATTTCGTCGAGAACATCGAGGGACGGTCGACACAAACCGCAACGGCAGCTGAAGGCTTCTGGTCGGTGGTGGTCGGCGTTGCCGCGGAGGAATCCGTCAAAACAGGACAGCCCGTGATCATCACGGAACTGCTGGAACGTCATGGGCTAAATATCCGCTGAGGGAAAAGGGGCAGGTCACGGTGACGGACAGGCAGCCCGTCACCGCGGACTATCTCAAAGGCAATGACGTTGGGTGCGTTTCAGTTTTGGGGCAAAAGCAAGGTGACTATCATGCAAACACCTTTTCTTTGATTGATTTTTGGTGGTGGGGCAAAGCCCCACCACCAAAAATCAATTTTTCTCTGCGTCCCTTAGGGACGCCTGAGATTTTCGCCCCCGGAATGAAACGCACCCATGACGTTTTCTGTTTGCTATTTTTTCCTTAAAGAGGTACAATCCACCTTACGCGATGGTGCGCTCAAACATAATGTACCAGAAAGGATTGTGCGATGTTACCGCGAATTGGATTGCCTGAGGTCATTGTAGTGTTGGTTTTGGCGCTGCTCATCTTCGGACCCGGAAGAATCACGAAAGTCGCCGGCGAATTGGGCAGAGGTATTCACGCCTTCCAGGATGGACTCAAGAGCGACGATCAAGCCTCAGACCGGCAGGCTTAATCGCAACCGCAAGTCTGACAGCCCAGGAGCGGGCGCAATGCCCACTTCCGGGCTGCCCCAGGCAGAAAGCCATGGATTTTCTCAACATCGGGACCCCCGAGCTGCTCGTGATTGCACTCGTTGGGCTGCTATTATTTGGACCCGAGGACCTGCTAAAAGCCGCGCGCACGGCAAACGGCTATCTACGCTCCGCCCAACGCATGTGGCGCGAGGTAGCCTTGCAGCTGAGCACAGATGCATCCATGCCCCCCGCTGACCCTGAGCCAGACAGGTCCGCTATGTCCCCAACGCCGCCTTCGGAATCTACGCCACCATCGAATGAACCCGCGACGGAAGAGACAGGTTACGGGCCATGAACGGCGAAGCAAAACAGGAGGAACGGCCCCTGCTAGAGCATATCACCGAGCTACGCCTGCGGTTGCTGCGCATCGTTGTGGCGCTGATCGTTGGCGCGACAATCAGTTCGTTCTTTACCCCACGCGCTCTCGAGATTCTCACCGACCCGGTAGGGGATATTGAGCTCCTCGCCATCAGCCCCACCGCACCGCCGATTATCTTCTTCAAAGTGGCGCTTTTGTTGGGACTGGTACTAACCCTGCCCTACATCCTCTATCAGATTTACGCCTTCGTCGCGCCCGGGCTGTTTGCGCACGAGCGTAAATTCCTGCTTCTGAGCGTGCCGGGTATCGTTGTACTCTTCGCGCTAGGCATCGCCTTCACCTTGTTGGTGCTGGTGCCCTTCAGCATCCCAGTGCTACAGGGCTTTTTACCGAATATCGTCACGCACACGTACACCCTGCAAGACTATCTCTCTTTTGTCACTACACTTCTGCTATGGATGGGCCTGTTGTTCCAGACGCCTTTGGTAATGTATACACTGGCGCGACTTAATATCATTCAACCCACCAACCTCAAACGGTTGCGCAAGTTAATTATCTTCCTGGCAGCAGTCATGGCAGCCATCATCACCCCCACGACCGATCCCTTCACGATGTTGTTGGTGACAGGGCCGTTTATCGTGCTTTACGAGCTGGGGATCCTGCTCGCGAGTCTAGCGATGCGACAACGCACACGCCAGCGGAATTAGCGTCTGAAACACAAAAGAAGAACGCCGGTGCTCTTGAGACACGTCGTTAGATTTTACTTCACCGCATCAGGATTCCGGCTCAAGCGTCGCCTTCCAGGCCTGACAACCAGCATCAAACGCTGACTGGAAAAACTTTCCCAAAACGAGCTTCGCGATGAAATAGGCTACTGTTCCTACCGCAATCGCGGGCACCAATCCCAGCAGATAGGTGGAAAGGATTGCCGCCACCGCGCCGGCGACCTCAGTAGAGCCACTACTGATGAGGTTAGCGAGAGTCTGCTGCTCTTCATTCTTGGGATCGCAGAAAATCGCGTAGATTTTGGGGGATACTTTCTTCCAAAGCGCCTCACCCTGCTCCTTGATATCCTCCCAGGTCAGGCCAAAAAGCGCCTGGGGGTCTTGAGTCAGGAAAGCCTCCTCATCCCCAAGAGCAAACAAGGCCTTGCTCGTGCCCTGCTCAGCGTCAGCCAATGCAGCCCCGATCAACTGGAAATACTCTTCATCAGACATTTTTGACCTCCATTGCACTGATTATGGTTTTAACGGGAATATGCTTCAAGCAAAGCCGTGCGGAAACGCTCAGCCAACGCCTGAAAACGCGGTCCCGCCTCCACATCAAAAACCTTGAGTGTTGGCGAAGGCTTGTTTTTCTGTACGGCTTCCAAAACAACGCCTTGCAAAGTCTCAAGGCGCGCTGGCAGGTCTGCCGGCGCCGTCCCGGCAGCGAAGAGCTCCTCAAAAGCAAAACGCGTAGCGCTGGCAATCAAACGCGGCGCAATCGGCGCCTGCGCGACCTGAGCCGGCTCGCGCGCCCACCCAGATGCCACCCTCGTCACCACATCATGCTCTGGCAGACTATACAGACAGAGATCACGGAAGGGTACTTTCTCCCCGAATGCCGCTGTAAACATAGGCGTATCCACCAGTAGAGGAAGAACGGTTTCCAAATCGCCGAGAAAACCGGCGAAAGCCGTGCTCAAAGCATTGTCCGCATCATAAAGCGTCTTCCAGGTTTCCCAATACCCCTGCACACGTTTTTGGAAATCTGCGCGACTTTTGGAACTAGTTCTCGATGACCCAGAGCCTTTGAGCTTGTGACTTTCCAGGATTTTGAGGAGGATATGAATACGTAAGAAGGGGGCAGGATAGCGCGAGGGTCTTCCGCTGCGCCCCTGAACTTCCGCTTTCGGCAAAGCCAGTGTTTCAAGCATATAGCCCACAAAGGCAGGCCCCGCCAACCACAACGCGAAGAAATCTGCGTAGAGCTCTGAGAGCCAACCGCACCAGTGCAGAGCGCGCTCAGGCGGCACACCCTGCGCGTCCAGGCGAGGTTTCAGCACCACCATGCCGTATTCTGCCAACGCACCGTCATGCCATCCCAGGTCTGCCATCACGTCATGGCCCACTTCATGATGCAGGGCCAGAAAACCCCAGCTGTTTGCCATGAGATTCGCCGGCAAGACAATGATGGGAACCGGCGCAAACTGCCTGGGCAGAGTGACCGGAGAAGTTATTCTGAGATTGGCCACGGATTGGGGCAATCCGCTCTGTGATTCCAGTTGCAGTAGTGGGGAGTTGCTACGCGGTGTGCTAATCTTCAAATCCAGCTGCCGGGCGTGCTCCATTGCCGTTTGATAACAATCGGCAGCAATCCACTCCGCGCCAGAAATCCATGTCTGATAGCGAGTCAGTGGACCAAAGTTGAGTTCAAAACGATCGCGGTAATACTCCCATACCTCTAGTACACCCGAGATCAACGCCTGAAGTTCATAACTCTTCTCAAAGAAAGCAGGCGCCCCACCCAACGAACGCAGTTCAGCCAGCGATTCTGGAAGAAGCGCCTCTGTCCACAACCGCACGTCCTCAATCTGCCGGGCATGGTCTTTCAGATGCTCTTGCGCCTGCTCTTGCCAGGTACGCATCTCATAACGCAGAGCGCCCAGCTGGCGGTCGAGATTGTGTATGATACGCTCAACAAGCCCTTGTGTGTGCTCCATCGCCTATCACTCCTCTTGATCGCGCTGTGGTGACTTGAGGTATGGCGCCAGAAAATTAAAGTATGGTCACGGTGAAAAGTATTCAGATATCATATGGGCACAGTTTTATCATAGCATAAAAGCAGATATCGTGCCAACAAAGGAGTGTTCGGGGCGTATTTCATGTCGGGGGCGACAACTTCAGGCTTCGCAGCGGATCTTTGCCCCGCCGCGAAAAAAAACTACAGTGGCAAAATCGGCTAGATCACTCAAAAAAAACCCTCTACGCCTCTCTCCGCGAGCGTGATTTTTGCGGGCTGCGCCCGCAAAAATCACAAAAAAGCTACCTCTTTGTGTTCTTGCATCGCCCACA
>JAFGFB010000064.1 GCA_016931315.1 Anaerolineae bacterium
CTGGTCGGCTTTGCCCTGGTGGGCGCGACGTTGGGGGGTGCGTTCTTCGAGATTGGCAGCGCCGTGGCAGAGCGCTGCGCGCGCACGGGCGCGGCGCCGCTGAACGCGCTCTGGCAACTGCTCCGCACGCGGCAGCGCACCTACGGCGGCACTCTGGTCCACGTGGGCGTCGCGCTGCTGGCGCTGGGCGTCATCGGCACGCGGCTCTATCCCTTTGAACGCGAGCTGAGCTTAAGCGCGGGCACGCCAGTGGAAGTGGGCGGCTATACGCTGGTCTTCGAGGAACTGCGACAGGCAGTGGCGGACGATCACCTCGCTTCGGCGGCGCGGCTAGCCCTATATCGCGACGCGACCTATCTGGCGACACTCGAACCACGGTTGGAGCAATACGCGAACCGACAGACGATCACCGTGCCGGCGCTGCGCTCAGGGCTGCGCGATGACCTCTATGTGACGCTCGCGGGCTGGAGCGATGACGGCGCCAGTGTCACGCTCAAGGTAGTGGTCAACGCGCTGATCAATGCGCTGTGGGCGGGCGGGTTGGTGCTGCTTGCCGGGGGCGCGCTCGCTTTCTATCCGCGAAATCTCGGACGGCGCTGGAATGCCCTGGTGCTGGCGCTGGGCATTCTAGGCTTGTGCGGCGCCGCCTGGGCGATGTGGGGGCTGCCGCACGGCGCAACGCGCGCCGAAGCTGGGCGTCCGCCTGTGGGGCAAGCTGCCCCCAATTTCCGGCTCGAGCTGCTGGATGGCTCGACGCTGACGCTAGAGGACTTGCGCGGCAAGGTCACGGTCGTGAACTTCTGGGCCTCCTGGTGCCCGCCGTGTCAGGAAGAGCTGCCCGCGCTGCGGGAAGTATGGGAGGCTACCCGGGAACAGCCGGTGACCCTGGTGGGCATCGCCTATCAAGATGAAGAAGCCGCGGTGCGCGCGATGGTGGACGACTACGGCATCGGCTATCCGGTGGGCCTGGATGCGGGCGAAGCGATTGCGGGGCAGTATGGCATCACGGGCACGCCGGAGACCTTCGTGATCGATGCGGAGGGCAATGTCGCCTTCTGGCATATCGGACCGGTGAGCGCCGAGGCGCTGCTGGCGGAGATTCAAGCGCTCCTGGGAAGCCCCTGAGCACGAGGAGACGCGATGAGCCTGGGAACGGTATTGGTGGAAGTGGCGGTGGTCGTGGCGGCGGCGGCGTATGTGGCGCGGCCCTTCGCGCGTGACTGGCGCGACCCCGACGCGCTCATCGAAGCCTGGGGCGCGCGTGAGGCGCAAGGGGCGGCGCTCAACCTGCCGGCGCTGGCGCTGGTGGGGAGCGCGGCAAGCCGCGAAGCGCTCGGCGAATTCGGGTTGGGGCTGTTTGCGCTGGCGCTCGCGCTGCTCTGGACCCTCTGGCTGTGGCGCCCGCGACCGCTACCGCCCGTTCCGGCGGCGCTGCGCCCGCAGGTGCAGGCGCTGGCGGCGCTCGATGTGGCGTTGGCGGCGGGCGAGCTCGACGCGGCGACACATGCGCAGCAGCGCGCGGCGCTCAAAGCCGAACTACGCGAAGCGCTGACATCCCTGGAGCAGGAGACTCTCCAATGATCGAATTTCGCGGCGTGACAAAAGCTTTCGGCGCTCAGCGCGCGCTGGTGGGTGTAGACCTGAGCATCGGCGCCGGTGAATGGGTAGCGCTCACCGGACCCAACGGGGCGGGCAAAACGACGCTGCTGCGCATCCTGGCGACGCTCGCGCAGCCGACCTCGGGCAGCGTGCGGCTTTTCGGCTTGAATCCGCGCGAGCACGGGGCGCAGATTCGCCGGCAGATCGGCTATCTCTCGCACCGCACCCTGCTCTACCCCGACCTGAGCGCCGAGCAGAACCTCCGCTTTTACGCGCGCTGCTACGGGCTGAACGACAGCGCCGCGCGCATTGCACCATTGCTGGAGCAGGCGCAGCTCACCGCGCGGCGGCACGACCTGGTGGCGACCTACTCGCGGGGCATGCAGCAGCGCCTGGCGCTGGCGCGCGTCCTGCTCCACGCACCGCCGCTGTTGCTGCTGGATGAACCCTACACGGGGCTGGATACGTTCGCGGCGGAAGAGCTCACCGCGCAGCTCAGCCAACTGCACGGCGCCGGTTGCACGCTGGTGCTGGCGACGCACACCTGGGAAGGCGAGACTTTCCCGGCACAACGGGCCCTCATCCTGCAACGCGGACGCCTGATTCATGACGCGCCGCTGGGTGAGCGCGCGGCGTTCCCGGCGCTCTACCGGCAGGTGGTGACGCAAGGGACCTCGCAGCCACCGGTGAACGCGGGCGTCCCGGCGGCTCCAGAAGCGCCTTCCGCGGCGCCCGAAGCGCCCTCAAGTGCGCCTTTGCCGGGCTTCTGGCGGCAGGTGGGGGCGATACTCGCCAAGGACCTGGCGGCGGAGGTCCACACGCGCGAGTTACTGAGCGCGATGGGCGTCTTTGCCGTGCTGGCGCTGCTGATTTTCAGCTTTGCGCTCAATATGCAGGGGCATGCCGCGGGGGCGGCGGTCCCGGGTGTGCTCTGGACCACGCTGGCCTTTGCGGGGACGCTGGGCCTGAGCCGCTCACTGGCGCGCGAGCAGGGCACGGGCGGGCTAGAAGGGATGCTGCTCACCCCGGTGGAGCGCACGGCGATCTTTGCCGGCAAAGCGCTGGGGAATTGGCTCCTCATGCTCGTGGTGGCGCTGGTGCTCTGGCTGCTGAGCGCGGTGCTGTTCAATCTGGTGCTGTGGGAGGCTGGGATGCTGCCCGTGTTGTTGCTGGGCACCGGGGGCTACGCGGTGGTGGGCACGCTGCTCGCAGCGATTGCGGTCAACACGCGCGCGCGGGAGGTGCTGTTGCCGGTGCTGCTGCTGCCGCTGCTCATCCCGCTGCTGATTGCCGCCGTGCAGGCGACCGGCGGGCTGATGCAGGGCTTGGGCGCCGCGGCAGGCGGCGACTGGCTGCGGTTATTGGTGGTCTACAACCTGGTGGCGGTAGCGGTGGCGCTGCTGACCTTTGGCTATGTGGTCGAAGAATAGGTTAATGACGGATGGCGGGATATGCGCGATAAAATAACCGGTTGGGCTCTGCCGGCGCTGAGTGTGCTGCTGTTCCTGGCAGCGCTGGGGATGGTCTTTTTCTATGCGCCGCGCGAGGCAACCATGGGCGACGTGCAGCGCATCTTTTACTTCCATGTGGCTTCAGCTTGGGTGGGATTCTTCGGTTTCTTCGTCACCTTTTGCGGCAGCGTCGCCTATCTGCTGCGGGGCGCGCGCACCTGGGATATTCTGGCGCTGGCCTCGGCAGAGGTCGGGCTGGCCTTCATCACCATGACCCTGTTGACGGGCATGTTGTGGGCGAAGCCCGCCTGGGGCGCGTATTGGATTTGGGAGCCGCGCCTGACCATCTCCGCGGTGCAATGGGTGCTCTATGTGGCTTATAGTATGTTGCGAGGGGCGCTGGATGCTCCGGAGCGCGGCGCGCGCTTTGCCGCGGTCTACGGCATCGTGGCCTTTGTGACGGTACCGCTATCGTGGTTCGCCATCCGCTGGTGGCGCACCATCCACCCGCAGCTTCTTTCCGGCGGTGAGATGGCGATCACCCCGCCGATGCTGACGACGCTGCTGGTCTCTCTCGCCGCGTTCACCGTGCTCTACGCGGCGCTGCTGCGCGCGCGGATGCAGCTGGAGCGCGAGCGCGATGCGCTCGCGGCGTTGCGCGCGGCGCAGGAGGGCGCATGACGACCAACCTTTATCTATGGGCGGCTTATGGCATCTTCTGCGCCATCCCGCTGGGATTGGCGGTATCGCTCGCGGCGCGCCGCAGGCGCGTGCAGCGCCAGATGGGGGAAGAAATCGGAGCGCGGGGAAAGGCTGCTAACGGGGGAGATGAGAGACGCGCGCCACAGTAACCCTCAAGAGCGCGATTTGAAATCGCGGCTACGGGGGAGGACTTTCAGGGCAAGCCAGCCTCGCTCAATACAGCTTCCACTTCGTCCAGGAATTCGGAAAGACTGATAGGGCGCCGACCCTCGGCGCTGTGATCATGGTCCTGTGGCGCAGTTGCAGTGTGCCGGTGCCAAATACCTTCTAGTTGATCCCGCGCGTAAAGCCGTTGTCCATTGTAGATCAATACCATATTGGTGGTATCGAATCTATCGTTACGGTAAATCTGGACAAACAAATCTGGAGAAATGTACAGACGGGCTTTGAACAGCGATACACTCTGATCGAGCACGTCCAAACGGTTGATGTACGGACGGCTCGAGATCTCCTGGGGCAAAGCGCGGATCAAATCAGCAACATTCATAACTGCTGATCTAGCCTTCTCAGGCGCTCAATCTCTTGTTTCATGTCTGCCATGCCGGTGACGGCCATTTCCCAATCGTAGTAATCTTGCTCGACTTCAAAATCCGGGTCCGAGCCCAAGACCCGTTGCCGGAAAGCCTCAAAGTCCTGTTCGTATTTGGCGGCGAACTGCCGCGCCATAACTTGATACTTGAGCAGGTTCTTCTGTGCCCGCTCCAGGAGCAGCTCAGTTAGCACCTCATCCAGGCTTTGATTGGGAAATAGCCGACGCGCGCTGGTTTCCAAAACTGTGGTCGTGCTTATACTCATCGTACATCTCCATGGTTCAGCGCCGATACCATTCTTTAGCTATCAAGTGCGCCTGACTAAATTATAGCCCGACTTGTAGATTTTGTAAACGCCGACCGCTCCGGGAGCGTTCCAAGGGCGCACCCCACAAGCGCGATTTGAAATTACGACTACGGGGGAGCCACGAAGACCTCTGAGCGCGCAATGCGGCGACAGCAATTCCGGGAAAGTTCTCGTCAGCGAGGAAACGCATCATGCCGGTTGCAGCAGTTCCAGGGGGATATCATCCCTATGAAACTGCCGTATTTGGAACTGCTGGAAACCGAGGGTATAGGGCTATCGCATTTGACTGGTTTTGCCAACTGAGTTTGGCCTAAAGGCCAGGAGCAATAGGGGATTTTTGTGATTTTTGCGGGCTGCGCCCGCAAAAATCACGCTTGCGAAGAGAGGCGCAGAGGGTAGTTCTTTTTGTGACTTTCGTGAACGGGGGCGCAGCCCCGTTCACGAAAATCACTCCTGCAGAAAAAGGTGATTTTTGGCAACGGGGCTTTGCCCCGTCGCCAAAAATCAATGAAACTGCTTCAGTTTTCGGCGGCAGGTGTTGGCTTGCGCCAGACCTGGACCAGCATGACGACGAGGATAATGCCCACCGCGGTACAACCGCAGCCGCCACAAAGCATGCCCAAAACCAACACCACCACCGAAGCGGTCGGTGACGTGGGCGCGGGGAGCGGATACGGCGATTCGAAAGGACTGACCGAGTTTTCATCCAATTCTTGGGCGATCTCGGCTTCGTCTTGCACCCAGGTGGCCGATTCCAAGCCGGCAAACCCCGCCAGGTCAAGCGCGCCCCGATACTCCGCAAGCCCCCAATCCGTCGCCACCCACACGTGCCCCGCGGCATCCAGCGCCAAGGCATCCCCCCACATCGAAGCGCCCACCACCTCAGGTGAGAAGGGAGCACGCCATTCCTGCCCATTGAAAACCAGCAAATCCTGCCGCGTGATCATCCAGGCGCGCCCCGCGGCATCCAGGGCGATATCCGTGAGCCACGGCGTTTCGGCAGGGAGCACATCCGCGCCATAAGTGAACCACCGGTGGTCCACATCCCGCACCAGCAAGCCCGCCGTCGTACCCACCCATAACCGATTTACGGAATCGAGCGCCAGCGCCGTGACGTCGCCCGGCAGGTCAAACCAGGTCCAATTCTGCCCATCGTAACGGTACAAACCAAAGCCATCAATGCCCACCCAATAGATCCCGTAAGGATCCAGAACTGCCTCGCTGAAACCGAAGATATGGCTAGACGGCAATGCCGGAATGACGTGGTGTTCCCAGGACCCGTGGTCGTAGATATCCAGAACGCCCGCTGCGGTCGGGAAATAGACGCGCCCTTGCCCATCCACGGCGATGCCATCCACGCCGCCGCCGCTTAACTCGCTCTCGCCGGGCCAAAGATTCGTCCAGGTCAGGGTAGCCAGATCCAGGACATTCACGCCGCCGGTGCCGGCGCTGCTATGAGTCCCGGCATAGAGTTGCCCATCGCCCAGCGCCATGCCACGGATACAATCTTCACGCATGCCGGCGTTGCCATCCTGCCAGTTGAGCCAGTTCTCACCATCGAAAAGCGTCAGCCCGCGACCATCGGTCGCAATCCATAGACGCCCAGACGCATCCCACTGAAGGATGTTGATGAAATTCAACTCTGGTCCCGCAGCGGTGAAATCGTAGGATTCCACGATGACATCGTTTTCCAGGACCAGGATAGTATCATCGTCAGCCACAAAGAGGCGCCCTTCAGCATCCACCAGGAGCGGAAAAACCGAACCTCCCGCCAGCACGGTAGTCCACGTCAGCCCCCCATCCGTGCTTTTGCGCAGCTCGCCATGCCCCGCCTTCCATAATACGCCGGCGGGCGTTTGCAGATACTGCAAACTCAGGTCATCCACTGCCTGCCAGACGCCATCGTTCAAACGAAAGATACGGCGCTCGTCATCAACGGTAGGACCCAAAGCCACCACAATCATGACCTTCGAATCCTGCAACCAGATTCGGCTAATGGGGTAGTCCGGCAGGGTGTCCTGGCCGTAGAGTGTGGTTTCCCAATGCCCATCGGGGAACAGGACCGCCAAACCGTTCTCCCCCACGACCCACAGCGACTCTTCCACCATCGCTATGGGGGCGTGATAGCCAATGGGCATGCCGATATCCGCTTCGGTATACAACGTCCATTGCTCCTGGCGGTCGAAAATCGCCACCCCACCCTTGCCGCTGATATAGAGCTGCCCCGCGTGCAACAAGACCTGGCTGAGGCTATTGCCGGGCAAGGGGAAAGCCGGCGCGAGATATTGCACGACGCTACCCGTAGCACGCTCCCAACGCAGCAGACCGCCGTTAGAAGCCGCCCACAACACGTCACCATCGAGGGCTAAGCCGCTGATGTCACTGCCGGTAAGGTAAACCTGCCACTCGGACGCAGCCCCACCGGGCGCCAGCGCCCAATGCGTCTCGGGCGGCAGGGGCGCAGTCACAGCGCCCTCCGCGCAACCCCAACCGGCGATGAAACCCGCCAGGACTGCCCCCAATAACACGGCTCGCAATCGTTTCTGCATCATGACCTCGCTCAAGGAGAAGGGTTTTTGCCGGTTCTTAGTATAAGGAAAACCAGCCAAACGTCAAAAATCAGTTTTGCAGCTGGGCAATGTTTGCAAAAATATGCCGGATATAGTATGATACCTTGTGCAGGAGCAAGCCTACCATGAAAAACAAAGACAACCTCAGAACGATATCCCGCATTGTGTTGTATTGTATCGTCGTTATCGGCGTGCTTATCGCGTTCGATAGCCAACCTGCTAAAGACCTGGGATTAGATGCCCTTTTCGGCGTCCTTACACAGGTTGTTATTGTCGTCTGGTACCTTTTCTGGATAAAGAAGCAGTGGAAGGGTTGGAAACTGTGGCAAAAGATAGGTATTACGATCATCATCGCACTGATGACGTTTAGCACAGTGAACGAGATTGTTGATGAATGGCCCCGTCTTCCATGGGTCAAAGCGGAAGCATTCACCACGGTGGATGAGTTTATGACCGACCTGCAGGAGAAAAACTACGCTGCTGCCATGACGGTGCTCACACCGCGGATGCAGCGTTGTATCAACCCAAGTGACCTGGATCAACCTGATGCGCAACCCATAAGCTGGGAATTGACCGAGATACAGGGGATTTCTAATATTCACGGAACAGCCACGTTTGTGGACGGTCAAGAGCTGGCGCTAACGGTTAGAATCGAATGGGCAGACAAGCAATGGTGGATCAATGGTTTCTGGTTTGGAAATTGGCCCGAAGAGAGACTGGATTTTTCCAGTGTGCACTGTGGCGAAGAATAGCCGCACCGCCGCACCGAAAGCGCTTTCGCGTCTGGGCGAAGCGCGATTCGAAATCGCGGCTACGACCGGCGCCTCACATCACGAAAGGATAGAGCGCCGCGCGCCCAGCGCCCGCGCCAGAGCCACCTTGACCGGGCTAGCCCGGTGCGGGAGGTAGAAGGTGCAGCGGGGAGCTCACCAACCCTGCGCCTCCCAGTAGGTGGTATCCACCGATCCCGGCGACTCGTGCTGCCAGGCTAATTGCTGCACCCGGAAAGCCAGCAAGGAGTAGAATGAGGGCTGCAGCGCCTGTTGTTGAGCCACGGCGCGAAACAGTCGCTGCGCCACCCGCTCGGCTTCCGGTTGGTAGCGGGGCAGGTCTTCCGCGGTTGCCAGCGCGCCCATTTTCACTCCGGTCTGCCCCACCAGATGATAGCCCCAGGTGAGCAAGCCCGCGCTCATGGTGCGCAGCGCATGCCGGGTGCCGCTGCCGCCCACGGTCGCCAGCAGATAGGCGGCTTTACCAGCCAACGCCGGGCGATGACAGAGATAGGCAAGGCGGTCTATCCAGATTTTGATCAGACCGCTGACGTCATCCACATAAACGGGGCTGGCGAGGAGCAGAGCGTCAGCTGCCTCCATCTTTGCCCGAAGGCGCGGCACAGCATCGTGGAGGGGGCAGGCAGCTTCGCCGTGATAAAAGCAGGCGCGGCAACCGCGGCAAGGGTGAAGTTCCAGGTCACTCAGGAAGAGCGTCTCGAATTCCAGGGGTATGGTGTGCTGCGCCGCCAATGCCTGCATGCGCGCGGCAATCAGCTCCACGCTGCGCGCGGTGTTGCCCTGTTTGCGGTAGCTGCCAATCGACGCGAGAATGTTCATCTGGTTCCACCTTTGCGTTCACCCCGGAGGTCACTAGGGTTCGGTCAGGCGCACTATCGAACCGAATCCGGTCCAGGACGCCCGATTCTCCAGCTGCAATCTTCTTCCTGTTGGCGTCAAACTGGAATCCCGGTTGATGATTTCCTCCATGGTCGGTGCGGGTGGATAACACTGAATCAGCGTCACCTGCGACTCTTCGTTAAGCACGATCCCCAGCCCACCTTCAAAGGCCAAAGATCCACGTGAGTGACTTTCCGATGCATAAACGGAAACTCCAACGGCAGGATAATCCAAGCCAATAGTGACCCATTGCGGCTCGTGCGGCATGGCGCAATAGTGATTCACTGAGGTCGGGTCACCAAGACCCATGACAACTTCATCGAAATGCGGTCCGGTTTGAATGTCGTGCAAGCTGACCTCGTTGATCCGCCCCTCGCGGACCAGGATATTGCCCACAAAATCACCAAGCCGAGCGGACGATCCGCTGAAAACAACCACAACTGAATCATTATCGCCGGTCGAAATGCTGGGAGGCGCCCCGAAATTGCTTTCGACCCACTCTGGCACTGCATCACCCTTCATAGTCGCGAGGTTCTCCGGGCTGAGCAGGCATAGTTCCTCGAAAGATATGGGGACAGGCTCTGGCTCTGCCTTATCCACACAGCTCACGAGGAGAAACAACAGCAGAAACACAGCTGTGATCATCGCCAATGTGCCGTAGTAGTGCTTCTTGCTCATCGGAGTTACCTCTATTTGTTCACCTGATAATCTGTTTCGTTTGATACAGTTTCCTCACGAGACAGAGACAACAGGCGAATGTGGGCATTGGCTGTTTTACAAGTTACGCTGGTGATCAGCGTCAAATACCACACAACCGCCAAAATGCCCGGGGAAATCGTTCCACCCGCTAGCAGGTGTTCATGGAAAGACGCAGCCTCATCATGCACGAAATTTAACAGCATGCCAAGAATAAGTCCTCCCAATAGCCCGCCAAAGAAACGCAGAGGTGTTTGCTCTCGTGGAGAAACCATGCGCCAAGCCCACAAAAGACCTCTGAAATGAAGATAACCGGCGATCAAACCGCTGGCCAGTTGAGGTGCCCATAATTGCTGCTTGAATAACAGTGAGATGGACACCAACCACTGCACCGGATTGCGACTGTCAAACACCATAGAATAACCAGCATAAGTGAAGATCAGCACAAAAATCAACCAGAGCCAACGCCACAGGGGTATGCGCTGCTTATCTGACGCAATTGGCATAGAGTACCCTCGCTCATCAAGAGTCATCTTAATATAACCCGGCCTTCCAGAAAATGCCAAAGATGAACAGCGGCAACCTGATCGCTAATAGATGCTCGATGTCAATCACTGAGATGCCCCCAGAAAACGCGCTCACCGATATCAATATCCCCCAGAACGTGCTGATGATGAAAGAAGCCCCAGGCTAAGCGGCTGTGGCAGGTCGGGAGTGATGAAATGCGCCGCCAGAATCCAAGCAGTGGGATCAGGTCAGTTATCACAATTGCGCCAGAGGCTTTCCTGAAAGATGATCCCGGCAAATGACATCGCCGAGAGGATTGCACTGATGATCAACCTCACGCCTAATGAGGCGCCTCCAAGACGAGGTAACCATCCCAAGAAAAGAGAGAAAGGCAGATAGATGCTGAAGAAGCGTGCGAGGTGATACTGCCATGGTTTTGCAAAGCATTTTTCTCTGGCTTTTTGCACAAGGAATAATAGAACACCCAATAAGGCTATACTTGCATAACCCGAGATGATCTCTCGTTTGTCCGTGGCGATCAAAAGATTTCCCACAAGACTAACCAGCAAAACCACGCAGAAAACAATCTTCGGTAGCGGTTTCATATTTCGATATAGTTTCATAGGTGGAGATAGGTCAAGACGCTGGTTCCTTATCTACCAGATACATGTTTTGACACACCCTGCTGATGAGTGTTCCCAGGGTTGCGCTCACCCCAATAGGTACTAAGCAAGCCGCAAGCAAAAATCATCACCCCTCCGAGAGAACCAAGCAGTAACCAAAGGTCACGACTTTGCCAGAAGCAAGGTGTCAGCAACGATTCACATTCAGAGAGCAGCACATTGATGGTTATCGCAACGCACACACCTTCATACAGAATACCACCAAGGCAGATGATCCGAAACAGTGGTGCCGCGCCAATTTTCCATGGCAATTGTAACTCAAATCTATCGCGGATTTGCGGCCTGAGGAGCGTTAGCATGACCACCCCTAAGGCTATGGCAAACCCAATTCGCAAGATGCCGCGAATGTCTTCGCCTGTTGTCTCACCACTCACATCATATACGCTGAGAGCCAGTAACCTCCACTGCAACCATAGACACAGATAAATCACCATTGACAGACTACTGCGCTTTTCCATGGATGAATCGCCCTGGCCTTTCTACCCATTTAGTGCTGTTGAGGCGGCACGAGCGGCTTGCCCAACAGCCTTCCTATCCAATGAAGACTTAGGGTCGATAAAAGTATAACTTCCCGAATCTTGCCGTGTTTTTCCAGTGAAAACGGGAACTTATAGATTTACGCGCCCTTAGCGTGAGAATCAGCGCCACCAAAACTACCATCAGGAGTTTCGACGGGAATGCTATCGCCTTAAAGCGCGGTTCGGTGTATCAGCATTGTGCTCTTGCCGTGCGGGTGCGCTCCATTCAATCTTTAGTCTCTTTGTATATCTGTAACGCAATCAAGCCTACTGCCGCAAGGGAAATCCAACCTATCGGGAGTATTTCTTGAGGAGCCCACCATGTTACATACAGCAAGAAAAACACATACAGGATTCCATACCCAACCGTGTATAGTGTGTCATGCGTCTCATTCCACCTATACCTCACAGTCCAAATACCTGCCAGTAGAAAAACTATTCCAGCCGCTAAATAGCCACCACAGACCCAGAGAATCCCAGCGACCAAAAACGCGAGATTGGCACACAGGACTTCGAGTTTCTTCATGCGAGATTCACCACAGAGGTCGCCAGGTTATCAATGGCACACTCCCTCGCCGGCAATCGCGGTATGGGGGCACCCCGCAACCGATCCGCGCTTACACGAAAGGACCTGAGAGGACCGGCGCCAGGGACAGGGTCGGGGCTTTGAGGAGCACACGAGCATCAGAATTCGTTGAAACCTCCGGCACGCAAGATCAGACAAGCCAGGTTAGAGGATTCAAACAATATTTAAGGCATCTACAACATAAAGATACAATCATTATAGTGTGCGAGTGGCAATAGTCAAGTTCGAGAAAGGTATGGGCATTCGTAGCAGGTCAGGAGGCTTCTGCGCCCCCTGTGAGGCTCGCAGTGCAAAGTGGTCGCTTCGTCAACCCCGGACGAATGC
>JAFGFB010000065.1 GCA_016931315.1 Anaerolineae bacterium
TCAGCGGCTGGATCGAGGATCTGCACGACCCGCACAACTGGGCGCAGCCCTTCCTGATCGGCACATATGCTGGACGCCAGAACCTGCCCGATGAAATGTGGGATATGTTCAACGAGATGGTGATGGCGGGTGTGGCTGAGACCGACGACGCCAAGCGCGCCGAGATCTACAAGAACATCACCCAGGTTGACTACGAGAATGCTATCGCTATCCGCGGCGCAGTCGCCACGGTTCGCAGCTACTGGCAACGCTGGATGGGTGGTTACTACTACAACCCCATCTACGGCTGGGATTCTCGCTACTACACTCTGACCAAGCAGTAAATCGCTGCTAACTATGCAGGAGAGAGCCTGTGGCTCTCTCCTGCATCCCAGGAGGAAAGGCATGATCAATTACATTATCCGCCGCCTCATTGCGGTACCCTTGCTACTCATCGGCGTGACCATTCTAATCTTCTTGATGCTGATGGCGCTGACCCCGGTGGAACGCACCGCGCTCTATGTGCGTGACGTTCCGCGGAACGATCGTGTGCTGGAGGGCATCATCAAGAAATATGGGCTGGACGATCCCTGGTACAAACAGTACTGGCGCTGGCTCTTTGGCACGACCGTGACCACAACCGAAAACGGGGTGACGACGGTGGAGAAAACTGGCGGTATTGTGCGCGGCGATTTCGGCTATTCGCGTACCGCCTCACAGCCTGTAGGCGAATTGCTGGCCCGGCGCTTCCCTGCCAGCCTTGAACTGGCGCTGTACGCAGTAATCCCCGTGATCGCCGGCGGTATCTTCCTGGGAGTAGTCGGTGCGGTCAAACATAACAAACCCCTTGACCATATCGTGCGAATTTTCGGTATCATCGGGTGGTCTTTCCCCGACTTTGTCTTTGGGCTGCTCTTGCTCATGGCCTTCTACGCCGGGACGGGGTGGTTCCCACCGGGACGCATCTCCGACTGGGCGAATCAGATTATTACATCGCCGGAATTCCATAACTACACAAAGCTGATCAGCATTGACGCGCTGCTCAACCTGCGCTTTGACATCTTCTTCGATTCGTTGCGCCACATGGTGCTGCCCGTCATCTCGCTCGCTTATCTGTGGTGGGCGCTGACGCTACGGGTGACGCGCTCTTCTATGCTGGAAACACTGCGCCAGGACTACATCACAACCGCTCGCGCCAAGGGTCTTGCCGAGCGCACCGTCATCAACAAACACGCCCTGCCCAATGCGCTGATGCCCGTGGTCACGCTGGGCGGCAACACGGTGGTCGGTCTGCTGAGCGGTGTCGTCATCATCGAAACCGTCTTCAATTACCCCGGCATGGGCCAATCTGCCGCCAGAGCAGCTTCGCAGCTGGATGTCATCACAGTGCTCGCCTTTGTGTTATTTAACGGGCTGATCCTGGTGCTTGCCAACGTGGTGGTAGATGTATTATACGCCTATATTGATCCGCGAGTCCGGTTGGACTAAGGGTGCAAGGAGAAGAAAACCATGACAGCACAAGAACAACCTGCTGAGACCACCGTTCTCGCCATCAATCGTCCCGTCAACTGGCTCGAGCACCTGGTAGGGCACGATGCTTACCGCACACTCAAAGGCTTGGCGACCAACCCGGTCTCCGTCATCGGGTTGATTTTGTTGGGGATGTTCCTCTTCGTCGCCGCTGCCGCCCCGGTTTTGGCGCCGCCAGTCTCAAAGGACGATCCCTACAACATCCCCCGCGATGGCTATGGCGCTGTACCCAAGGAACCCGGCACCGAGTGGAAAACACGCCAACCGCCGCTGCCGTTCTGGTGGAAAGCTGTAACCGGCAAGGACCAATGGGTGCACTTGATGGGTACCGCTAGCGGACAATGGGATATCTATTATGGCGTGATTTGGGGGACCCGCACGGCGCTGTTTGCCGGCCTGACCATCACCCTGGCGGGGATACTCATTGGGGTGACCGTTGGCGCAGTTTCGGCGTATTACGGCGGCGCGATAGATATGGTCCTGATGCGCATCACAGACCTGTTCCAGGCCTTCCCCTTCCTGCTCACAGCCATGACGCTATCGGCGGTACTGACGCCGCGCCTGGGCAAGGGCTTGCTCGCCCCCATGATTGCGTTGATTGTGTTCAGCTGGATGGGTTTTGCGCGCCTGTTGCGCAGTGATATCCTATCGCTACGCGAGCGGGAATACGTCCTGGCAGCGCGCGTTGTCGGAGTCCGCGATAGCCGAATTCTGTTCCGCCATATTCTGCCCAACGCAATTTTCCCCACCCTGGTGCTCGCTTCAATGCGTATCGGCAGCTATGCTATCACCTTCGCCGGCCTGAGTTTCCTCGGTATCGGTGCGGAAGTGGGTTTCGCCGATTGGGGACAGTTGCTCTCTTTCGCCCGCGACTGGATGACACAGCTGGCTGAATACTGGTACATCATCATCTTCCCCGGCGTGACGCTTGTGCTATTTGTCCTCTCGTGGAATCTGGTGGGCGACGCCTTGCGCGATGTGCTCGACCCGCGCTTGCAGGGTTCGCGCTAAAGCCTTCCTCGAGCAAAGCCTTTCCTCACATCAAAAAAGCCTCCTCGCCGCAAGCGGCGAGGAGGCTTCGTTTGGGGTAGTAAAACTCTGCCTCAGAAGGATTTTGCACCCCCACCCCGCATTAGGGTCGGGTCACCTCACAGGCTTCGACCATGACGGGATAAAGCCCCCTGAACCGGCAAGTCAGGGCCGCACCAGAAGTGAAACGCGCCTCCAACCACAACACCCCACCATGCTGCACCGCGCGATGCACGGAGAAATCACCAGCTAACGCATCCTTGCCCTGTGCCAGTATCGCCTCCACCTCCGCTCCCACTCGCAGTTCCTGCGGCAACTCTTTCCAGGGTTGCGTCCCAGCTCTTCCACCTGCAACCAAACTCTCCATCCACACCGGATAGAGTGCAGAAACATCATCGCAAGAAGATAGCGTGCCGCTAACCACACAACAACGCATCACAAAACCATTGTCAAAAGCCGTATCCACATAGATCGTATGCACCGTATCAGTGGCACGGTAGGGGTGATTGAAATGCTGCACATAAACCGGCGTGAAGCGCGCTCCATAGCGTTGTGCCGCGTACTGATTCAAGCCCTCAGCCTGTACTCGAGCCTCGCCGCCAGCAAGGGTCGTCTGAATTAGATGATGCACCTGCCGCGGCGGTGCGATACGGTAGCTGCTGAACATCAAGATTGCAACCACTGCGGAGATCAAAGCCAGTGGCGCCCCCCATAGCACTAAAGGCAACACTTTGAAATTCAGAAACAGGCGCAAGCCACGGGATTTGGCGCGGGCTTCCGAACCTAAGCGATCCCAGAATGCTTCTATCGCATAAGGCTGCGCCAATCCCAGAGCAAGCCCAATCAGCGCCAACCCACCTATCACCACCCATAAAGCAGTCTCGTGATAAGGGGTGAAGGGGATGAGCTCTAAACCGGAAACACGAGGATCCAGAAACCCGATGGCGAAACTGACGCCCTCACAAGGAAGATGCCCCGCGAGCCAACCCAGCGCAGCATTGGCAAAAACCCAAACTACGACACTCCATGCCGCCGAAGAACTGAGTGTCGCCACCCAGCCCGCAATACCTCCGATAAGCAACGCCGTCGGCAATCCAAGAATCAGGGATAACCAGGGCCACTCGGCAGCACTCTGGGCCAGCAACAAGCCATCGCGCCCCCACAAGAACAGTGCAAAACACAAGCCATAAACGATACCGAAAAGCGCGCCGCCGCCCCGCAGAATGCGCTGGATGCTACGCGATTCGCCGAAGGCGCGCGCCGCAGATGTTGTTTGGTGCTTCAAAGGTTGGTATGTTGTCATGCTAAGAATACCGGGCAAAGAGAGCACAGGTTCAATCCTCACTTTTTGAGAACGGTAGTGAAAAAGCTTGCACTTGGCACAAAATCATGATAAGATTTTAATGTATTCTGCAGACCACGCATCTTTCTACACACCAGCTCTGATTCCAAAAGGAGGGTAAAGATGAAATCACGTTGGCTCTTCATTGGTCTGGCACTTGTTGCGATTTTGGCGTTGGCAACGAGTCTCGTCGCTGCAAAAGCTCCCACAAAAACACCGGAGTTCGCCCCATTAACGGCATACGCAAATGTGAAAGGAGATGCAGCGCCCGCGGTTGCCTATCCGGCCGAGGCCGCGCCAGTGGAACCTGCCGCGGGAGGCAAAGATGGCGGTGCCATGGCAGACCCGCCGGTCGTAGGGCAGGGCGGAACCTGCATCTCCGGCTATGTGATTGATACCTACCATCAACCCCAAGGCGCCGGGTGGACCATCCGTGTCACCCTCGAAGGCGGTGCGGCGCAGACGAAGACGATAGACGCCAAAGGCGCCTTCAAATTCGAAAAATTGGGAGCCGGGACCTATTTGGTAGAACTGGATGTACCAGCTGGCTGGCAACCCTTTACCCCAGCATCCTTCAAAGTCACCTTGAGCGGAACCGGAGCCGGCTGCGCTGAGGTGCGGATGAAGCTGGAAGCCCAACCTTGCCTGGAAGTGGTGAAGCTGGACGCCGATGGTAAAATGGGCTTTGCACAGCCAATAGGCATTCCTGGATGGGGCATCACTGCCGCATCCAAGCTGGCCACCGTCAACGGAGTGACCGATGGGCAGGGACGTCTGCGCTTCACCAATCTGGCCACCGGCGTCTGGACCGTGACCGAGGAATCACGCGTGGGGTGGATGCCTGCCCCGGGTTCTGCCATTCAGCAACGCGTAACCCTGATTGCGCCGCGCGTGCCAGGTACCTGCCAAACCGTGCAGTTCGTCAACAAACAGGTCCACACGGGCTGCATTCAGGTCATCAAAGTGGATACCGCCGGTAAACCCCTTGCCGGGTGGAAGATTACACTCTCGCGCCCCGATGGGACACAAGCCAGCATCAGCAAAGTGACCAACAGCGCTGGCATAGCAACCTTCGACGGCCTGGCGCTTGGAGAATGGCGCGTCAAAGAAGAGGTGCTGGCGAACTGGCGCACGGTTGGCGCAGCAGAAACGGTTGTGAATCTAAATACACCAGGGCGCTGCGTCAACATCACCTTCAAGAATGAAGCGCTCGGTTGTGTAGCCGGTTACAAGATCAACCACCTGGATCAGGGCCTTGCCGGATGGACGATCAAAGCACGAAACGCTGCAGGCGAGGAGTATACCACCGTCACCGACAAAGACGGCTTCTTCCAGTTCCACCAGCTCAGCATGGGCACCTGGACGCTCTCGGAGGTGCCGCAGCAGGGTTGGGAAGCGGTGACACCCGCCGAATTCGATGTCATCGTCAGCAAACCCTTCGTCTGCGAGCATGTGCGCTTCAAAAACCGCACTACCTTTGCCTGCGTGGATATCTATAAGAAGGATGCCTGGGATAATGTAGGGCTTCCCGGATGGCAAATTCATATCAAGCCGGCGTATGGCGGCACACTGCAAACCAGTACGACCGATGGCACCGGGCATGTGCGCTTCAACGGCTTGACACCGGGCACCTATGTGATTTCCGAGACACTGCAAGCAGGCTGGACGCCGGTTACGCCGCAACGACAGGTCGTCACGCTGTCCGCAACGGGCAACTGCAGTGTGCTCACGCTAAAGAATCGCCAGGTGGGAACACCTATCTTACCTCCGACTGGCGCCGGTTGCCGCTACACCCACATTGTTCACTACGGCGATACCCTCTTCTCACTCGCACGACGTTATGGGACCACGGTAGACGCCATCAAACGCACGAACAACCTGTGGAACGACACCATCTATATCGGCAGCAAGCTCTGCATTCCATAAAGCAAGCTGTACTTCTATCCCCGCGAGTCATCAGATTCGCGGGGTTTTTAATGCCGCAGAGCAGGTCGTTCGTCACGGGATGCAGGTTGCCCCAACGGGATAGAAAACTGACACCGCACAAAGTCACAAATTGCAAAGCAGGGCTATCTCAAGAAAATTGGGCGCAAGAACAAATCTCGCGCCCAATCCCCACTCTAGAACTGCGGGCTGCCAGCCTCTCCTATCAGGGATACTGGCGAATAACCAGGGGCAAGTAGATTTTGTAGTCAGGTTGCGTGACCTGCGTGCTGACCTGAACGCTGTTATTAGAAGGATTGCCATCCAGGCCGGAAGTGGCTATGGTTGCGGTATTGATAAGCATGCCAGTAAAGGCGCCATCTACCGTCGCAGTGATGGTGATGATGCCACTGGCGCCAGGCACGAGATCCACCACATCCCACACAAATGGCGCCCCGGCGCGTTGGCTAACTCCTGCGCCAGCAGAAGTAAAACTTGCCCCCGTCAGCTGCGCAGGCAGCAAATCCGTGATGACCACCCCGTGGGCAACCGTAGTGCCAGCGTTGGTGAAGGTCAGCCGGTAAGTCACTGGCGCACCGGACTCAACCGTGGCAGGCGCGCTCTTGTTAAGCGTCACATCCGCCAGGAGAATCTGAGTGCTCACAGGGATACTATGGTTGTTCCCGGTATTGAGCTCCCCAGCCGCTGCAATTGAGGCTGTATTAACGATGGCGCCAGCAGCATCCGATCGCACGGAAGCCGTGATAGTGACCACACCACCCGCACCGGGCGCCAGGTCAGCTACAGTCCACGCGAAGGAGGTTCCCGGACGCGGCGTGAGCATTGGGCCAGAATGTATCACCGTAACGCTGACCAGGGCTGACGGCAGCACATCAGTCAGCACCACGCCCGTTGCCACACCGCTATCCACATTGCTATATCGAAGTGTATAGGTCACCATGCCGCCAGCCTGCACCGTAGCAGGACCTGTCTTCTCGACCATCACATCCGCCATAGACACAAAGGTCTCGATAAGCGCGGAGGTATTATTGGTGGTCGAAGCTTCGGGGGAAGCAGTTGCCACCATCGCCTGGTTGCCCAGCATTCCGCGATACGTTGGCGATATGCGTCCCACCACGGTGAGCGTGACACTCGCGCCAGGCGCCAGGTCGGGCACATCCCAGACATAGGCAGACCCCGGTCGCGCCGTGACTCCCGGCACAGACGCAGTCACCGTCACATCCAGCAGATCCGCAGGCAGCGTATCGGTGAGCACCACACCACTCGCCAGAGCGTTATCAACGTTGGCAACCGCCAGGGTATAGGTGATGCGTTCTCCAGCCAGGGCCGCCGCAGGTCCGGTTTTGGTCACGGCGAGATCGGCGATAGAAACGAAGGTTGTCAAAGTATCAGCATTGTTAGCGGGATCATTATCAGGAAGCTCTGTGGCAATCGAAGCCGTGTTCACCAAATCACCACGGAATGTCGGCAAGACCGTGCCCGTGATCGTGATCACCCCGCCTGAGTCAGGAGCGATATCCGCCGCGTCCCAGACATAAGCGCTGCCCACGCGCGGCGTAATCACCGTACCAGCAGAGAGCACCGTCACAGATTCCACCGCCGCCGGCAACACATCCGTGATAACCACGCCGGTAGCGGCAGCATTTCCCCGGTTGGTGTAGCTCACCACATATGTAATATCCATACCCGGCAATACTGCTGTCGGTCCAGTTTTCTCAAGAGCCAAATCGGGAATCAGGACCGCTGTTGAGATCAGCGCAGAGAGATTATCGAATTTCTCTGCTTCCGGTGTAGTCGTGGAAATTGCCGCCTGATTCTCCACTGTGCCGCGGTAATCGAGATCCACATTTGCAGTAATCGTAATGCGTCCCTGCGCCCCGGGTGGCAGTGGTTCCACGTCCCACACAAAGCTCTGCCCCGGGCGTGGCGTGATTGTGGGTCCAGCGAAGGTCACCACAGGAGTTAGCAAATGCGAGTGTAACAGATCAGTGATCACCACGCCGGTAGCGATGGTGGTGCCCACATTGCCATAGGTTAACACATACCGGATAGTCTCACCAGGTAGCGCTCGGGATGGCCCTATCTTCGACATTTCCACATCCGCCGCAATCACTTCGACGGCAACCGGAACTGTACTGTTGTTCCCAGTAGCGGATGCCAGTTCACGCGCAGTCGTGGTAATCGTTGCAGTATTAGTGAAAATCCCCGCATAATCCAGAGGGACTCGTGCCGCGACCGTGATCCTACCACTTGCTCCAGGCGTCAGGTCAGCCACATCCCACACGAATCGGGTGCTTGGGCGACGAACAATCGCCGGGCCGGAGTAGCTTGTGGTAGGAGTCAACAACATCGAAGGAAACACATCCCCGATCACGACATTATTCGCACGTGCGGGACCGGTGTTAGTAAACGCGAGCGTATAGGTCAGCCAATCACCGGGATACAGAGGCGTGGTGTGCGTCACCGTCTTAGAAATAGCCACATCCGCGGGCAGGGTATTGAGCTTCAAAGCAGGGTCGCCAAAGAGAACATAGGTATCGATGAGCTCATCATGTCCCATACCTGTGAGCGCCAACTTGCTGAGCGTGGTAGCAGGTCCAAAAGTGATGAGATCCTCATAAAACACCGCTTGGAAGAAGGCCTTATTGATAATATCATGTCCATTAGCAACACCTAAGCCCGTAGGCGACCAGCTCGCAATCGCCCCGCCGCCGGATTTGCGCACAAAGCTCTCGCCGACAGAACTGGCGTCGGTTGTGCCAGAGGGGCGAACGTAATAACCCTCATAGCACGTCATGGGCATGATAAAGGGCAAAGCTTGTGTGTTGGTAAGGCCGGCGATCGCGCTCAAGTTTATGAGCTGCTCACTGGCCCAGTATTGAAACGCAGAATGTCCAACGTAGTTCACCATCAGCTTTCCAGAATTGATAGCGTTGACAATCGCCGTGCGTGCAATGCTGCCGCTTGTATAAGGAACTATCCTATAGTAGACTTTCTGGTTGGCATAGGGCGCGGGTACATAGTAGTCTGCCACAGCATCCGAGAAGTCGCGAAAATTGCCGCCTCCGTCCGGGTCATCAGCGACAAACAACAATTGGCCCTTCCAGGCATCTACCGAGGCATCCGCAGCATAAGCCAGGGTTTTGCTCACCATTGTAGTGACTTCCGCCGCAGTTTTGACAGGCAAGCGTCCGAGGTGCAGGTCAGGCTGAATATCTGAGCCGTCCACCGCAACATAACGATTATCCGCCGCCGTTTCGCCCATCCAGGGGTCCACATCAGCCAAATAAGGCGGCACAAAATTGCGTTCACCACGCCCCAGATTATCCTTGAAGTCATAGTTACCGTCGCCAATCAGCAACACATAAGCCGGTGCAGGAGCCTCCCAAGAAGCATAAGCATAGGCGACAAAATCACGAATAGCACCCGGATCGAGCCAGCCACCGCCAAATTCATCGTAGATATCCTGGACGTCCACCACCTCGACGCGCAAACCCATCGAGGTATGGTAATCCACCAGAGGCTGCGTGGCAGTCACAAAATCGGAGGGGGTGATCATGATATAATCAGCAGCATTGTCTGGGCTGAACCATCTGGAAGATTGGTCCCTTTCCAGACGCTTGGGCGTCAGAATCTCCGAAGTTGCCAACGCCAGATAATGACTCTCGGAAGCAATCGTGCGCTCAAAAGTCAAAACGTAGCCGCTGCTGCCCAGCGTAGTCTGCGCACCAACGATCCGAACTGGCATCACCGGGCTGGTGATATCGTAAACCTCTAGAAGATCGCTGGTGAAGCCATCGACGCGATACTTCAAAGCTCCAAGATCCTCCCCATCGAAGAACAGTCTATCGTTTGCAACTGTATAGTTCCGAGTATAGTCGAGTTCAAGCCAGTTGACGAAATAAACATCCGCCGTGGGCGCCGGGGTGCCCCAGCGGTTCAGAACAATGGTATTTGCGCCCTCCAGCACATACGAGGAAGGCACATCTACGCTAAAAGCGTACTCTGTACCCGAAGCCCAAGTAGCCGAATAGACTTGATAACTGTTAAGAAGTACCCGAACTTGGTGCGCTGGGTCCGCGGAATAACCATGTAGTAAACCACGTACTGTGGCACTCACCTGCGTCGTAGCCACGTTTTGCAGCTGCATGGAATAAGTACGAGTGGTTAATCCAGACCATTGAACAAGATCCCAATACCAATGATCATTATCTCCGCTAGATAGAGTAGTTTGATACCAATAATCAACTTCCAGATGCCGGGTCGTCTTGAAATACTCCGGCGTGACACCGCTGCCAGGCGTACCATCCTCGGAGGTCATACGCAGCCCATCGAAATCATCCCAGGTAAGAAAGTAGACGTTATCCAGAGCATATTTCGAATTCAGCTTCTCACCATAAAAGACAATCCAATCTCCGGGATCAAAAGAGCCATCCCCTTCGCCCTCGACGCGAAGCGCAACCTCAACACCCCGGTTACGCAAGTGGAATTTACGCGGGTCAACGGTCTCCCAGGGGTAATCAGGATCCAATGCCGTCAGATCAGTATAGTTAATGCGATACAGTCCGGCATCGCGAATGGTCACCTTGAATTGCGGGTTGGTAACCCCACGGGTTTCTGCGACAGGCTGATCCGCTACCTCCCGCTCAGCACGCCATGCCCGCGCCGCTTCATAGTTCACCAGGAGCTCCTGCAATACGGCATCAAAAGCGTCATCACGAGGGATAGCAGTAGTAGACTCCGACATTTCGATATTGGCAGCAATCTGAGCCAGATACTGCACCCCGCCAAATTGCAAGCGCACGCGGACGCGCTGCGTGGTGAGCACCTGTCCCGTCGAAGAATCATATTGAAGGGGCATATAGCGAATTTCCGCCACCCGTTGCCCGCGAATGATGCTGGTCCCAAGCAACTCGACCGCAGCCTCGGGCGCGAATCCCGACAGCGCGTAGAGTTCGGCATTCGGGATCCGTTGCTCGCCGAGATATTCAGGAACGCCACCCAAGGCAAACTCCAGTTGCGGGGTCGCTACAGGGCAAATGCGATGGGTCCCGGGCAAGATTTCCTGTTTTGCGTCCAGAATCTGTAGTTCCAGCTCGGCATCACCGGGAGTGCCCACAAGAGCCACCTTCGCCAGCAGCGCCGGAGCGCCTGCCTGTCCCAGCTCGTCAAAGCCTTTGATGACAGGCAATTCACAAAGCCCCTCGGTATCCTGCGCCTGTACCCATTCGAGCTCTGGCGCCACGAATTCAAGTTCGATGCCCAGGTTATCCTGCGCCAGCACGCGCGCGGCAGAGACAGTCTCCTCCTCGGAATCTGGCTCATCTGCGGTTTGAGGCGCACTCAGCGCAGGCAACGACGCGCCAAATGTGAGCGGCGCCGGCACCAGCGATGCGGATTCCGTAATCACAATCGGCGTCGCGTTGAAAGCGCCCACAGGGACACTCCCAACCACCAGCAACGCCGCCAGAATCACTGCCAATATTACTCGTCCGATCCCACCCTGTACTTTCATGATCTCATCTCCCAACACCCAAGCTAAAAACGGCTTCGCAAGTCACACCTCATCAGCTATATTGTACACACATGGAAAGAAAATGCAAGACAAAAGTCTTATAAATCACAGAATCTTAAGAAAATCTTCAATTTTGTAGCGACGAATAGAAATGAGTGGAGTACACACGCCGACCAAAGATTGAAGTAGGAAAAAGTAAGTGATATGAGCAATCAGCACAATCCAGGCAAGGATAATTCCGGGGCCTTATCATTCTCCCAGCGGGCAGCGCGCCGAAGCCCAAAAGACGGCGAAAGCCGTTCTTTTTCTGATGTTTTGCGGGGACGGACTACCGCCCGTCCCCGCAAAACATTCTTTTTCTCAGCGGCTTTAGATGCAAAAGCCTCGCGAGTAGGTAGAGCCTGACAAGAATGATAAGACCCTGGGATAATTCACCCAGACTTAGCGCGAGACGTGATTCATGCTATAATTTCGGAGAGCTACGCATGATTCTACTTCTCACTTTACCACATTTCACACGTTATCGCAACTGGCTTGACGGACGATTTCAATCCGGATTCCACCAAATAGAGAAAAGGATAGAACACAATTCACGGGCAGAACGATATAGCAAACCAGGCGCTGCAGATATAGAAGATATAGGGCAGGTGCATTCCACGCAGACAGGAGGCTCATGATGAAGAGAGAACGGTGGCTAGATAGTGTATTGGTATTCGTCTTATTGGCGGGACTGCTCTCCGCGGCGCTTGGCGCGACCAAGCCGGTGTTAATGGCAAATCATGTACCCAATTCGCAAATTCAGTGGTCAGGCACAGGCCATTTTGTCCTTGAGGCTGTCGGTTACATACCGAGCCCTTATACTGTGTCACCCAATTTTCGGCAGGCATCCACAAGCACGGCTGCAGCCAATTCCACAATCAGCAACGCCGACTCCGCCGATCTGTTCGTCAATTTCAGCTTCGACACCACAGGCACGACCGTGTATCTTGTGTACACGACAGATGGAACCGCACCCAACAAGACCAACGGCACGCCGTCCACAGCGAGCTTCTCCAATTATTCTGAACCCAATCGAACCTGGCGGGTGAATCTTCCTATGATGTCGACGAGTACAGTCGTGAACTACGTTTTCTACATCAGCAATGGATCTCTGGCTGATGCATGGGGTCGCATTTCGGGCAACCCGAGCAGTCGTGATACCAGCCAGTATCAAACGTCATGGTCGGAGGTCGATGACGCATATTTCACCTACACTGTCATAGATGGAACCCCCACTCCCATCACCGTCACTGCCACCAAAACGCTCTGGCTCGACGTTGACACCATCGCCTGGAACGGCGTTGCCGGATCCAGCTACAAGCTGCTCTACGACCCCAATGGCGGGCTGACAAGCGCTGCCGAGAGCACCGCCTGCAGCTTTCCCACCCCCGCCGCCCCCTGCTACGTGAGCCTCACTGCCAACGGAACGGTGAGCGGCTATCCCAAGAACCCCAACGCCACAGGCTTGACCCGTCTGCTCACGGGGCTTTCCGTGGATAACGCGAAGCATTTGCTACAAGGGCAGGTAGTGGTAGCCAGCTATAACAGCAGCGGGACACGGGTGGACGCGACCCGCGCGCAAATTCAAAGTGTGCTGGACTACCTATATGTGGACAACGGCACAGCTGAAACCGCCATTTTGGGTGTGACTTACAGCGGGGATGTCCCCACGCTCAAAGTATGGGCGCCGACCGCAAAGAGCGTCAGCATCCGCAAGTATGAGGATTCGAGCACTGCCACGTACACCTCGCACGCTCTTAGCCTCGACGCCGCCTCCGGCGTGTGGAGCGTGACTGGCATTGCCGACTGGGATCGCGATTTCTACCTGCTCGATGTGGAGGTCTACGTCCCCAGCGCCGATGCCGTAGTTCACAACCTGGTCAGCGACCCCTACGCCGTGGCTCTCTCGCAGGACGGCACGGCGACGGAGGATGTACGCTCGCAGTTCGTGAATCTGGCGGATAGCGACCTCGAGCCCACCGGCTGGGACACGCTCAGCAAACCGGCGCTCGCCAACTTCGAAGATATCAGCATCTATGAGATGCACATCCGCGATTTCAGTATCAACGATAGCACGGTATCTGCAGGCGATCGTGGAACGTACATGGCATACACCTACGACGGCAAGGATGATACTGATGACCATATACTCTCTGATGGTATGGCGCACCTGCTGGCGTTGGAAGCTGCGGGACTGACACACGTGCACCTGCTGCCCACCTTCGATATCGCCTCAGTAAGGGAGGATGTCATCACGCAAACCGTGTGGCCCGCACCCACTGGCTATGACCGCAATAGCGAAGACCAGCAAAATATCGTTGGGCAAAAGCGCGTCTTTGACAGCTTCAACTGGGGCTACGATCCCCACCACTACGGCGTGCCCGAAGGCTCATACGCCACGGACCCGAATGGCGTGACCCGCATTCTGGAATTCCGGGAGATGGTTTCGGCGCTGAACCAAAACGGCTTGCGCGTGGTCATGGACGTGGTCTACAACCACACCGCCGCCAGCGGGCAGGATGACAAATCTGTGCTCGATAAGGTGGTGCCCGGCTATTACTATCGCTACGACACGAACGGGGTCATGTATAACACCTCGTGCTGCTCGGATACTGCGATGGAATATGCCATGATGGAGAAACTAATGGTCGACACGGTCATCCGTTTCGCCGTGGATTACAAGGTGGATGGCTTCCGCTTCGACCTGATGAACCTGCACACGCGGCAGAACATGGAGCACCTCCAGGCAGCAGTGCAGGCACTGACCCCTGCCAGCAACGGCGTGGAGGGTGATGAGATCTACCTCTACGGCGAGGGCTGGGATTTTGGGTCGGCTAAGGAGAAGGGATTGACGGATTGTACCGGTGGCTGGTGCTACGCGCAAAAGTATAACATGACCGGCTCCGGCATCGGCTGCTTCAACGACATCATCCGCGATGCAGCACACGGGGGCTACAGCCAGGATGATATCGGCATTCGGCAGCAAGGGTTCCTCAATGGCTTAAGCTATGACTGGAACGGCTACGAATACGCCAACCGCTATCAAAGCGACCTGTGGATTGCGACAGATAAACTGCGCTCATCATTACGGGGTAGCGGCACGGACTGGAACGGGCAAGGCGCGCCATTCACTGACGACCCGCAGGAGTCGGTGCCCTATGTGGAGAAACACGATAACGAGACGCTCTTTGACCAGAATGTGTTCAAATTACCCGTGAGCACCGGCATCAGCGACCGTGTGCGCGCGCAGAATATGGGGCAAAGCCTGGTCGGGCTGGCACAGGGAGTGCCGTTTTTCCAGATGGGCACCGACATGCTCCGCTCCAAGTCGCTGGATCGCAACAGCTACGATAGTGGCGACTGGTTCAACCGGGTGGATTGGACCTATGCGACCAACTACTTTGGCAGTGGCTTGCCGCCCGCTTGGGATAACGAAAGCCGCTGGGACATTATGAGCCCGTTGCTGCTCAACACGGCTCTCGATCCTGCAACCACCGATATCGCCTTTGCTGCGGCGCACTTCCGCGAGGTGCTGCGCCTGCGTTACTCATCGCCGCTTTTCCGGCTTACCACCGAAGCGGACATCAACGCCCGTGTGACGCATTACAACACCGGTAACACTCAGGACGCGCTAATCGTGATGCGGCTCTCGGACGAGACAGGAACCGATCTGGATAGCAATTGGGAGAACATCCTGGTCTTCTTCAACGCCAACACAATGGCCCAGAGCATCACCATTAGCGGTGCGAATGATTTCACGTTGCATCCGATTCAGGCGGACGCTACCGACGCTGATGCCGTGGTACAGACCTCGGCCTTCAACGATACCACCGACACCTTCTCCATCCCAGCGCGCACAACCGCAGTCTTCGTCTCAACACAGAGTCTCACGCCGCCGACGCCGCCCAGCACCATTGACTGGGTTGGCAAGATGTACCCGCGCGGTGGTGTCGCCAATGCGATCAACCAGGGCGCCTTTGTCCCGACCGGGTTTGACATTTTTGTGCGGGTCTACGATGCGGGCGTGACCGAAGCAGCTGGTGCGCCAACCGGCATCGCTTGTACCCTACACTGGGGCAAGTACGGCGAATCCTTCAGCGACCTGGTCATGACCTGGAACGTACAGATTGGCAACGACGATGAGTTCAAAGCCACAATCCCGCAGTCTACGCTCAATGCGCTCGATGCCGGCACCTACGGCTTCACGGCTTACTGCCAGAAGACGGGTGAAGACAAGAAATGGAAGGTTGATCAATACAATATAGACTCCGCCAGCGACGACGACCAGGGCGACGGGCTAATCACCGTGATTCCATCCGGGGATCCCAGGCCCGCGCCGGAAGGCGGCGTCTTCGTCCACCTTTTCGAATGGCGGTGGGCTGATATCCAGAAGGAATGCGCGTATCTGGCGGAGAAGGGTTACAGCGCCGTACAGGTCTCGCCGCCGCAGGAGCACCTGGTGCCCACGGCGGATCAAGGCGGCAGCACAGCCAACGACTTCCCCTGGTGGGTGCGCTACCAACCCGTGACGCACAGCACGAGCGCTTTCACCTCCCGCAGCGGAACCTGGGCAGAATTCCAGAGCATGGTGAGCGCCTGCAACGACCTGGGCGTGGATATCTACGTGGATGCGGTGATCAACCACATGGCGGATATCGAGGTGCCTGTCGGTGTGGGCACAGGTACCGCAGGCACATCCTACGACTCCACCGTTGCCACCCGCTACTACGGGACGCAATACCAAGCTGATGATTTCCACACGGATTGCACCATCTCGGACTACAGCGACCGCTACCAGGTGCAGCGCTGCAAGCTTAGCGGGCTGCCCGATCTCGATACGGGCAAGACCGACGTGCAAGCCCAAATCCGCGCTTACCTCCAAGCGCTGATCAACGCGGGCGTCAAGGGCTTCCGCGTGGATGGTGCTAAGCACATGGCAGCGCACGATATCGCCGCGATTTTCGATGGGCTTACGGGCGACTTCTACGTCTTCCAGGAGATGATTGACGCTTCCGGCGAGCGGGTGCGCGATTGGGAGTACACGCCCAACGGCGATGTCACCGAGTTTGCCTATCCCTACGCGCTCGGCGCGGCCTTCGACGATGCCTGTACAGGCAGCCTGAGCGACCTGGAGGGGCGCTTCGATGACGGCGACATGCTCGCCTCGCGTTTCGCCCAGGTCTTCACGGATAACCACGACAACCAACGCGGGCATGGCCTCGCGCCGGGTCAGTGCATTGTGGATCACCGCGACGAGCAGGAACACGTGCTGGCGAACATCTTCGCCCTGGCGTATCCCTATGGCTACCCCGCACTGACCTCGAGCTACTACTGGCAGAGCGACTCCACGAACAACGCTGGCGATAGCATGGGACCGCCCAGCAGCAACGACGGCGGCACGACGTGGGGTGTGGGCCTGGGCGCCGAGGCCCGACCGGTGTACGGCACGGGTCAGGTAGCTGGGGATATACCCGCCAATTGCTCCGCCAACTATGAGAACGGAAAGTGGGTCTGCGAGCACCGCCGCACCGCCACCGCCAACATGGTACGCTTCCGCTGGGTGACCGCGGGTGAGGCGGTCACCTGGCAGAACATCGGCGCAACACCCACCAATCACATCGCGTTGGGTCTTGGCGCCAAGGGTTTCGCCGCCATCAACCGCACAGAAAACGACGCCACAACAACCTACACCACGAGTATGCCCGATGGTGATTACTGCGACATTGTCAAGTACGACTTCTTGCCGACCACGGGGCAATGCGTGGAGGCAGGCACTACCACTCCAACCACTGACAAGATCACCATCAGCGGTGGTCAAATTGCCGGCAAGACCCTCGCCAGCATGGACGCCTTCGCCATCCACATCGGCGCACGGATGGAGACAAACTACAATTCGCTGCCCAACAGTTACGGATTGACCTGGCACATCAAAAATGCCGTCAATCCCGTACGTCTCGGCAACGCGTGGAATGTAAGCGATGGTGTGAGTTTTGGCACATTCCAGGCCGGAGGGACTATGGCAGTGACGGTCAATGTACAAAATGCATCAGCAGACCGCTGGCTGCGGCTCTGGTTCGACTGGAACAAGAACGGCGTCTTCGATAGCAATGAACGTGTCATCAATCAAGCCGTGAGCCTCGGCAACAACGCTCTTACCGTGTCAGTACCCGCGACCATCTCCACCGCCATTCCCTACCGCGCGCGCCTCTATGATGCTTCTAGCATGACCGGGATGGGCATTCTGGCAGCGGATCCTGGCGCCAGCGACGGCGCTACGGGCGGTGAAGTGGAAGATGGCAGCAGCCCCGTCCCCACCGCCGTCTTCCTCACCTCCTTCGCCGCCGCGCCGCAGGGCGAGAGCATCCTCCTCACCTGGGAGACCGCCGCGGAGCTACAAAACCTCGGCTTCAACCTCTACCGCGCCGAGGCCTTCGCCGGACCGTGGACCAGGCTCAACGCCGAGCTCATCCCCGCGCAGAACCCCGGCGCGACCTTCGGCGCCAGCTACGAATGGCTCGATACTGGCGTAACGCCCGATACCACCTATTTCTACCGCCTGGAGGACCTAGACGTGAACGGCGCGAGCACCTTCCACGGACCCGTGAGCGCTACAGCCACGGGGGTCACCGCGGTGGCACTCGCGAGCTTTGGCGCACAGGGGAGCGCGCCCGCAGTGCTGCTGCTGGCACTGGCGGCGGCATTCTGGCACGCGCGGCGCAGGGAGAGCGCTGATTCTTAGCCACAGATTTCACGAATTTGACTGATCACTCTGTGCAATTTGTAGTGAAAACTCTCTTTGATTTTCTTGAAGAAGTGTCATTGGGCGTGGCGCCACACGCTGTATTCAGCGCCACGGCACCGCGCCCAATGACATCAAAAGAACCCCTCTTCACCTGGTTGTATAATCTCCCTGGTTGCGAGATCCCTGGTAGCAGGCACCATTGAATTCATGCCAATTCGTGTTGATTCGTGGCAAAAATTCTCCACTTTCTTGCTGATTCCGATATCCTGTAAATCCTGTCTGAATCTCTGACAGCCTACCCAGACACTCTCACCACCCCGTATTTGGTTGAAGATTCATCTACAACCACGAAGGCACAGATAAACGCGACTTCCTTTACTTTCAGCAAATTCGATCCACTATTTCGTTAGAATATGGTATAATGGAAACAGATCGGACATGCACACCCAAACATGATGGTCCACGTATTGTTATATTACCAATCAGTAGGAGATAGATATGGCTCAGAAACAACGTGAAATCATTGGACGCCAACTCTTGGTTTTGCTAACCGTAGCAACATTACTGCTCAGCTTTGTTCCCTACGCCAGCGCTCAGCCGCCTGCACCACAAAACAATACCATTCTGGCAAATGCTTTACGCATCAGTCAGGTATACGGTGGAGGTGGCAATAGTGGAGCACCGTATACGCATGATTTCGTTGAGCTGTTCAATGCTGGCTCTTCTACTATCGACTTGAACACCTACAGCATTCAGTACACTTCTGCAATTGGTACTAGTTGGGGCAGTCAAAAAACGGACCTAACGGGATCTATCGACCCGGGAAAATACTATCTTGTTCAACTCAGTGGTGGGACAATAGGAAGCCCACTACCCGCTCCTGATGCCACTGACACCACCAGCATGAGTGCAGCAGCTGGGAAAATCGCGCTCGTCAGCAACCAAACAGCACTTCCTGCCGTAGCCTGCCCCGACCCAACTACCAACGGCATTGTAGATTTCGTTGGCTACGGGACTACCGCCAATTGTTACGAAGGCAGCGGTCGTGCACCCGCTCCTTCAAACACCACTGCAATTCTTCGAGCAGGAGGTGGTTGTACCGACACAGATCAAAACAACAGCGACTTTGCCACAGGCACGCCTAATCCACGCAATAGCAGTTCTCCAATCAACTCCTGTAGCGGCGACATCGCCCCCACCGTCTCCTCCACCACACCGACGAACGGCGCAACGGGGGTCGCGGTTGACGCGAACATCAACGTGACCTTCAGTGAGGCGGTGACCGTGAGCGATGGTTGGTACGCGATCAGCTGCGCCAACAGCGGAACGCACACGGCAGCAGTCACCGGAGGTCCGACGACGTTCGCACTGGATCCGAATGATAATTTCCCATACAATGAGACGTGCACGGTCACGATTGACAAAGACCTGGTCGCCGATCAAGATGGGACGCCGGACAACATGGCAGCGAATCATATTTGGACCTTCACCACAGTTGCCGAGCCGACGGGATGTACGGAGCTCTTCTTCTCTGAATATATCGAAGGCTCCAGCTACAACAAAGCCCTGGAAATCTACAACGGCACCGCCTATGTTGTGGACCTGATTGACTACTCTGTGGAACTCTATGTGAACGGCAGCACCACCCTCGGTGATTCGCTCGCACTTTCAGGCAATCTCAACCCTGGCGAGGTTTTCGTCATCGCCCACAGCAGCGCCGATGAAGCGATTCAGGCAGTTGCGGACGCTGTAGATGGAGGGCTCGCCAATTTCAACGGTGATGATGCGCTGGTGCTCAAACATAACAGTACGATTGTGGATGTAATTGGGCAAATCGGCAACGATCCGGGCTCCCAATGGGGCACTGACCCCACCAGCACCGCCGACAATACCTTGGGGCGCAAGGTCATGGTCTCCGCGGGTGATAGCGATGGCAGCGATGCCTTCGACCCCATATACGAATGGGATGGTTATGCAACGGACACCTTTTCCGGCCTCGGCAGCCACACCGCCGCTTGCGGCGCCGATTTTGCCCCGGTCGTAGTCAGCACCACCCCGGGCAGCGGTGCCAGCAGCGTATCCCCCACCGCCAATATCCTCATCTCCTTCAGCGAAGCCGTCAACACGGAGGCGGGTTGGTATGCCATTTCCTGCAGTACCAGTAGCGCACACACGGCTGCAGTCAGCGGCGGACCTGTGGATTTCACCCTCGATCCCGATGCCGATTTCACACTCGGCGAGAGTTGCACAGTCACCATTGACGGGTCCAAAATCACGGATCAAGACGCCGAGGATCCACCCGACGCCATGGTAGCGAATCACAACTGGAGTTTTACCGTCAGCAGCGGCAGCGGCTGTGGCAACAGCGCCACATTTATCCATACCCTGCAGGGCAACACGGATGTCAGTCCACTGAGTGGTCAAACCGATGTCGTCATTGAAGGCGTCGTCGTAGGCGATTTCCAGGGGAGTACCGGGCTTGATGGCTTCTTTGTGCAAGAGGAAGATAGCCAGGCGGATAGCGATCCGGCGACCTCGGAGGGAGTTTTCGTCTACTACAGCGCGGTGGATGTCAATGTCGGCGATATCGTACGCGTCCAGGGGGATGTGGTTGAGTACTTCAACCTGACCGAGATCAAAAACGTAGATAGCGTCGTGATCTGCCCAGGCAGCGCCGCCGTCACCCCAGCTTCCGTAAGCCTGCCCGTAACCGCCCTCGCCGATTTGGAGCGCTATGAAGGTATGCTCATCAACATCCCCCATACGCTCTATGTCACCGAGCTCTACCAGCTGGGGCGCTACGGGCAGATCTCGCTCTCTGTCAACGACCGTCTCTTCCAGCCCACCAACGTCTACCCCCCCAGCAGCGATCCAGATAGCGACCGCGTCCAGTTACAGGACCTCAACGACCGCAGCCGCATCCTGCTCGACGATGGCAGCGGCGCGCAGAACCCCGATCCCATCATCTACCCACAGGGAGGGTTGACCGCAGGGAACACCCTACGCGCCGGTTACTCGCTTCCCAGCCTTACCGGCGTTCTGTATTATGCTTTCAGCAATTACATGGTCGAGCCTACAACCGCCATTAACTTCACCGGTACAAACCCCCGCTCAGCAGCTCAGTCCTCAGACAGCAGCCTGGTGCGGGTTGCCAGCTTCAATGTGCTCAACTATTTCGTCACCTTTGGCAGCCGCGGCGCGGAGAATCAAACAGAATTCGACCGCCAGCGAGCCAAAACCATCAGCGCCATCCTCCAGCTCAACGCTGATGTCATCGGCTTGATGGAGATGGAAAATCATAGCACCGATGCCGCCTTGAAGGACCTCGTCGATGGCCTGAATGCCAGCGCGGGCGCCGGCACGTATACCTATGTGGATACAGGGGTCTTGGGAACCGACGCCATCAAAGTGGCGCTGATTTATAAGCCGGCGCGTGTCAGTCCAGTTGTTGGGACTGAGGTCACCAACACTGACACCGTCTTCAGCCGCCCGCCGCTGGCGCAGACCTTTCAGCAAACCGCGACCGGAGAGCAGTTCACTGTGGTCGTCAATCACTTCAAATCTAAAGGAGGGTGTGATTACGCAACCGGCCTAGATCAGGATCAAAACGACGGACAGGGCTGTTACAATGACCAGCGGAAGCAACAGGCCACAGCTATTACTACCTGGATCAAGGACACGGTGCTCCCCGGCGCTACGGGCAGCAAGGGCGCGCTCATCATCGGCGACCTCAATGCTTATGCCATGGAGGACCCCGTTACAATTATCAAGAACGCCGGCTACGTGGATATGATTAACACCTTCATCCCTGCTGGGGCTTACTCCTACGTCTTTGATGGCCAATCCGGTTATCTCGACCACGCGCTGGCGAGCACCAGCCTGGCGCCCTGGGTCGCCGATGTGCAGGAATGGCACATCAACGCCGATGAGCCGACCGTGCTGGACTACAACACCAACTACAAAACCGTCAACCAAATCAGCACTCTCTATGCGCCCGATGCTTACCGCGCCTCGGACCACGATCCCGTGCTGGTCTTGCTGGATTTCGTGAATACGTATGTGGACGATGATTACACCACCAGCATCTTGGGTTGGGGGACCAATCGCTTCGCGACCATCCAGGGTGGCATCAACGCTGCCACGGTGGGGCGAACCGTCTACGTCGAGAACCTCAGCGCCAACGCTGAAACCTATGCGGAGTCGGTGACGCTGAACAAGGCAATCACCCTGGCAATCCAGGATGACATCCGGCTAGTGGGAGCATTGACGCTTGAAACCGGCACGGTCGAAGCGCCGGCAGGCACTCTGACACTCAGCGGTAATTTCACGCACAGTGGCGGAACGTTTAATCACAACAGTGGAGCAGTCGTTTTTGATGGCGCGGGGACATTCGCCTATGCGGGTAGCGGGACAACCTTCTATGATCTATTGGTTAACGCAGGTACAGTGCTGGATATCGGTACCGGCTTCGCGGTTGTGAACACGGTCACCAACAATGGGGGGCTGCAGGAAAGCAAGACGGTGAACGGCGCCTCAGTTGCCTTCCTCAACATCAGTACGGATAAATACTACGGAGTGAACATCAATACCGCAGACAACATGGGCGCGACTACCGTCACCGTCTGGGGCAATCAAGCGTGCGCGGGTGCTTCAGGCTCCACAATCCTGCGCTGTTTCGATGTCACTCCCGGAACAGCACAGACGGCAGAGGTGACATTCTATTATCGCGGCGCAGAAGCAAACGGCAACACAGCTCCCATCCCCTGGCACTGGAATGGAGTGGCATGGGAAACTGTAGCCGATTCCACACGTGGGGGAAGCGGGGAGGGTTATTGGGTTCAGGCGACAGTCTCTTCGTACTCGCCCTTCACCCTGGGTGACAACCAGCCCACCGCCGTCTTCCTCACCTCCTTCGCCGCCGCGCCGCAGGGCGAGAGCATCCTCCTCGCCTGGGAGACCGCCGCGGAGCTGCAGAACCTCGGCTTCAACCTCTACCGCGCGGAGAGCGCCGCCGGACCGTGGACCAAGCTCAACCCCACACTCATCCCCGCGCAGAACCCCGGCGCGACCTTTGGCGCCAGCTACGAATGGCTCGATACTGGCGTAACGCTCGATACCACCTATTTCTACCGCCTGGAAGACATAGACGTGAACGGCGCGAGCACCTTCCACGGACCCGTGAGCGCTACAGCCGCAGGGGTCACCGCCGTGAGCGTCGTCGCCTTCGGCGCGCGGAGCTCGCTCGCGGGGTTGGCGCTAGCACTAGCATTGGCGGCAGCGTTAGCCCTCAGGATGAATCACTGGGCTGGTCACGGCGCTGAAGTGCGTTGGCAGAGGGGAGGACCGGGGATCAAAAACAAAGGGCGCATCAGATTTTTGTGTGACTTTTGAGGGCAGGAGATTGAGGATTGATCCTCAACTGAAATCAATCTGTAACCCACAAAACGAAAGGTACTTGTACACTAAAACCACCAGGTAAGAACTTGGTAAAAAATCAAGGAGGCTGAGAACTTCTTGCCCCAAGACTTGTCCCAATTCATCTCAGCGAAGCAGCGGCGCCATAGATTATCGTGGGTCAGGTTAAGAAAGGAGATTACAAATGAAAAGGCATTCAACTTTGCACGTTTTCTTAGTGCTGACAGCAGTGTTGGCGTTACTCTCTAACACCTCTGCCGGCAACATCCAGGCACAGCCGATTAGCACACCTGAAACTCAAGAAGACAAGACAGAGATGTTACCGTACTATGTATGGTACGCCAATGGGCAACGCAACGCGCTGCACAGTGAGATCTCCACCTTGGGCGGAGAGATCACGCACGTCTTCGACCCCAAACTCGTGCCGGCAATGGTAGTAATGTTGCCAAAGGGCCAGATCCAAACGTTGATGAACAGCCCTGAGGTGACATTCATGGAGCCGGTGCCCGAACACTGGTTGCTAGAACAAGCGCCCATGGAATACGTCACCGATGCACCAGTTACAGGGATCATGGCACCCACCAACCCGCAAGTGGTCCCCTGGAACGTGGATATGGTGCAGGCGCGGGACGTGTGGGATGTGGACCGCGATGGCGTCATTGATCCCGGCGCACCCGATGGCTCGGGGGTCAAATTCTGCATCATTGATACTGGCTTCTACCGCGCACATGATGACTTTCAGGGAATTGTCGCCAATGGCGTATCGCAAATCACGGGCGAGAACTGGTATGAAGATGGCAACGGTCACGGCACACATGTCGCCGGCACCGCGAATGCGGTCAACAACGCTTACGGCGTTGTAGGCGTGATGCCGGGTGGCGCACAGTTGTTGATCGTCAAAATCTTCGACAACAGCGGGGCTTGGGTGACTGGGCAATCCAACCTGGGCACAGCAGCGCAGTGGTGTCGCGACAACGGCGCCAACGCCATCAGTATGAGCCTAGGGGGACCTGCTTCCACTACGGAAGATACCATTTTCCAAAGCCTCTACGATGATAACAACATGATCAGCATTGCGGCAGCTGGCAATGAAGGAGACAACACCAATAGCTATCCCGCCAATTATGACTCGGTCATCTCGGTGGCTGCCCTCCAACAGAGCGAAATCGTGGCCAGTTTCTCGCAGTTCCCACCGACAAGTTACGATCCTAGCAGCCCACCCGATAATGTCGAATGGGATGTGGTGGAGCTTTCTGGTGGCGGTGAGGGCGTGCTCAGCACGGTGCCATACCTCAATGGCGACGTGCCGCTCTATCAAATCACCGCCGGCGGCAACACGTACAGCGGCTATCATGTCGAGGAAGCAGGATACACATCTGGGAGTGGTATCACAGCCATACTCGCCGATGGCGGTTTATGCAAGGCGGCCAACGCAGCCTGGAATGGCAAAATCGTCCTCTGCCAACGTGGAGACATTTCATTCGCGGAAAAAATCAACTTCGTGCGTAGCAGCGGCGGCCTCGGCGTAGCTATCTACAATAACATACCCGGGAATTTCGGAGCTACTTGCGGCGGAGCCTGCACGCAACCCAGCATTCCTGCCATTAGCCTGAGCCAGGAAGATGGAGTGGCGTTGCTACCCAGTGTGGGCAGCAACAGCACTCTCATCGTGTATGATGGTTCAGATTGCACGACCTGCACCGGCGGCTATGATTACATGAGCGGGACCTCCATGGCGACACCAGGAGTCGCCTCGGGCGTGGCTTGGGTATGGGATTCCTGCGGTGGGCCAACCGGCATCACCAACAAGCAGCTGCGGCAGCTGCTGCGGGATAGCGCCAAGGACCTCGCCGGCACGCGCTACGATGAGCTGGGCAACCCGTATACCTACGGCGCTGGCTACGATGTCCATTCCGGCTGGGGATTGATTCAACTGGCAGATGCCCTGGCTTTGGGCGGCGAGCGCTATGGATGGAACACGTGCCCGCCTCCTGGTCCTTTTGTCATCGAACCCACCCCCATCGAGATCACCCTTTGCTCTTTGAACACCAACCAGACCGTCGTCAACCTGAACGTGGGTGGCAAAGACTTTGAGGGATGGATCAATCTCAGCGCTTCAGGCTATCCAGCGGGAGCCTCGGCAACGTTTGTGCACAATCCGCTTCAGGTAACGCCCGCGGGCGACTGGGAAAGCAATGCCGTCACATTCGGGAATCTGAGTGCCGTGGCAAGTGGTGCATATCCGGTGACCATCACAGGTGTAGATCAGGCGGATGCTAGTAACACATTCGCTACCGATGTCACACTGAATGTAGTCAATGCCGCACCTGGAGTCGCTGACCTTCTAACCCCTGCCAGTGGCAGCATCAATGTTCCACGGGATGTCACCTTTAGTTGGGAACCCGCTGCCGGCGCCGATACCTACACCCTGCAAATCGCCACCAGCCCAGACTTTGCCCAAAACCTGCAGGAGTTCGCCAGCTTGACTGCAACCAACCACGCCACCACCCTGGTTGCCGATACCGTGTATTACTGGCGTGTGCAAGCCGATAACCCGTGCGGCGTAGGCGAATACTACGATAGCGCGAGTTTCCGCACAGAATCGGTGACCTGTCCTTCATATGGACCTGGCGCGACTGGCCTGATCCAGGACGCTCAGAACGCGAATAGCCCACGTACAACAACCTTCAGCCTGAGTATTACGGATCCCGGCACAATCCTTGATCTAGATGTGGTTAACCTGGTTGGTACGCATACCTATGTGGGAGATCTGAGTTTTGTGCTGGCTGGTCCCGACGGCACACAGGTGACTTTGATCCCGAGTATGTGCACGAGCGCTGACAATTTCAGCAAAACGCTGGATGATGAAGCTGCCAGTGCGTTAGCCTGCCCGCTAGCGGATGGCGCTACACAACGCCCGCAACAAGCCCTTTCGGCTTTCGACGAGCAAGAGCGCGCCGGCACCTGGGCGTTACGGATCACTGATAGCGCCAAATTCAACACAGGCTCGCTCACCAGCTGGTACTTGCGTATTTGCACTGGCACCGTTTATAGCGCCGTCTGCGGCAACCTCCCCGGCAGCTATGGAATGGCCTGCCACCGCGAGCTGACCGGCAGCACCTTGCAGCTCGGTACAACCTGGGGCAATCAGGATGGCATCGTGTTTAGTACATTTGTTGCGGGTCAGAGCAACCCCGTGACTGTCAACGTCCAGGGCACGCCTGTGGATAGCCGCTACCTTCGGGTCTGGTTCGATTGGGATGGCAACGGCGTCTTCGATGACACCGAGATGGTACACCAGGACGCTGCCATAAATGGCTCCAATACCGTGGATGTTGTCGTGCCCGCAGGATTGGCACAACCAGTAGCCTACAGAGTACGCTTATATGATGGACAGCCCGTCACTCTCCTGGCACAGGATAACCGTTCCTACGGCGATACCGACGGCGGCGATATCGCGGATGGGACATCTCCTTCACCCGTCCCCACCGCCGTCTTCCTCGCCTCCTTCGCCGCCGGGCCTCAGGGTGAGGCCATCCTCCTCGCCTGGGAGACCGCCGCCGAGATGCAAAACCTCGGCTTCAACCTCTACCGCGCCGAATCCCTCGCCGGACCGTGGGTCAAGCTCAACACCGAGCTCATCCCCGCGCAGAACCCCGGCGCGACCTTCGGCGCCAGCTACGAATGGCTCGATACCGGCGTAACACCTGGCGTCACCTACGCCTACCGCCTGGAAGACATAGACGTCAACGGCGCGAGCACCTTCCACGGTCCTGTAAGCGCCACGACGAACGGCGTGACCTCCATAGGTATTACTGACTATGGCGCTCACGGTGCAGCGCCCGCGGTACTGCTGCTGATGCTGGCAACCGCGGGGGCAGTGATAATACAGCATCAACGGCGCAGGGCGAAATAATTCCCATCGCAATGCCCTGGTCCCCATCGGAAATACTTCCCGATGGGGACTGTTTCTTGAATGGGCGTGCAGCATGAGATTTCGAAGCAGGTCGCTGTTTGATTGATTTTTGGCAGTGGGGAAAAGCCCCACCGCCAAAAATCAATCTCCTCCTTAACCCCCATTTTGAGACGCCCCCCCATACCCCCTACCCTTGCTCACTGCCACAATAGGGTTAGAATAACAGCAAGCAGGAGCAAGACCTCAATGTTTAGCCAACCCGAAGTGCAAATCACCGCTGCCAACACAGACCTCTGGTGGATGCTGACCAGCATCGCCTTATTGGCAGCGCTTGGTCTGTGGCGCTGGCATGTCCGCTCCATGCAACAGCGCCACCGCGAGATGGAAGCCACCATCGCAACGCGTACGGCTGAGCTGCGCCTCTTCTCCCACGCGGTCGAACAAAGCGCTGCCAGCATTGTCATCACCGATCTCCAAGGCAACATCCAGTTCGTCAATCCTGCTTTCAGCACCATCACCGGTTATGCCGCCGCAGAGGTATTGAGACAGAACCCCCGCCTGCTCCAATCCGGGCTGACACCACCGGAGACATACACAGCGTTATGGAAGGCGCTCAAACGTGGGGAGGATTGGTCTGGAGAATTCATCAACAAGCGCAAAGATGGCAGCATCTTCTACGAACGCGCCACAATCTCGCCAGTGAAGAATGAAACCGGCGCCATCACACACTACCTTGCGATCAAAGAAAACATCACGGCACAGAAAAAAGCTGAGATTGCCCTGCGTGAAAGCGAAGGACTGCTGCAACTGACTTTTGAGAACACCAACATCGGCATAGGACTCCTCAATCTGGAAGGCTATTTCACACGCGTCAACCCACAGTTATGCGCGATATTCGGCTATACTCGGGAAGAAATGCTCTCACTTCCCTTCGACACGCTCATTCACCCCGCTTACCGGGATGCCAGCCCGCTGTTCGTGCAACATCTGCGGGCAGAAAAGTCACATCGCACGACTTTCGAGCAGCAATACTACCACCAGGATGGACATATCATTTGGGGACTCACTTCCAGCACGTTGGTGCGCGATACCCAGAGCGCGCCACTCTACTATGTGGTGCATGTGCAGGATATCACGAGCGAAAAGCAAGCCGAGGCGGCGCTACGCGAAAGCGAAGAACGTTTCGCCGCGGTACTCAACAGCCTGCAAGCCGCCATCTATGTAGCGGATATGGAATCCCACGAACTCCTTTTTGTCAATCATCAGCTGTGCCGGGATTTCGGGGCTGTCGAGGGCCAACACTGCTGGGAAGTACTTCATACCGGGCAGGTTGGCCCCTGTGAATCCTGCACCAACCCACAGCTGCTCACACCCACGGGTGAAGCCGCCCCCCCCATCCTCCGGGAGTACCAGGATCCCCAAAGCGGGAAGTGGTATCAAATCTACAATGAGGCCATCCACTGGATTGATGGGCGATGGGTACAGCTGAACGTCACCACCGACATCACCGACCTGAAGCAAGCTGAGCAGCGCTTGCTAACGCAACAACGGCAGCTGGTCACGCTGGAAGAGCGCGAGCGCATCGGACGAGAGCTCCACGATGACCTGGGGCAGATGCTGAGCTACATCAATGTGCAGACGCAGGCGGTCCAAACACTGCTGGCGCAAGACAAAACCGCGCCCGCAAAAGAGGCCCTCAAGCAGCTGGTACAAGCGGCGCAGGCTGCGCACAGCGACCTGCGCCGCTACATCCTCGGCATTCGCGGTGAATCAGCGCCAGGCGCGTCGGCGGCGCCCAGTACCTTCTTGAAAGCACTTCAGCATTATCTGGATGAACTGCAGCATAACTATGCTTTCCAGGTCGAACTCGAGCTGCCAGAAGAGGACCTGACACACGCGCTGACGCCGGAAGTAGAGGGGCAATTGCTGCGCATCATCCAGGAGGCGCTGGCAAACGCGCGGAAACACTCCGGCATCCTGGAAGCGCGGCTCAGTTTCAGTCTCAGCCCTGAGCAAGTGCAGGCGCTTGTCGAGGATCACGGGAAAGGCTTTGAGCCGGCTGCAGTAAGTAGCGTTGCAGGGCAACCAACCTCCCCAGGTGACCCGCACTTCGGCCTGGGCATTATGGCGGAACGCGCCGCCCAGGTTGGTGGCAGCGTACGCCTCCATAGCCGACCGGGTCAGGGCACACGGGTGGTCATCATGATGCCGCGAGCGCTCAGCGCGCCAGCAACCGGCGCGACGCCAAAACCAGGGCTACGAGTGTTGCTCGCGGATGACCATCACCTGTTCGTGGCAGGATTGCGCACACTGTTGGCAGCACGCGGGATACAGGTGGTCGGCATAGCGCACAACGGGCTGGAAGCACAGGCGCAGGCGCGCGCTCTGGCGCCGGAGATCATTCTCATGGATGTCAATATGCCCATCTGCGATGGCATCGAAGCCACGCGCCGCATCAAAGCCGAACTGCCGGATGTGAAAATCGTGATGCTGACGATGGCGGCGGATGATGAGACCTTATTTGCTGCGCTCCAGGCGGGCGCCTCCGGCTATCTGCTCAAAAGCCTGCAAGGGGATGAATTCCACCGTCTTCTGCAAGACCTGGCACGAGGTGAAGCAGTATTAGCGCCGGGACTCGCGCAGCGCGTGCTGACCGCCTTCGCGCAGCAGAGCGCCGCGCCGGCCGAAGAAGCCCCCTTGCCCATTCCCGAACTCACCCGCCAACAAACCGCCATCCTTGATCGCCTGGCGCAAGGGCTGACCTACAAAGAAATCGGCGCGCAGCTACACCTCAGCGAGCGCACCATCCGCTACCACGTAGGTCAAATTCTGGAACGGCTCCAGTTGGAAAGCCGGCGCGAAGCCATTACCTATGCCCGCAACCGGGGTTTAGGGTCGCAATAGGTATTTTACACGCCCCTCAAGCCATTTTCCCCAAACCGACAGTCACCGACAGTCAAAAGACTGTCGGTTTTATGTCGCTTAACGACAGTGACAGCACCCGCGGATTAGGTTAAAATTAAACCAGAATAGAGTTCTTAGAACTAAGGGGCGTGTAGCTATGCAGCATATCGTGGTCTGTGGAGACTCACTTTATCTCGAGGGAATTATCGAAGGCCTGGGCAACCAGATTACACTGACCGTGACCCGTGTGAACCTGCGGCATGAAGAAGCGCTGTCGCGCATCACACTGCTGGCGCCAGATGCCATCCTTGTCGAAGCGACGGCGATCCAGGGAGAGACTGCGTTTACCCTGCTGCGGCAGGGCTTCCCCATAATCATCCTGGACCTGAACGACAGCCAGATCACCGTGCTCAAAGGGCGTCGCACGGCCGCCAACGGCCTGGCGGATTTAGCGCAAGTCATTCATAGCCTGGGCGAAGGCAACCAGCAACGGGTCGCTAGAGCAGCCCCAATGCGTGATGCAATTTCACTAACAGCATCGAGAATATAGGAGGGAAAAATGACTCGAAAAATTCGGACACGGCAATTGATCAATGGCTTTCTGGCACTCATGCTTGCCCTGAGCAGCATGAGCGCCCTGCTCCCCGCGCAACCGGCAGCGGCGGCGGGCGAGCTAACCATCACCATTATCGCGGCGCCCAATCTAGTGGTGGACTCAAACGCACTTTCACCTTCAACTTATGCGCCTAAAGTGGCCACGGTTATTGGGAAAATCTGCAATAATACCGCCACGGATATCACAAATGTGACGGCACACATCGGCGATTATGCAAACAACACTCCCGGCAGCTACCCGGTACGCACCAATCCCACCGTGGCGGGCCTTACCTATCGTGGAACGTATGCTTTCAGCCACCTGGGTGGAACCACCGATGCCACCCGTTTTGCGGGCACGGTGCCGGCCAATTCCTGCGTCTACCAGTATTGGTCCTTCGAGTACCCCCACCTCGCCATCAACGATGCCACCGGCAACACGATTCCCACCTGGGGTGTGGATGTCAAACCCGATGATGATCTGTCCCTCGACTTCGACATGTGGGTAACCGGCGGCGGCTACAGCGATAACGACTCGCACACCATGACCATGCGCAACGAAATCTCTGCCATGGCCAACAAGATCAAGCCCAATGGCAATCCCGCCGGAGAGTGGTTCAATACCGATACCAGCACCGTCTATCCCGGTCAAACAGTGACCACCAACGGTATCCTGTACCGTCTAGGCAACATAAATCAGGGTTTCGATAACGACGGCGATGGCGCCCCCGATTATAACGCCTGGCTTCAACCCTTCGGCGACCCCGCCTATGATCCTTCCTGCTTCCGCATGGTGGGTGTGACTGGCGTGCTCACGGTGACGCGCAGTTCCGGCAACCCTGATCTGGTGATGCCCATCAATAACAACCTCTACTTCACGAACCTGCCGCCGGACAATACCGATGTGCGCGGCCTGGTCTACTATGAGTTCCTGGCGCTGGGCGGCGCCTGCACAGTGCCAATTTCCCCCTATCAGGAAGTGGCCTCCGGTTCGGATAATGAGAAATTCAACGGCGATTATGGCACAGGTGTCCCGGCACTCATGAGCTTCGAGCCGGAAGTGATTGTGGATAAAACCGGCAACACCACCGTGGCCGAACCCGGTACAATCACCTATTTCATGCCGTTCTACAACAATAGCGACAAAGCCTCCGCAGGCTTGACGCTCTCCACCAGTGGCATCTATGCACCGCTGATGATTCAAGACCTGGTACCCGAGGGCTTGCAATACGTCTGCGGCACCGCAAACGTGATCGATCGCACGCCGAGCACCCTGGGCTATACGATCCTTTATTCCAAAGATAGCGGTGCCACCTGGGGTAGCGAAACCGCGACCTGGGCGGCGTGTTCAACGACCGGCGCTTTCGTCAGCCCGGATGCCGGCAAGCGCATTGCCCTCCGCTTCGAGCTCACCGAGCCACTACCCAAGAAAACCGGCAGTCCGGCGCCCGGCGCCACAGCGACCTTCGATGCGCGTGTGCCCGACACTTACAGCAGTGGTGGGGGTTCCCCCCTGGTCGAGAACTGCGCGCAAGCCAGCTTCGGCGGCGCAGCGCCCTTTGCAGAGGAATGCGCCAGCACCCTGGTTGAGGGAACCGGCTCCATCGGCGACCGTGTATGGCAGGATGAGAACCGCGACGGCAACCAAACGGCCGAATTGGGCATCAGTGGAATCAAGGTTTCGCTGTACTACGATAAAAACGGCGACGGCAAGCTGGATAGCGGCGATGTCTGGTTGAAGGACCAGGACACCTCCGGCACGGGGACGTCCAACTACGACTTCACGCAGCTTCCCGCTGGCAAGTACATCGTCAAGGTAGATACCACCGATAGCGACCTGCCCACCGGTTACGGTCCCACCACGGCGACCTATTACGCCGTGACATTGGCCACCGGGCAGGACTACAACGACGCCGATTTCGGTTTTGGGCCTACACTGGACGTGAACAAGAGTCTGGTCACGTTCAACCCGGCGGTGGTAGGCGAAACGGTGACTTTCAAAATCGAACTGACCAACCAGCTGCCAGGCAACGGCACCGCCACAGGCGGCTGCGTGTATTATGTCTGGCCGAACACCACAGGCACGGGTGAGTTCACCAATCCCAGTTTTGCAGCCGGCGCTCCAAACAGCACCTATGCCACGATTGACCTGAGCACAGGCAAGACAGCTTATCTCACAGCATCCTCATTCGATTCGGGGGGGCGGACTAGCGGTATCGTGAGCGTTGAAGCCGTATCCCGTTTCTATCTGGGAGCCAAGTTTGTGGATGATCTGATGAACTTCCAGATGACGGGCGGGGCCTCCACCTGGGCGCCGGGGAATTTCACGCTCACGCAGCTCAACGCCTTCGCCCCTGGTGAGGGTTTTGCCGGTTATCTCTATTCCACGGCGCCCATCCCCGGAACCAGCGCACCGGGTGGGGCGTGGGATTGGGCCGACTTTGATGCAGCCATCGTGTTGAGCCTGAACCATGTGAAAAACGCCGGACCGGAAAAGACCACGGCCTCGATCAATGTGGATGCACTGGGTTTCCGCGTCACTACCGACGACACCTCCTGTGTTAACGGCGATACAACCATTGCAGAGCTGCCTCTCACTGATACTTACAACACCACCTACCTGAAATTCCTCTATGCAGACCCGGCGCCCACCAGCCACGATGCCGGTACAGGTACACTCACCTGGGAAAACCTCGGCCCGCTCTATGCCGGCGGCGTGCGCACGGTCACGGTCAACTTCGAAGCCCTGGCGACCATTGCCGCGCCCGGAACCACCAACGCCGCCGGCGTCACCAACGCCAGGTTCAGCAGCGGACGCAGCGTGAATGATGATAGCGACACTGCCCAGGTCGAAATCAACACAAGTTACTCTATCTCCGGCTACACCTGGGTGGATGCCAACAACAACGCTTGGTCAGGCACCACCGGCTATGATACCATCCCTACCACCGACCAGGCTCTCCCCAATGTACAGATGGACCTCTACGTCTGTGCCGACGCGGATGGTGTCCCCATCGCTCAAGATACCAAGCGCAACTCAACCTGTGGCAACGACGGAGAATACTGGAAACTGGTCGAAAGCACATACACCGATGGCAGTGGCTATTACCTTTTCGATGGACTTCGCCCGGGTTATTACAACGTTCAGGCCAACGGGACCGCACTTCCCGCAGGCATGACCACGCAAACGGCTGAGGCGACCGGAGATGCCAATGGTACCGGCGCCACTGGCGGCAACGGTGAATGGAACGATCGCGCTACTGCCGTCAAGAACCTTCATCACCTTGGCAGCAGCACCAGCCGCACCATGGTCAACTTCGGTTATCGCAACGCCACCAATGGCACGGTGACCGGCTACGTCTGGCAGGATAGCGACAGGGACAATGTCTGGGATGCCAGCGAACTGCCCATCCCCGGCGCAGCAGCCACGCTGTACCGCTGCGATCCTGATCCCAACACCTGCACAGAGGTAGGCAGCACGACCACTGATAACAACGGTTACTATCAGTTCAGCAACGTAGCGCCGACGACGGGTAGTCAGACCTACAA
>JAFGFB010000066.1 GCA_016931315.1 Anaerolineae bacterium
CCGCGCACCACGTTCGACTTCTACCCATTTTGCGGCATCCACCGTCCTGTGGTGCTCTACACCGTCCCCCAGACCTTCATCGAGGACATCACGGTTGTTACCAATATCGATGACAGCGATGGCATCGTGAAGGTTGCCATCAAACTCAACGTTCCTGCTAGCGGCGAGGGTGCTCTGCACCTCAAGGGCGATGGCGCCAGTTATCATGCGGTGCTCGCCTTTGTTAATGGGCTCGCTGAAGCCACACTGATCGTGCCCGGGGCGCATCTCTGGTCGGATACAGATCCGTTTCTCTACGATTTGGTCGTCACCATTAGCGAAGATAACTACAGTCTCAAAATCGGCATCCGCACGATCAAGGTAGAAGGCCCACACATTCTGCTCAACGGCAAGCCGGTCAAGATGAACGGTTTCGGCCGCCACGAGGACTTCCCGGCCACCGCCAAAGCCCTGAACCTGCCGCTGATCGTCAAGGACTATCAGCTCATGCGTTGGACGGGCGCAAACGCCTACCGCACCTCGCACTATCCTTACAGCGAGGAAGAGATGCAGATGGCGGACCGCGAAGGCTTTCTAATCATTGACGAGATCCCTGCCGTCAGCCTCCAGATGAGCGACACGGTCCGGTTCCCGGAGCGGCTACGCATGTGTTTGCAGCAGATTGACGAAATGATCGCCCGCGATAAGAACCATCCTGCCGTGGTGATGTGGTGTGTGGCCAATGAGCCGATGCCCGCGGACATCAGCGTGGGTTCAGCAGGCGGGGGCGGTTATGATCCGGCTTACGAAGAAGCGAACCTGCCGGGCAAGCAGTTCCTCGATTCGGAGATAGCCCATGTTCGAGAGCTGGATACGACGCGTCCGGTGACAATCGTGACCGTGGGTGGCGGTCCGCAGAACTGGATGGAGCAGTGCGATGTCATCTGCATGAACCGCTATCACGGCTGGTACTCGCTCGGTGGCCAACTGGATAAGGCGCGGCAGGCGCTCGAATCCGAGCTCGACCAGGTCTGGGACCGTTTCCACAAGCCGATCATCATGACCGAGTTCGGCGCTGACACCGTGCCTGGGTTCCATGGTATGCCGGACGTCATGTGGACAGAGGAGTACCAGGCCCAATACGTCCGGTTCCACCTGGAAGTGGCGGGAGCACGCGACTTTGTCGCTGGCATGCAGGTTTGGAACTTTGCAGACTTCGCTGCGGTGCAGGGTCTCATGCGCGTGGGGGGCATCAACCATAAGGGTGTCTTCACGCGCGTTCGCACGCCTAAGATGGCGGCGCACGTGTTACGCGAATTCTGGTTCAAGGCGTAGTCTCAACCTTTTTTATAGTTAGTGAGGAGGTCTATTATGGCAGTGATTACTGTTTCCCGGCAATCGGGTAGCGACGGGGATACTGTGACACGTTTACTCTGTGAGCGACTCGGCTATCGGTATTTTGACAAGAAACTCATGGCCGAGATGGCTAAGGAGATGGGCTTGGAACCCAGTGAGATTGTGGATATGTCTGCCGATCAGCACAAGGTCAAGGGCGTTCTTGAGCGTATCTTCGGTAACTTCCAAACCCCGTTTGGTGATCCCAGCAGCTGGACGCTTGTAGCTCGACACGAAGCTCATGAGGCGCTTTCTGTGGAGCGTGTGCGGAGCATGATCGAGGCGGCGTATGAGCAGGGCAATGTCGTGATTGTGGGGCGCGGTAGCCAGGTCGCCCTTGCCCACAAGCCTGACGTGCTGCATGTGCGTATCGTGGCGCCTTTTGAAACACGGGTGAAGCGTTGGCAGGCTCGCGCTACTCTGACTGAAGAAGAGGCCCAACACCGGACCCGTGAGCGTGACCAGGCGCATATTGACTTTGTCCAGCAATTCTATGGTGTGGATATAGTGGATCCCGCGTTGTATGATCTTGTCATCGGCACGGAAAAGATCACGCCAGAAGGTGCAGTTGAATTGATTATCAAAGCGCTGGAGCTGCTTCAGTAGATGCTCCAGTGAAAGCCCCGCCTGCGGCAGCTACTTCACTCTGAGGTAGCTGCCGCAGGCGTGCAATGTTGTAGGGGGCTGTCTGCTTCATAACTGTTATCAAAAAAGGAGCTCCATGAAATCATATCTCGATATTCCACAACAAAGGGCATTGGACTTACTCTCCCTCGGCGCCCTGGTTCACCGTGTGGACCCGGGGATCATTCCTTTTCGGAAGTCTACGCAGTGGTCGGTGCACGTGAGCGGCGGGGAATTCAATGTCGCGGCTAATCTCGCAGATTGTTTTGGGTTGCGCACGGGCATCGCAACCGCAATGGCGGATTATCCAATTGGCGATTTGATCGCCGAACGGGTGCGTGCGATGGGGGTACGTCCCTTCTACAAGCACTTTGCCCACAACGGTGTGAACGGTCCCAATATGGCCACCGTCTACAGTGACCGAGGGCACGGCATGCGTGCGCCTGTGGTTTTCTATAACCGCTCCAATGAGGCGGCGGCGCAGCTCAAACCGGGTGACTTTGATTGGCACGCCATCATGGCCGAAGGTGTGCGCTGGCTACACAGCGGAGGCATCTTTGCAGCGCTCTCCGAGACCACTGGCGAGGTCATTATCGAGGCTATGAGGACAGCCAAAGCTGCGGGTGCAATTACCTCCTTCGACTTAAACTATCGCGCCAAGCTCTGGAACCTTTGGGGTGGGGTGGAGAAGGCACAGTCTGTCATTCGACGTATTGTGGAGAATGTTGATGTTCTGGTCGGCAATGAGGAGGATTTGCAACTAGGCCTCGGAGTTGCAGGCCCACAGATTGCTGCCAAGTCCAAACTTGATCCTAGTGTCTTTTTCGGCATGATTGACCAGGTCATCAACCTTTATCCTCAGGTTAAAGTCGTCGCTACGACGCTGCGTGAGGTGCACTCAACCAACCGTCATAGCTGGAGTGCGGTCGCCTGGATCAATGGGCAGACTTACATAGCTCCCACCGCGGAGCTTGATGTTCTGGATCGCGTGGGCGGCGGTGATGGCTTTGCCGCGGGCTTCTTCTATGGCTTGCTCACGGGGGCTGAGCTTCAGGAGGCGGTCAATCTTGGTTGGGCGCATGGCGCGCTTTTGACGACTTTCCCTGGTGATACGACCATGGCAACCCTGGCCCAGGTACGTGCCTTTGCCAAAGGTGGCTCGGCGCGCATTCAGCGTTAGGATTGCCCCGGTTGATCTGAAAAGAGGGTGTCTGCAAATACCCGCAAGACAGGCAATTCCGTCCACGCGTTTGAAAAATCTCGTGAGGATAGTCACTTCCCAGGTCCTTATTAGCAGGTTTTCGAGGGGGGGCAATGGATTACACTGTTCGTTTGATTCACCAAAAGAAACGTATTGCTCTGGTTGCCCATGATAACAAGAAACAGGATCTTCTGGAATGGGCAAAATGGAATCGTACTTTGTTGGTCGAGCACGAGCTCTATGCTACCGGCACGACTGGCAAGCTGCTTGAGGAAGTGTTGGGCACGTCTGTAAACAAATTCCAGAGCGGTCCATTGGGTGGCGATCAACAGATTGGCGCCAGAATTGCCGAAGATGGAATTGACTTTATGATCTTTTTCTGGGATCCCCTCTCGCAGCAGCCACATGATACTGACGTCAAAGCTTTGCTGCGCATTGCTGTGGTGTGGAACATCCCCGTTGCCTGCAATCGCGCCTCGGCTGATTTCATGATTTCCTCAGCGCTTATGACTGGCGAATATGAGCGCCTCATTGTAGACTATCAGCCATACCGTGAGCGGCAAGTCGAGTCTCTGGTTGGAGACAAGATGGACGATTTAACGGAGAATCCTGCCCCTGATATTCCGGATTCTGTAACCATGCCCTGAATTCGTGCGCGGTTTCACATCGAGAGAGTGCCTTACGGTGCAGAAAGGATAAGCATGAGCACTACACGTCTCTATTTGATTCGACATGGTGCAACCAGCCTGAGTGCTGAAGACCGTTTTTCCGGCGGCACCGAGGTAGACCTCTCGGATGAGGGTCGGTGGCAGGCGGAGTGTCTGGCACGGCGTCTGGCGGATGACAACATCGCGGCTTTCTATTGCAGTCCCATGCGCCGTACGGTTGAGACAGCCTCCATCGTTGCGGCGCCATTTGGTATGACGCCTCAGCCGCGCGAGGGACTGCGCGAAATCCATCATGGACATTGGGAGACGATGAGCCGTGTGGATGTGGAGCACCTTTACCCCGAGGAATATGCAGCATGGCAGGAGGACCCCTTCACCTTTGCACCTGAAGGCGGCGAATCCGGTGTGATGGTGATGGCGCGGGCGCTGCCAGTCATTCGTGACCTGGTGGTGCGTCATGCCGGGCAGACGGTGGCGGTGGTTTCTCATAAAGCTACCATCCGGCTTATTCTTAGCAGCCTGTTGGGGTTCGATGCACGAGGTTATCGCGACCGTCTGGACCAATCTCCGGCAAGTCTCAATATTCTGGATTTTCGAGACCCCGTGCGCGCGCGTCTGATGTTGTTCAACGATGTTTCACATTACGTGGATCAGCCACCTTATTCCCGAAATCGTCTTTCGGACTGGTTTGACGCTGTTCCGCATTCGTGAGGGCAACTCTTGCTCTTTGATCTTTGGCTTCTCATACATGATGCTTGATTTTTGATTCTGAGGAGGAACCTATGGCTGTTTTAACGTTGATTTTGGCTGGGGGCGCTGGCAGTCGTCTGAGCATTCTCGGCGAGAAGCGTGCCAAACCTGCTGTCCCCTTTGCGGGGAAATACCGCATCATTGACTTTCCGCTCTCCAACGCGGTCAACTCTGACCTGTACCGCATCGCCGTGCTGACGCAGTTCCGTCCCCATTCCCTTATGGAGCATATAGGCATTGGCGACCCCTGGGACCTCAACCGCCGTCCCCCTAACGGCTTGCACATCTGGCAACCGTATCGTGGGCGCACTGATCAGGACTGGTACCGTGGCACGGCGGATGCGCTCTATCAGAACCGAGGTTTCATCCAGGCCACCAACTCCGATACCTTGCTGATTCTCTCCGGTGACCACATCTACAAGCAGGATTATCGCGACCTGCTCCGTTTCCACCAGAATAAGGGCGCTGATTTAACCGTCGCAGTGATGAATGTGCGTCCCGAAGAGACGCATCGCTTCGGCATTATGACTGTAGATGCGGGGCAGAAAATCACTCGTTTTGCCGAAAAACCCAAGCAATCGGAAAGCACGCTCGCCTCGATGGGCATCTATGTCTTCAATACCCGATTTCTGCTCGACTTGTTGGAGCAAGATGCGCTGGACAAGGAATCGGCGCATGACTTTGGCAAAAACATCATCCCGCAGATTGTACAGATGGGGAAAGCATACGCTTATCCCTTCATGGGATATTGGGTGGATGTGGGCACAATCCAGTCTTATTGGGAGACCAGCATGGAACTGCTTGGCGAAACGCCGGGCCTGGACCTTTACGACAAGGACTGGGTAATTCATACGCGCTCCGAGGAGCGCCCACCCGTTAAGTGCCTTCCCCCAGGCGAACTGGTCAACAGCATCGCGTCGAATGGCTGCTTCGTTCAGGGCACAGTGATCAATAGCGTGCTCTCGCCTGGCGTTCGTGTGGAGAAGGGCGCGGTCGTGCGCGATTCCGTGATTATGAATGACACGGTAATTCGCGCGAATGCAATGCTAGATCGCTGCATTCTGGATAAGGAGATTGAGGTGGGTGCCAGGGTGCAGCTCGGCGTTGGCGATGGTGACACTCCTAATGCCCTGGAACCGGCTAACATCAATACTGGCATCACCATTGTTGGAAAACGCGCGCACGTCCCAGCTGGTGCTGTAATCGGACGTAATTGCCGCATTGATCCTGCCACAGAAATGGAGGACTACGAGGCGTTGGAAGTGCCGAGTGGCGGCACAATCAGCAAGAAGCCTCGAGGATAGTGAGATGATGATGACAAATACTTCAGAGGCAGCCAAAGTGCTGCTCGATTTCCAACCCCAACATGATTTCTTTGTTGGTATTGACTCTGATGGCTGTGCCTTTGATGCCATGGAGATTAAGCACAAAGAGTGCTTCACTCCCAGCACCATCAAGGCTTGGGGCTTGCAATCTGTCTCCAAATATGCGCGTGAGACTGCTGAGTTCGTCAACCTCTATTCGACGACGCGCGGTCTCAACCGCTGGATTGCGCTGGTACGGGTTTTCGACCTGCTGCGCGAGCGCCCCGAGGTCATCGCGCGTAACGCTGCAGTGCCTAAGGGCGACAAAATCAGGGAGTTCATTGCCTCCGGAACCCCGCTCAGTCACAAGGGGATGGAGGCTTATACGGCAGACCATCCCGACCCAGAGCTGGAGCAGGCCCTGGTCTGGTCGCGCACGGTGGATGCCGCGATTGAGGATATGGTGCATGGCGTGCCCCCCTTCCTCTACGTGCGCGAGAGCTTGCAGAAGATGCAGGGTCAGGTGGATCTTATGGTGGTTTCTGCGACTCCTGTCGAAGCCCTTATGCGCGAATGGTCGGAGCATGGTCTGGCACAGTATATGACGGTGATTGCCGGTCAGGAGATGGGGACCAAGAAGCAGCATCTGCAATATGCCGCTAAGGGCAAATACCCCGATGATCACATTCTGCTTATCGGTGATGCGCCTGGCGACCGCGATTCCGCCAAGGGGGTGGGGGTGCTGTATTACCCCATCAATCCAGGTCACGAGGATGAATCCTGGCAGCGTTTTCACGCTGAGGCGTTGGATAGATTCCTGAACGGTACCTACGCGGGTGACTACGAGGCAGGGCTTATTGCTGGTTTTGAGAAGCTGTTGCCCGAAACCCCGCCGTGGAAGAGATAGGGGAGGCGTTAGTCCATGGTCAACCTTAGAGCCAAACCGTATTATCTGGATGATGAAGCCATCCAATGGGTGGAACAAACGATTGCCTCGATGGCCCTCGATGAGAAAATCGGGCAACTCTTTGTCAATATGGGCGCCAGTCGCACGGAGGAGTATCTTAGCCAGGTGTTGCGTGACTACAAATTCGGCGCGGTGCGCTACAACCCAGGCCCCGCTGTCGCGGTCCACGAGCAGAACCGCATTTTGCAGGAGAATTCCAAGATCCCGCTACTCATCGCTTCGAACGCTGAAGCGGGGGGCAATGGCGCTTGTACGGATGGCACCTATGTGGGTTTCCCGATCAAATTAGGCGCCGCCGCTGATTCGCAATGGGCTTATGAAATGGGGCGCATTTCCGGTGTGGAATCCTCGGCTATTGGCTGCAACTGGGCTTTTGCACCGGTTGTTGACCTGCTTCTCAACTGGCGCAATCCCATCATTTCCAACCGGGCCTTTGGCGCTGATCCCGACCTCGTTCTCGAGTACGGCAAGGCCTATTTGCGGGGTATGGCCGAATCAGGAGTTGCCTGTGCCATGAAGCACTTTCCCGGTGATGGCGTGGATGAGCGCGACCATCACCTATCCTCGTCTGTGAATTCCATGACCATCGAGGAGTGGGATGCCACTTTTGGCAAGGTTTATTCCGGCATGATCGAGGCAGGTGTGCAGTCGGTCATGGTTGGTCATATCATGATGCCCGCGTATCAACGCTTTTTCTCCCCTGCGACGAAGGATTCTGAGCTTCTGCCAGCCTCCCTATGTAAGGAATTGACCACTGACTTGCTCAAGGGTAAGCTTGGTTTCAACGGTCTCGTTGTGACTGACGCCTCTCACATGGTCGGTATGACCTGTGCTATGCCGCGGCGCCTCGTTCTGCCCACTGCCATTGCCGCCGGTTGCGACCTCTTCCTCTTCTTCAACGATCCCGAAGAGGACCTGGCATGGATGAAGGAAGGTTATGAGAAGGGCATTATCACTGAGGCCCGCCTGATTGAGGCCCTGCGCGCTATCCTTGGCACAAAGGCTGCCTTGGGTCTGCACAAAAAGGCGAAGAAGGACATTGTCGAACCGGCTGAAACCGCCCTGAAGCGAATTGGCTTGCCCGAGAACAAGGCCATTGCTGCCCAGGTCACCGATCAAGCCATCACCCTCGTCAAGAACACTCAGGAGGGCATTCTGCCGGTCACCCCGGAACGCTACAAGCGGGTTCTGATCATTCCGGTCAAGGGACCGATGAACCCTGCGGCTTCCATTTTTGGCGGCGGCGGTACACCACCGTGGGAGCTCTTCGCCGAGGAATTGCGTAAAGCGGGACACGATGTGGAAATCTTCGAATCCGCGATAGATAAACTGCTCAAGTTGCCTGAGGCAGAGCGCGCCAAGGGGTTGATGAACATGTACGCGGGTAAGGCGCCAATTTCGGGTCTTACCGGCAAATACGATTTGATCATCAATGTGGCTCAGGTGGTGGGCGGCATGCAACCGGTTGAGCGGGTGAGTTGGCCCGCTTCCAAGGGGACGCCAGATTTGCCGTGGTATGTCCATGAAATTCCTACTATCTTGATCTCCTTCTCGACGCCTTTCCTGCTTCCTGATGCGCCTGCGGTAAAGTGTGTTATCAACGCTTATGACGCGCGCCCGGCGACGATTGCGGCGACCGCTGCCAAGATTGCTCGAGGCGAGGAGGGCTTCAAGGGCGTTAGCCCGGTAGATGTCTTCTGCGGTTTCCCGGATACCCGGATCTAAGGGTCGATAAAAGTATAACTTCCCGAATCTTGCCGTGTTTTTCCAGTGAAAACGGGAACTTATAGATTTACGCGCCCTAAGTCTCGCGATGTGTTGCTGAGGCGCTTCAGCTGGTGGAACTTTAGCGGTGGTCTGATTATCCAGATGATTACCCGACAGCGCGCAAGGTTTTCTGCTCTCAATATGATCATACAGAAATATACTGAGAACCCATCCGAGAAATCGTAGCACGATGCGACGTCTTACTGAGCCTTGTAGTCAAATTCGCTTTCTGGAATGTGTTTCCTGGTAGGCGGGCGCACCCGCCTACCAGGAAACACTCTCAAAACCGTGCCTTTAGGCGCAAATCCCGTATCAAGATGAATTTTCGGGCAGATACTTAATGGAGGATGCTCTCATGGGACGATTAGTTGACCCATCGGCGAAGCCCTATACCTTGTCTGCGGAACAGATTCAATGGGTTGAGGCTACCCTCGCTGGTATGACTGACGAGGAAAAAGTGGGGCAGCTCTTCACCAATCTTTTCTTTTTTGGCCGGGATACTTTTAGTGGGGGCGACCTCACTAGCCAGGAAATTCTCGCGAAATACCACATCGGTGGTGCGCGTTACCATGGTGGGCAGTCGCCGCAGGTTCAGGCGCTGCTCAACGATCTACAACGGCATTCCAGGATTCCGCTGTTGATTGCCGCCAATTGCGATTCCGGCGGGAATGGCGCCTGTGCTGATGGCACTTATATCGCCTCTGCGGCGCAGTGTGAAGCTTCCCGCGACCCGCAAGTGGCGTACAATGCCGGAAAGGTTTCCGCGCGCGAAGCCAGCGCTCTCGGCGTCAATGTCAATTTCGATCCCTGCGTGGATATTCTCTTCAACTGGCGAAACACCATTGTCAATACTCGCGCCTATGGCACCCAAGCTGATGATGTCATCAAGTACAGCTCTGCGTACATCGAGGGTTACCGCACTGTGCCCGATATGATCACCTGTATCAAGCACTTCCCCGGTGATGGCACCGAGGAGCGCGACCAACATCTTGTGCTCGGTGTAAACGAGCTCTCTCCCGAGGAGTGGGATGCTTCTTTTGGGCGCGTCTACCGGCACCATATTGATAACGGCGTCGAGATGATTATGGCGGGTCACATTGCATTGCCCTATTATCAAAAGCGACTCAACCCGGCGTTGGAAGACAAGGATATCCTTCCTGCGACCCTGGCGGAGGAGCTGATCATGGGCTTGCTTAAAGAGCAACTTGGCTTCAACGGTATGGTCATCACCGATGCCAGCCACATGCTGGGAATGACCTCTGCCATGCGCCGCGAGGATTATGTTCCCGGCGCCATTGCTGCCGGTTGTGATATGTTCCTTTTCTTCAATGACATGGAGGAGGATTTCACTTTCATGCTTAACGGCGTTCGAAGGGGTGTCATTACCCCGGAACGTCTGAACGATGCCGTTCGGCGTGTTTTGGGTCTCAAAGCCAAACTGAACTTGCACAAGAAGCAGGCGGAAGGCACACTCCTGAAGACCGAGGCCGATCTTGCGGTTATCGGCTGTGAGGAGCACCTGCAAATGCGCGCAGACGCCGCTGACAAGGGCATCACCCTGATCAAAGATACCTTCAAGCAGTTGCCGATACGGCCCGAGACGCACAAACGCCTCCGCCTTTATTATTTGCAGGGCGAGGTCGGTGGTATCGTGGCGGCGGGCTCCAAAGTGCTCGATACTTTTGTCGCTGAGCTCACCCGGCGCGGCTTCGAGGTTACCGTCAACGATGGCAATAGCCGTGTCAAGGGGCGCACGCTTCAATATCGTCAGGAGGTAGATGCCGCGCTCATCATTGCTGATATCGTGGGTTATGGCGCTGAGAACAACTACCGCATCCGTTGGAAGACCGCTATGAGTAACGAATGTCCCTGGTATGTCCATGAGGTCCCGACGGTCATGGTTTCCCTTAACTTCACCACGCACCTGCACGATGCTACGATGGTCAAATGCACTATCAACGCATATAATAGCAATGTGGAAATCATCCGGCAGGTTGTTGATAAAATCATGGGTGAATCAGAGTTCAAGGGCACGCCCAATGATCTGGTCTGGGCGGGAAAATGGCAGGCTAAACTCTAGTCAGGAGGCGATGTATGGCGGGACTCGAAAAAACGGCCGTATGGCAGGCGTTGTTGCAACATCAGCGGCAAATCTCAGGGTTGCACATGCGTGATATGTTCGTTGCTGACCCGCAGCGTTTCATGCGCTTTTCACTGCGGGTAGGCGATATTCTGTTCGATTATTCCAAGAACCGTATCACTGTGGAAACGATGTCTTTACTGCTCGACCTGGCACGACAGGCCAATCTCTCGCGCCGGATTGATGCCATGTTTGGCGGTGAAAAGATTAACAACACCGAGAACCGTGCAGTCCTGCACGTTGCTCTGCGGAACCGTTCAAACACACCTATCTATGTGGATGGGAAGGACGTGATGCCGGATGTAAACCGGGTGTTGGCAAAGATGCGCGATTTCAGCGCCGCCATCCGCTCCGGAGCCTGGCGTGGTTACACCGGCAAGCCCATCACCGATGTTGTGAACATCGGCATTGGCGGCTCGGACCTGGGACCTAAGATGGTCTGCGAGGCGCTTAAGCCCTATGCGCAGCCCGGCTTGCGGGTGCATTTTGTCTCCAACGTGGATAGCACGGATCTGGCAGAGACGCTCAAAGTGCTCGATCCAGAGACTGCCCTGTTCCTGGTGGCTTCCAAGACCTTTACTACTCAGGAAACCATGACAAACGCGCATTCGGCGCGCCGTTGGTTCCTGACGGCGGCAAAGGATGAGGCGCACATCGCCAGGCACTTTGCGGCGCTATCTACCAATACCGCCGCCGTGACGCAGTTCGGGATTGATCCCGCGAATATGTTCGAGTTTTGGGATTGGGTTGGTGGACGCTATTCGCTTTGGTCGGCCATCGGACTTTCCATCGCTATCTATCTGGGGATGGAGAACTTTGAAGCGCTGCTGACTGGCGCGCACCGGGCTGATCAGCATTTTGCTACCGCGCCCTTTGAGCAGAACGTTCCCGTCATCATGGGATTGCTGGGCATCTGGTACAATAACTTCTTCGGCGCTGAATCCCACGCGATTCTGCCCTATGATCAGTATCTGCTGCACTTCCCTTCTTACTTCCAGCAAGGGGATATGGAGAGCAATGGCAAGGGCGTTACCCGGCAGGGTGAGCCGGTAACCGTTTCCACTGGTCCTATCATTTGGGGACAACCTGGCACCAATGGTCAACATGCCTTCTACCAGCTTATTCATCAGGGTACCAAACTTATCCCCTGTGATTTTTTGGCAGCGGCGCAAAGCCACAATCCGCTTGGCGACCACCATCCCATTCTACTCTCTAACTACCTGGCGCAGACCGAGGCATTGATGAAGGGCAAGACCCCGGATGAGGCGCGCGCCGAGCTGGAAGCTCAGGGTTATTCGGGCACGCGGCTCGAACTTCTGATTTCTGCCAAGACTTTCCCCGGCAATCGTCCGACCAACTCCTTTCTCTACCCCAAACTTACGCCTGAGGTGCTTGGTTCTTTGATTGCCTTCTATGAGCACAAAATCTTCACGCAAGGGGTTATCTGGGATGTCAACTCCTTCGATCAGATGGGTGTAGAGCTCGGCAAGAAGCTGGCGAAGCAGATTCTGCCGGAGCTCCAAAGTGAGGGCGAGGTGGGCACCCACGATGCTTCGACGAATGGGCTCATCAACGCCATCAAGTCCATAACACGCACCGCGTAAGTGCATATCCCTGGGTAGTATTTGGGGAGCGGTGGGCAATGCCGCTCCCCAAAGTTGTTTTGAATTCGGGAAAATTTATGAAACATCCGCGCTATTTGCGCGTATCATAGACAGTGTGGCATAGGCGAGAATCGGGATTGATGCTTTCAAGACCTCAAGCATAGGAGAAAATTACTCATGAAAGCTCTCGTGATTTATGATTCAGTCTTTGGCAATACCGAAAAGGTCGCGCAGGCGATGGGGATGGCGTTGGGCGCACAGGTGCTCCGCGTGGGCGATGTGAAGCCGGAGCATCTGAACGGCTTGGCTGTGCTCATTGTTGGTTCGCCAACGCAGGCCTTTCAACCTCTGAAGCCGATTAAGGCATTTCTCAACACATTGCCTTCGGGGTCGCTCAAGGGTGTCAGGGTCGCCGCTTTTGATACGCGTGCGGACGTGCAGGAAGTCAACTCGCGCATCCTCACTCTGTTTGTCAAACTCTTTGGCTATGCGGCTGAGCCGATCGCTGCCCGTCTGGTCAAAAAAGGCGGAATCCAGGCGTTGCCGCCTGCCGGATTCTTCGTCAATGGCAAGGAAGGTCCCCTAAAGGACGGAGAGTTGGAGCGCGCGATAGCGTGGGCACAGCAGATCCAACCTTGATTTGCCCACGGCGTAAGGCTTTCAGCATAAGGATTGCTGGGGAGTGGAAAGCATGGGTGAAGACTTCGAAGTGATCACTGTTAATGCCAAGACGCTGGACCGAGAGGGTTTCTTCTGCTACATGAGCAAGCGTAAGACTCCCGGTTATCGCCAGAAACATGATTGGATGGCGGCGCGCCTTGCCGAGGGACTGAAACTTCACATGCTCCACGAGATAGGCGGGCGGAAGACGGCGTTTATCGAATACATCCCCGGTGAATACGCCTGGCGTGCCATTCATGCTCCGGGTTACATGGTCATCCATTGCCTTTGGGTCGTGGGTAAGGGCAAGGGCAAGGGGTATGGCGCGCATCTCATTCAAATGTGCCTTGAGGATGCGCGCGCCCAAGGCATGCACGGTGTTGCCACCGTCGCTACCGACCGGGTCTGGATGGCGAAAAAGGATATCTTTCTCAAACATGGCTTCATAGAGGTGGATCAGGCGCCGCCTTCTTTTCACCTGCTCGTGTACCGTTTGAGTGACGATGCGCCGCTGCCCACTTTTCCAACGGATTGGGAAGCGCGTCAGTCGCGCTTCGGCGCAGGACTGACCATCATCCGCACTTCACAATGCCCCTACATTGAAGACGCAACGTTGGGGGCATTGCGGGCGGCACAGGAACATGGTATTCCCGCTAAAGTTGTGGAATTGCACTCGGCACAGGAAGTTCAGGAACTCTCACCTACCCCTTATGGAGTCTTCGGCATGGTTCTTGATGGCAAATTGCTCGCCTATCATTATGTAAATCCCAAGGATTTCGAGAAATACCTGCCGGTTCAAGGCTGATGCTGCGGTTTTTGCGCGAGACCCGGTGTTGTTTTTAGAAACCATGCGCACATCCTAATTTTGAGAGAGATAGAATGAAAATCACCATTATGAATGGCAACGGCAATCCTCAGGACCAGGGTTTCGACGGTTATCTGTCTCGTCTGGCTGAGTCCCTGACCGCAAAGCAACATGCGGTCACCACGTTCAACTTGCGCGACCTGGATATCAAGTTTTGTACCGGCTGTTTTGGCTGTTGGGTCCAAACGCCGGGTGAATGTGTTTTCAAAGATGCCTCGCACGATGTGTGCCGGGCAGTCATCAACAGCGATTTCTTGCTGTGGGCTGCCCCATTGCGCATGGGTTTCCCCGATGCGACGTTGAAGCGGATGATGGACAAATCCATCCCGTTGGTTCATCCCTACTTCGAAGTAGATCAAGGTGAAGCGCATCACCTCCCACGTTATGAGCATTATCCACGCCTGGGGCTGTTACTGCAAACTGAAACGGATACGGATGCTGAAGATTTGCGCATTGTGGGCGATGTTTTCAGCCGTACCGCACTGAATATGAAAAGTCGTCTGGAATTCGCACTTACCACCGAGGAATCCGTGGACAAGGTCACGCATGCTATTGCGACCATAGATGTGAAGGGCGTGCCTTTTGCGCGCGATTTGCCACCACTCCCAGGTGCGCGGATTACTCCTCCAACGCGTCTCACGCTCTTCAACGGTTCCCCGCGCGGACCCAAGGGCAACACGCCGGTCATGCTTCAGCAGCTGGCTCAGGGCTTTGTGTCAGCTGGAGGAAGCATCACCGATATATTCCACCTGGTGCGGCAGAACGAGCTTGCCTCGTTCTGCGATGCCTTTGCAACTGCAGAAGCAGTCGTGATAGGCTTCCCGCTCTACACCGATGCGATGCCAGGTATCGTCAAGACTTTCATTGAGGCATTGGAGCCACTGCGTGGGCGGGGAAATAATCCGGCGCTGGGATTTGTGATGCAGTCGGGCTTCCCGGAATCCGCACACATGCGCCACGTCGAACGTTACCTGGCAAAACTCGCGGCGCGACTCGGCAGCCCATATCTTGGTTCCTTGATTAAGGGTGGTGGCGAAGGAATCCGCTTGATGCCGGATAACATGAACCGCAAACTCTTTGGGCAGTTGCGCACGTTAGGGCAAAGTTTGTGTGCTACCGGTCAGTTCGACCCGGATGCTGTGCGTGCACTCGCCGGGCGTGAGCGCTACCCCGCTTACCTTATCCCGCTTTTTAAAGTGTTGGTGAAGACGCCGTTTCTGGCAATGTATTGGAACAATCAACTCAAAGCGAACGGCGTCTACGAGCGACGTTTTGCGCAGCCGTTTAAGCTGTAGAAATATACCCGAAGTCATTCGCTTTGATTGAGTTTTTCGCGCCGCAGCACAACTGCGGCGCGAAAAACTCTCACACTTTCCCCGTTTGCCAGCCCTTGGAGCTGCGGTATAACCTGTGCTATGACGCTGTTTACACATCTGCATGTCCACTCTCGTTATACCTTGTTGGGCGCCACGCCGGCGGTTGAAGATTTGGCGGCGCGCGCGGTTGCTGAGGGTTTGGCGCGTCTGGCGCTCACCGATACGCTTTCCCTCTACGGAGCGGTTGCCTTTACGCGTGCGTGTCGTGCTGCTCAAGTGCAGCCCATTACCGGGATGGTCGTGCCGCTCGCCTGGCCCTCTGACCTGATGGCACTCCCTAGTAGCGAGACACCCGGCATGTTGGTGCTGCTCGCTACTGGACCAGAAGGTTACCGCTCCTTGTGCCAGATTTCCTCACTGGCACAGGGCAGTGCCGACCGGGAGGCGTTCCTACAGCATGGGGTGCCGCTGGCAGACCTGCGCGGCGCCACTGCTGGACTTATTGCGCTCTCCGGAGGGCGGCGCGGTTGGGTCGAACGCTGCATCCGTGCGGATGCCGAACCGGCGGCGCATCGCATCGCTGCGCGGTTAGCGGGACTCTTTGAGGATAATTTCCATCTGAGCCTGGAACTCCACGGACCAGCTGATGACACCGTCGCCCGGCAGGTAACGCGGTTGGCAGCGCGCCTGGGCGTCTCCACGGTTGCTGTCCAGCCGGTTTATAGCCTTGAGCTGGCGGATAAGCAACGCCTGCGTCTCCTTACCGCAATTCGGTGCAATTGCCCGCTCGATGCCGTCTTCTCCGATGCCCTGCCTGATGGCGGGGATCCTTCCGTCGAGGTTCACTGGCTCTCTCCATATCAGATGACGCAGCGCTTTGCCGCTTTCCCTGAGGCGCTGGAGCGTGCCGGGGCGCTTGCGGAAGCCTGCGCTCCGGCGTTGCCATCAGGCGAGCGAATCTGGCCCGCCTGCAATTTGCCGCCGAAGATTACTCCAGAACTGACACTTGGGGAAGCTGCGCGCGCGGGTTTAGTAAACCGTTTGGGGTTGCCCGTCCCGGAACTTGCGAGCACGCGTCTGGAACGTGAGATCGAGGTCATCTGTCGTCACGGTTACGCGCCGCTCTTTCTGGTAGTTGCTGATATCGTGCGGTATGCCCGCGAGCAGGAGATTCCTGTGAGCACGCGGGGCAGCGTTGCCAATTCGCTCGTGGCCTATTGTCTGGGTATTACCACTGTTGATCCTATTGCCCACGACTTGCTCTTCGAGCGCTTTCTCAGCCCGGCACGGCGTGACCCGCCCGACATTGACCTGGACTTTTGTAGTCGCCGCCGCGATGAGGTGCTCGACTACGTTCGCCGCACTTATGGTGCGGAGCATGTGGCGCTTGTAGGCGCGCTGAATACCCTGCAGCTGCGCTCGGCGGTGCGCGAGGTTGCCAAAGCGCACAGGCTGGGTGCGGGTGCACTCAAGCGCTTGTTAGCGACGCTGCCACGTCATTCACATCGCCGCTGGATGCAGGATCAACGCGCGCCGGAGGAAATCGTTGCCGCCATCGAGGACCCGCATCTGCGTGAGATTGCCCGGGATGCCTACAGCATTGCCGGTTTCCCCGATCATCTTAGCGTGCATGCAGGCGGTATTGTCATCACTCCTGGACCTTTGACTGATTATCTGCCCCTGCAATGGTCGCCCAAGGGCTTCCTGGTCACGCAATTCGACCATGAGGATGTGGAGGCGGTGGGGGTTGCCAAGATGGATTTGTTGGGCGTGCGCGCGCTCACCGTGCTTGCTGATGCGGCGGAACTGGTGCGCCGCGAGTGCGATCCTGCTTTCCGCCTGGCAGAGATTCCCCTGAATGACCCGGCAACAGCCGCAATGCTGGCGCAGGGCGATACTATCGGCGTTTTCCAGTGTGACTCCGAAGGCGCCCGGAGAACCTTGTGCAAATTGCGTGCTCATACCATCGCCGACCTGGCGATTGCCAACGCCTTTTTTAAACCCGGTCCTTCCACGGGGGGAATGGCGGATGCCTTTGTGCGGCGCTACCGAGGGCAAGAGCGTGTGACCTATTTGCACCCTGCCCTGGCGCCGATTCTTGGACCTACCAAAGGGGTACTCATCTTCCAGGAACAAATTCTGCGGGTGGCGACAGAGATTGCCGGTTTGAGTTGGGCGCAGGCTGACCATCTACGGCGCGGGATGAGCAAGATGAATCCTGCGGCGATGATGCAGATGGCGGAGGAATTTGAGGCGGGATGCCAACGCCAGCCTCCTGAAGGTCCTGGTCTGACTGCCGAGCAGGCGCGGCGTCTCTGGCAGCAGGTCGAGGTTTTTGCGGGTTACGGTTTCAACCAGGGCCATGCAACCGCATATGCCGATGTGAGCTATCGGTCGGCGTATCTCAAGGCGCATTGGGCGCCGGCTTTCTTCTGTGCCCGGTTACAGGATTGGGGAGGCTACCATCATCCGGCGGTTTACATGGCGGAAGCTGTGCGGTGGGGGATTGCTGTGCGCCCGCCACACGTGAATGCCAGTGACAGACGCCCCACGCTGGTATGGGAGGGCAAATTGCCCATTATTTGGCTGGGGCTGCGCTTAATTGCCGATTTGCGGGAGCGCTCCATGACGGCGTTACTCGCGGCACGGAGAGCAGGAGGCGTCTTCACGGATTTGCGCGATCTGCTGTCACGCGTGTCCCTCCAGGAGCAGGAGATCGTTCACCTGATCCAGGCAGGGGCGCTCGATGGGCTGGGATCCCATCGGGCGGCGCTGCTGGAGGAGCTGCGCCGGGTTCGCCGTGCCGGCAGCGCGCAGCAATTGCCGTTACTGGTGATGGAATCGGCTGCGTTGCCGGAGACCGCGGTGCAGCGTTTGGTTTGGGAGCGTTCAGTTATGGGCTATCCACTCTCTACGTTGCAGGAGCTCTTGCCACAGCTGCATGCGACCTACATAAGCGGACAACCGCCGCTCGCGGCATTGCCTGAGCGACAACGTGTGTGGGCTATCGGGGTACGCCTTCCCGGGTGGAGCCGCGGACCGGACTTCTTCCTCTGGGATGGCGCGACCTGGTTGCTGGCAAAACTCGCTCCCAGGCAGTCGTTGCCGCCCGCCTGGGAGCCACTTCTCCTCACCGGCACGCGTCAGACCGATGGGTGGGGCATGACCTCGTTCCAGGTCGAAACCTGGTCACACGCCGAAAATAGCTGCCTGATTTGCGACGAGGGCTAGCCTCGTCGCAAATCAAGCCTTAGAAGAGTTTCTTCGGTCCCCGGTCCGTTTTACGCTAACGTCCCCAAATACTGTTCCACCACCTTCGGCACATCGCTATTCGTGGGAATACCTGCCCAGATATCTCCGGGCTGCACCAGATTGACCACCACCAGCCCCGCGCCGTTGAAGACAGCGCTGCGGGCTTCCTTCAGGTCAATTCCCCCGGCGGCGGCGATGAAGACATCATATTTGCTCCGCAACCGGTTGATGTGGCGGTACTGGATCATCTTACCGCGTGTGGATTCCTCATCCCGTCCCCGGTGCAGGATGATGACATTGGGGGGAGTCCTCAACGGGCGCACGACTGCCAACGGGTCCACGACCCCGATCATGTCAATCATCGAAAGCATTCCTAGACTGGCGCAGTGCGCGATGAAGAGATTCAGCGTCTCCGTAGGGGAGCTGCCCATCGCGGTGATGGCGGTTGCCCCTGCCGCGCGCGCCATCTCCACCTCGCCCGTTGCGCCATCGGCAATCTTGAGGTCGGCGACAATGGGGCCCTTCCACAGCGCGCGTATCGTGCGGAGACCGCCCATCCCTTCGCGTTTCAGAAATGGCGTCCCCGCCTCGATGAGAATGCGCTCGTTGAACTGGATACGCGGCAGGATGCGTGCGACCAGCGCGTTATCATAGTTGAAGGCGAGCTGCAAATACCGGACGTTATTGTCGAGCATTGCTCCGCCTTATTCTTTGCCTGGTTCTTTGCCCGTAAACGCTCTCAGCACCTGCCCCATATCCGACGGGACGAAGAGCACAATCTTCTCCGAAGGATCGGCGGCGATGTCGCGAAGCGTTTGGAGGGTACGCAGGTGGAGGGCTGCCGGATTGACAGCGAGATTCTCGGCAGCTTGCCGCAGGTTCTCCGAGGCGGAGAGCTCGCCCTGTGAGTTGATGATCATGGCGCGGCGTTCGCGTTCAGCTTCAGCCTGCTTCGCCATCGCGCGCTTCATCTCTGCGGGCAGTTCCACTTCCTGAATCTTGATGGACTCCACATCAACACCCCAACCGCTGGTCTCGGTGTCCACAATCTCGCGGATGCTGTTGGCAATCTGTTCGCGCTCGGTGAGTACGAAGTCCATTTCGGCGTTACCGATGACGTCACGTAGCGCTGCCTGCGTGTACTGCCGTACGGCGAAGGCGTGATCCTCAATTTTGATGATCACCGCTTCAGGATCTACTACTCTAAAGTACACTACGGCGTTGACGAGCATCGGGATGTTGTCGCGGGTCATCACCTCTTGCCGGGGAATATCCGCGGTCTTGATGCGCATGTCTACTTTGCGCATGTTCTGGTAGATGGGGATGATAAACGTGAGCCCTGGTTCGCGCGTTCCGATGTACTTGCCCAGCTGGAAGACCACGCCACGTTCATACTGGTAGATGACGCGCACCGAGCGCAGCACTAGCGTGAGGATGATGATCGCTGCTGGGATGACAACACAACCAAGGATAGCGAAAATGGATTCGTTCATGCAAAGCTCCTTTCGATGGTGAGAGTTGAATCTTGCAGGCGCACAAAGCGTGAACTGCGTTCGCCGCCTGATACAACTCCATTATACGCCAGGATGTTGGGTATGCCAGTGGTTTTGGCGGAGGGGCAAAGCCCCTCCGCCAAAAATCAATCAAAAGAAAGGCGTTTGCGTGATAATCGTCTTCTTTTTGCCCCAAAGGTGAAATGCAC
>JAFGFB010000067.1 GCA_016931315.1 Anaerolineae bacterium
CAACCCCGGGCGAATGCCTTGCTCCCGCTTCAGATGGTGCGTGAGGCGCGCAGCGTGGTTTCGGTCAGCGACCTGCTACGAAATCCCGGGCAGTCCAACTTTCGCGCAAAAGTAAGCCGACTGTCAACCAAAAGTCTTTCTTTAATTGATTTTTTGCGGTGGGGCGCAGCCTCACCGCAAAAAATCAACTCCCTCCTGCGTCCTGTAGGGATGCCTGAAATTTTCGCCCCCGTAGGGAGGTTTTGCAAACAGCCGAAGAGAGTGTGTTATATTTGTTGAACGCGGCGCCATGCTTGGCGCCGCGTTCAACAAATACTTTGTTGCTTTTTTACTTACACATTTTCTGCTATAGCTTCGGGCAAGCCGGGTTCTTCTGGCGGCGTCTCAGCCTCTAGCTGTTCGAGAGCATGCAGCTCCCGGTAGGTGAGCGTCCACACACTGGACTCAAAGGTTTTGTATACGCCGCTTGCGAAGAGGCTGGGTATCGCTACTACAGCGACGAAGATGAACAACCCGATTCCACCACCAATGATCCATGGAAGCATCTCGTTCCCGGTTAGCAGGTTTATCAGCGCACCCACCGCGGCCCCCGGCAGTCCCCCGACAATAGCGCCCAGAACGAGCAGCAGGAGTACGACGGGAATCATCAACAGCGCGACCGCCAGGTTGATGCCAAGCATGAACAGCCACATGAGCGCTACGTCTTTCAGATGCGCTTTCACGAAAGCAAAGCCTTCACGTATGCCTTCGAAGACCCCTTTTTGTTCTAAGATGACTGCTCGCCTGATGAAATGCAGGAACGTGTTCACCACGGCGCCAATAGCAATGGCGATCAATACGCTAAGCAAGATCGCACCGATGGCGGTGACAGTTCCTATGGCTCTCAGGGCATCACTTTTGGTGATCCAGGCAAGCAAGGGGGTCGCGGCGAGCATAAGCAACAGCACGAAACCAGCTCCGAAGACCAGCGTGATGAGTAAGTCCAGGAGGAATATCTTCCACGTGCCTTTCGACCAGCCCAACCGGAATCCTTCTTTGATAGTACGTTTCTCACCGGTCTCTTCGTGCTCGTCTACCATGCGAATTAATGCTGTCTCCGAAACGTAACGTGCAATCACCGTAGCAATGGTGAGCAGCAGGATAAAACCGCAGAGTGCGACGACTGTTGCAATGATGGCGCCTGTGGGAATCTGGGGTATCTCAAACGTGTTGGGGAAATCCCATTCACCGCTACCACCGCTGAATTGCGCGCCGGAGTTGCCGCTGCTGCCACCGCCACCTCCTCCAGAGCCAAGCGCAATCAAAATGCCAAAGAGCCAAAGGGCTTTATAGTTCCAGGTTGTGTTCCATGCCTGTTTGATAACCTTTATATAATCCATTGTTCTAACTCCTTATGACTGACTCATGTGACTACAACGACTCGCTCTTATCTGTTTCCGTTTTTGATTTCATGCGGACGCCAGGCTAACCACCACCCCCAGAACAAGATACTGATGCTACCGAGTAACACCAGTGGCAGAAGCGTACTCAGAAGTGTGGAGCTTAGAAACGAAAACAGCGACAGCGCACCTTGCCATCCCGATTCCATCCCTTGCAACAATTGCCAGAGACTGGTCCCTCTGTTAGGATTGAACCATGCCATTTCCGGTCGCTCGCCCAGACCCAATGCTAGAGCCACCATCAGCCCGCGGCTGACTAACCATACCGCCTCCATGAAAGACCATGCGCCTACTAACAGTGCAGGGATTGCCCAGTGATGGCGACGTCGCTCTGGCACATCACGCGGTTGTAATTGCAGGCGCACTTGTGTTGTGAAGCGCTCTGGCGCCAGACGCGCTGCGGGTACGGGGGCCTCTTGAAGCAGCGCACTGAGTCGCTCCAGCCGTGTCAGTTCGGCACAGCATTCGGCGCAGGTTTCCAGGTGCGTTGCAACACGCTTCTGTTGCGTTCCATGCAGTTGCCCATCGTAGTAGGCTTCCAACTCTCGCTGCACGTGTTCGCTCATACCTTTTCCTCCAACCATGGGCTGAGCCATTCTCGTAGCCGCCCTCGAGCGTAGTTGAGTCGTGACATCACCGTGCCCAGGGGGATGCTCAACGTCTCTGCAATTTCCTTGTAGGATAGCCCTTCGTATTCACGCAGGATCAATACACTGCGGCTTGCTTCTGGAAGATCCAGTACAGCCCGTCGAATCTGTTCGTGTAGCGCATTGCGCTCCGCTGCAGCTTCTGGTCCGATATCTGGCGCAACCAGCGGCAGATCCTCCACATTTGCGGTTTCCCGGTCTGCACGAAGCACGTCTGTCGCGCGGTTCAATGCAATGCGATAGAGCCAGCTCTGGAAAGGTGCGTGAGGCTGGTAGCGTGGCAATTGTTGCCAGGCGCGCACGAAAGCTTCCTGTGCGGCATCTTCTGCCAGCTGCATATCCCCACACATCCGATACACGATCCCGATGACCCGCTCCCGGTAGCGCCGCACCAACTCCCCAAAGGCTTGACGATCGCCCTGTTGTGCCAGGGTGATGAGTTCCAGGTCGGCTCTGGCGACGACGGTGGACGGCTCGATCACAATTTTCTCCTTGCTTTACTACTCATTCAACGGAATTGACGCGGGTTTTATTCGGACGGAAATGGTCTATGATAGCAACAGACCACGGATGGCAAGTTTCCGTGGTCTGTGGGCATATTTTCTGTCTCCTTCTCAATCCACCGTCAGTGTCTTGCTCAGATTACGCGGGAAATCGGGGTCGTAGCCGCGCGCAACTCCAAGATAGTACGAGAGCAGTTGTAGCGGCAGCGTTGCCAGCAATGGTGTGAATAGCGGGTCTGCATCGGGCAGGGTGATGGTGGTATGCGCATTGGCTTGCAGGCGTGCGTCGGCGGCAGCGATAGCAATCGTGTGCCCACCACGTACAGCGACCTCGTTAATGCCGCTGACTGCCAGCCCCACATCCTCCGGTCCGGCAGCAAAAATGACTGGATAGCCCTCGTCCACGGCTGAGAGGGGGCCGTGCTTGAATTCTGTCGAGAGCATACCCTCGCAATGAGCGTAAGTCACCTCTTTGAGTTTGAGCGCGCCTTCAAGCGCGATAGGGTAGGTCAGGCCATAACCCAGGCAGTAGAGGTCATTGCGTTGGACAAGTCGGGATTCAAGTGCGCGTACCGGTGTATCTACTGCCGAGAGGGTGGCTTCCAGCAATTCTGGTAGTCGCGCCAGTACACCTGTATTGTGCCCGCCCATGCGCAGTGCCAGATAGAGGAAAGCCAGCGCTTGATTCATGAAGGTCTTAGTCGCCGGCACACTGATTTCGTAACCACACGCCAGCGGCAGTGCATTCTCGGTCTCGCTCATCAGCGTTGAGCCAATGACATTGACCAGGCTTACTGAACCCATGCCCCGCCTCTGCCCCACATGGAAGGCATTGAGCACATCTTTTGTCTCTCCGCTCTGGCTGACGAAGATGCCCACATCTTCAGGTCCTATTGTGGGTGCATATTGTGGGATGAATTGTGGCGCCAGGATGGGAATTGCCGGTCGCCCCGCCAACCGCGCCATGTAGACCGCTCCTAACAGGCAGGCGTGATAGCTCGTTCCACAGCCGATGAGATAGAGGTGACGCGCCTGGCGCAGTTTCCCCACAACCGGTGCAATATCTGCCGAAGCATCATAGAGGTGCAGTAATTCGCGGGCTACCCCGGGTTGTTCGTGGATTTCCTTGAGCATGAAATGGGCGTAGCCACCTTTGGCAACCGCGTCCATGCTTTCAGTAACCAATTCCGGCTCACGTTTGATGGGCTGTCCATCTTCGACGTGATAGAGGTCTACACCTGCCGGACGCAGCACTACAATTTCACCATCCCGAATTCGCACGACGCGTCGCGTGAGTGCCAGAATCGAAGGCAGGTCTGAGGATGCATATGTGGCGCCCTCACCAATGCCCGCCACCAGCCCAGAGCCTTTTTTGAAAGCATAGAGCTGTTCTTCACCTACACGTCCGATGACGAAGGCATAATCACCCTCCAGGTCGTGATAGGCGCGGCGGATGGCTTCTAACATGCCATAGCCCTGGTTGACGTAGCGTTCAACGGCGTGTACGCAGCTCTCGCCGTCGTTGGTGGAGCGAACGGTCATGCCCTCAGCCGTGAATTGCGCCATCAGTTCCACGTTATTGACTACGTTGCCGTTGTGTGCGCCGACCATGTCACCATCGGAATCGAGGTGCGGTTGCGCATTGACCTGCGAGGGGGCGCCGAAAGTGGCCCAGCGTAGCTGTACGATGCCGCGTTTTCCTACCATCGTATCGAAACCGAGTCGCTCGGCGACTGCTGCTACCTTGCCCACATCTTTTCGTAGGTCAATAATGCCATCCTCATGAAGGGTGGCGCAGCCTACCGAGTCGTAGCCCCGATAGGTCAGGCTGTGCGCCGCGCTGACCAGAATGGGTCCCAGCTGTTGTTCTTTATCCGTGACGATACCAAAAATTCCGCACATAAGCTCCTCTTAATAGTTCCAGGATACCGCACCCTTTTATGCGTATGTGGCGCGGTTGAGCACTCTTCAGGTCAAATTCTCAATCAGTACAGGTTCCACCGGCTCTGCCAGCTCAAAAGCGAAGACGCGGCTGTAGAAATACAGTTCGCTATCTAGCGCACGCCGAATGTTCTCCGCGCGTCGGAAGCCGTGCTGCTCACCCTCGAAGGGCACATAGGCGACCGGAATGCCTTTTTCTTTGAGTGCAGCGACCATAGCCTCAGCCTGATTGGGGGGCACGACAGGATCATCCAGCCCCTGAAAGAAGATCACCGGGCATGAGAGCTGGTCTGTAAAATGGATGGGTGAGCGCGCCTGATATAGATCAATGCGTTCGGGGTAGGGGCCTACGAGCCGGTCGAGGTAACGCGACTCAAACTTGTGGGTATCCCGTGCCAGAGCCTCGATATCTCCTATACCGTAGTGACTGGCGCCTGCTGCGAAAACCTTGTGGAATGTGAGTGCGCACAGGGTGGTGTAACCCCCAGCGCTCCCGCCACGGATAGCAAGGTGTGCTTCATCCACCTCACCGCGCTCTACGAGATAACGCGCCCCGTTGATACAGTCCTCCACATCTACAATACCCCAGTTCCCATTGAGGCGTTGCCGGTAAGCGCGCCCGTAGCCCGTGCTACCCCCATAGTTCACGTCGAGTACCGCAAAGCCCCGGCTGGTCCAGTATTGAATGCTCAGGTTCAGGACGCTTGAGGTTGCGCCCGTGGGTCCACCATGACTAAAGACCAGTAGGGGAGGGCGTGCGCCTTCTGGTGCGGTGAAATCGCGGTTCTTGGGACGATAGAACAGCGCGTGCGCTGTCAATCCATTGGAGGTGGGGAACGTGATGGCTTCTGGAATCGAGAGGTATCCTGGATTGAGTTGCAAGTCACTGGAGCGACGAATGACCGTGCTCGAGCCGTTAGCAGGGTCGAGGAGGCGTAAGGCTGTGCTTTCTGTGGGTGAGCTGGTTAGCAGTGCTATGCCCGCTGTGCCAACTGCAGGGAGTGCCAGGTTGCTAAAGGGCACGTCCAGTGTTGTGAAATTGAGAGTTTGCAGATTCAATTTGCCCAGATGATCCTGCCCATTCTGGCTGTAGATGCAAATCAGTGTCTGCGGGTCGGTGAAGATAAAGGTAATCTGTCCGAAGACCCATTGCGGTAATCCGAATTCCGCCTTCATGGGCAGCAACGCCCGGGCGTTGCCGTCCTCTAATCGGTAAAGATTCCACCAACCGGTGCGGTCGGAGACGAAGTAGAGCTGCCCATCTGGCCCCCACGTAGGTTGAAAGATGGATTCTTCCAATCCTCCGGCAACGTGATGCGCATTCGCCAGGTCGCCATTGGGCTGCACATCCGCGAGCCATAGCTCACAGCCATCCCATGGCATGTTGGGATGGTTCCAGCAGAGCCAGGCGAGCTGGTTACCATCGAGGTTCAGGCGCGGCGAAGCATAGAAATCATAACCTTCGGCGACACCCGTGCCCCCCTCGGGGTCGCCCGCGAGCATGAGCCGCACTAGTGTGTTTTGGGCTTCCTTGTGTGGGGCGCGGTGGTCTTCGCGCACACAGAATAGCAGTCCGCGCGTCGCATCCACGGTCATATCGGCGTAGCGCAGGTCTGATGCCGGGGTAAGCGCCTCAGGCGCGCCTCCGGGGCGCAGGTGGTACAATCGCTGATCGCTAAAGTTGGAAAAAATCACGCTTCCTGCATGGACGGCCATTGACCCACCCCCGTATTCATGGACGCGCGTTCGCGCGTTGAAGGGGGCGGGCAAAAGGTCCTCTATAGCGCCATCAGCGGTGCGTCGCACAATCACGTTTCGTCCACCCTCGTTGGGGCGTCCCTCAATCCAGTAAAGGTCGTCGCCATTAAACTTGGGCGCACCCAATCGCACTGCACCCGCCACAATCAATTCCGATGTGATGGGGGATTTCCACGAACCATAAGTTGCACCAATCTTCATCTTTTTACCTCCAATCTTTGCTGGAATACTGGGAAGCCTCATGTGGCTCTGCTGGTTCCTGGCTTCGGCTCAGCCTATTGCTAACACGACAGCCAGGGTCGCGCCGAGCATGGCAAGAAAGCCCGGCAGCAGTGCGCGACGCAATTCGCGCGCGCCGCTTGCCAGCACCATCCCGCCCTTGACAACGGTGTTGGAGATGCAGGCAAAGACGATGCCTCGTGCGGCTATTGCTGTGTCAAGCCCTCCTGCCACGCTGTTGCTCAGTTGCGAAAGCGAGAGTGTGATGGCATCCACGTCCGTCAATCCTCCCACGATGCTCGAGAGATAGATGCCTGCCTCGCCCAGGTAGACCTGCGCCGCCTTGGCGGCAAAGAGGATGCCTGCGTAGAGCAAGCCGAACTTCATTGCCGGACCCAAGTCGAAGGGGTTGGCAAAATCTATGTTACTGGTTTCGTGTGTTCGTTGCGCCAGGAACAGGTAGCCGCAATAGCCCAGCCCGATACCCGCAGCGAGGCCTAAAGGCAACCAGAGCTGCGTGAGCAATGCCCGGTTCAGCGCGCTCACTACCACCAGCACTCGGATGAACATCACAGTCCAGGCAATCATGATGGCCATCGCAAAGGGTTTCGCTAACGTCCGCTCCTGTGTGCTGCGCTGGCTGAAGCTCAGCGTTACTGCCGTACTCGAGGCCAGTCCCCCGAGTAAACCGGTCAATCCAATGCCCTGGCGCGGTCCCACGATTTTGATGAGGAAGTAACCCAGAAAGCTGATTCCGGAGATGAAAATTACCATCAACCAGATTTTGTGGGGGTTGAGCACCTCTAATGGGCCAAAAGTGCGATCGGGTAACACGGGTAGCACGATGGCAGTGATGACGGCGAATTTGAGTGTGGCGTAGATGTCTTCCTGGCTCAATTTCTGCGCGAGGGTGCGCATTTCCGGCTTGAGTGAGAGCAGCACCATTGTGGCGACGGTTATCGCTGCCGCAAGGGCAAATTGCTCACCGTAACACATTGCCCCTAACAAAAAGGTGATGACGGCAGAGACCTCTGAGGTCATCCCTATCTGTCCTTGCCGCGCCCCCACTGCGTACGCAATAGCGATGAGCAAACCGATTAGCCCAGCGCTAGCGGCAAAGGGGAGTGGGGAGTTTAGTGCCTCACTCAACAGCATTGCCGCGCATCCTGCCAGACTTAGCAGCGGAAAGGTACGCACACCCGCGAAGATTTTTTCTTGCTCACGGCTTGCGGCATGTTCCCGTTCCAGTCCAATGAGCAGGCCAATCGCCAGTGCCGCGCCAAAGCGATAGAATAGTGTGTTCATAGTCGTCTCCATGCAGGGATAGTTCGATTACCGGAATTACGAAGATGCTGGCAATGTTCTCTCTGTACCCTTTGTGAGGATGATTTGGTCTAGAAATCCCAGTCCATATCTGGGACCGGTAGCCGCAGCACGCGGTCCAGCATTGTGAGCAGTTCCGGTGGACCACTGAGCGCATCGCTCAGCGCCAGGTATGAGGGCTGGCGCACCCCAAGCCATAACCGGGTGAAGGCATTGACCGTGGCTTTGAGGGTGGGCAGCGCCGCATCGTTGCCAGGGATGGCAGCGGATTCGGGTCCCAGTGTGACAATGTAGTTACCGCTCAACCCGCGCCACGCGACATCGTTATCCAAAAAAGCGCTGACGGGATCGGTGAGCACTAGATTGAAACGCACTGTCTCGCCCGGCAGATGCGTTTGCGCCAGGCAACCTTCAAGATTGCAGATGCGGTATTGTTGATAGGCATTTGCCTGATTGGTGTTATCGAACTTGCCTTCGGAGGTGAGTTGCTGGAATCGAAAGGGCTGCCGGATGAAATCCTGAAATTGTACGCCATAAGGTTCCTTGAGTTTGACAAGGCGTATTTGGTCACCTAAAGTATGTAGCAGTGCCACGAGCTCTTGCAACTGTGTCCCGTTCTGGTAGGTCATCCATTGCACTGTGTAAGGACCACTCTCGTTCGGATGACCATCCGCGTTCTCGCTAAGCATCCACAGATAATGGCTGAGCTCTCCCTGTGGCCCGTCGAAGTAGCCCAAGCCAAAGCCCGCCTGAGCGATCATTTCCACACGGCTGACATCCGGTGGGAAGAGAATGCAGGCGCCATGTCCGCGCATCCGCGTTAACCGCGCAGCGTGGACTGCCTCCCAGTCGTTGGATGTAAGGCGCTTTGGGATGCGCGCTTTCGCCGCAATTTGAAGCTGTGCCGGGTCGAAACTCACCCAGCGTGTATAGGGGGCAGTGCCAAAGCCGAGTTGATTGTAGAAGCCTTGTTCAAACATGCCTAAGCCCATTACCTGGATGCCTTCCGCGGTGTCTTCTGCGACCAGGCGCGCGGTCAGCCGTGCGGCAAGTCCCCGCTTGCGTGCTACGTACCCCGTTGCCACAGCGGTAACGCCGGAGAAATGAAGTTCAGTTTCCAGATACCGCATTGCTCCAGGCATGGAACTGACCTGGCATTCGGTTGTGCCATCAATTTCAGCGACTAACGCCCGTCCACTGCTTACAAAACTGTTCGCAGCTGCGTCAAGCGCTTTGCTGCGTCTGATCCAACCCACTTCTTCCCAGATGCGAGGGATCGCTTCATAGTCTTTTTCTGGATTGTAGGGGCGAATATGGATCATGCTATACCTCACTCCTGCAGCGCGTGTTGGAAGAAAGGAATGGTGAAACTCAGAAATTGCTCTGCCAGTGGTGCGCAGTCGCCCTCAATCGGGCGTAAATCGCAACACAGGCTGCTGCCAAGGTGCTGTTTTACCTGCTGCATGAACTCCTGACTGGTGGGCTTAAGCTGTGAGCGATGATAGCCATGTTGCCCGCCCCATACACCAAGAAACATCAAGGCTCCCGCGACCAATCCACACAAGCCGCCTACGCTGCCAGCGCCGGGCATTACGCCGGCAGCTGTGAGCAGTTCTGGGGAAATAGGCGTCTCGAACGCCTCGCCCAAGACCCATAGCACTGTCATGGCGCAGTTGTTATCACTCTCGACGAAGTAATGCTTCACGCGATCCCGAATAAAATTATCCATTACCCCATCCCTTTCTTCATGATGGTATAATGCCGTAGTTTATCACAATTGCGTGAAAGGGCAGCTTAATGACTGGTACAACACGTCTTCTTTGGGTTCGTCATGGCCTGGTGCATAATCCCGAGGCCATCATCTATGGCCGTTTGCCGGGTTATAGGCTTAGCGAGTTAGGTCAACGCCAGGCGCAAGCGGCGGGCGCAGCGCTTTGTGGATTGCCGCTCGCTGCGTTATTCAGCAGTCCGCAGCTTCGTGCGCAACAGACTGCCGCGTATGTGCATGTGCATCATCCACATCTTTCCGTGAAGATCTCACCGTGGCTTGATGAGATTCACGTGCCGCTTGAGGGGCATCCCCTGAAAGAAGCGGCGGCTCGCGATTGGGACCTCTATACGGACTCCCCGCCCGAGTATGATCAACCCACCAGTATCCTGGCGCGCGTACGCGCTTTCGTAGCTGAGGTGCGCGAGGCTTATGCGGGGCAAACTGTTGCCGCCGTCACCCACGGGGATATTATTGCCTTTGCTGTGCTCTGGGCGCTATCGCAGCCGATGACGATGGCGGGGAAGCGTCAAATGCACATCTTTTCAGGCTTTCATGATGGCTATCCCCAGACTGCTTCGATTACTACGTTTACATTTGATGGCGTTGTAGAGCTTCCCGTTGCCGTTGCCTACCAACGCCCCTATGGTGCAGAGCTCCTGGATGATTCTGCACCCAGGTAAACAGATTTGCGACTTGCGCTATAAAAAGCAGACGTGGAATTCTTTCCGCGTCTGCTTTTTGGTATGAGCGTTGCAGTTATGAATATTCTCAATCTCAGCCAAAAATCAGTGTCTCGAGCCGGCGGATATTGTCGGGTGTCACATCCGGAAAGCGCAACCCGCCTTTTACTTTGGCGCCAGTTTCCTGGAATTCGTAGCCGCTCATGCTGAGCATGACATCGCGCGAGCCTTTAATAGCTTGGAATATTCCCCAGAATGGATTGGCGGACCAGTTCGTATCCAGAACCTGAATTTTCCCCTGTTTTAGATAGATGGCATCGGCGAAGCCACGGCGACTTGGGTCCGGAGTGATCAGAATGATACGTTTATCGGTGAGAATGAACTGCCATTGTTCGTAGAGAAGCATGGTCTGCAAGCCATATCCCAATAAATACAAGCCCAAAATTGCCAGTGCCCCAAACCACAAACGCGCTGAGGCGGGCCAACCTGGCAGAAAAGAGAGGCCTGCCAATACCAGGCCAATCAGAAGGAGTACACTGCCCACGCGAATAAAGACCCGCGGGACGTTTTTGCGATAGGGCGCCATGCGGATGGTCAGTTTCAGGATCTCGCCATCCAGATAGTGCACATCCGGCAAGACACTTTGACTGATCCGTCCCCACAATCCAGCAAGTCCTGTGCGCAGGTCTTTGGGGATAGCGGGAGGAATCGGCGTCCCTGATGCGTTCGTTGATGTCGGATTCGCGCTCACGGTGCGGGTATGATGAGAACCTGTCCGGCCTGGATATTCGTGGACGTGCCCAGGCCGTTCCGTTGTTGGATTGCTGCGATGCTCACCCCGAACCGATTGGAGATGCGATAGAGTGTGTCGCCTCTCACCACTGTGTATGTCTGCTCGCCTGCCCCCGGAACAGCGGACTGGCTTCTGGCTGGGGCTTCGTCTCCGGAGCTGGGGACCGGCGCCGGGCTTGTGGTTGGCTGCGGTACTACGGGTGTGGTGATGACGATGGGAGGCGTGGCGCCTGGATTCCCGATGGCTTCTTGCCACATCTCTCGTCCGATGGTTTCAATCGCCTCCACGTTGCCTGAACTCCGCGCAGTTAGCAACCGCTGCAGGGTCCATTGGGGCAGGAACGTATCCACCAACCAGCCGATGATGATAAAGGTGATGACCACACCCAGGAAGTATGTCAGCAGTTTGACAATATTCTGGGACAGGAGATCGCGGTTGAAAATCAGCCAGATAGCCCATACGATGCCCAACACGACCAGGAAAGCGGGTAACAATGCCATGATATCCATATCGTTTCACCCCTCGTTGCTGGATTGATTATTGCACAGGTGGGCAGGTTCCCACGGGTAAGAATCCCACAGGATCCACAAATGCAGCCTGACGCTTGTCGTATACGGCATAATGAACTGCTGCCCAATCACTATCAACTCCACTGACTGCGCCAACAGGCGTGCCTGCCTCGATCGCTCCAGGCGCTGCAATATAAGAGCGCAGTCCTAACAACCAGACGCTCCATTCCTCGTTCTCGATGAGCACTGCGAGCCTACCGCTTTGATCGGTATAGCGCATTAGTGTACCATCAATTGGCGCTACAACCAGTGCCGGTTCTGCCGGGAGCAGCTCTACGCCCGGCAGTAATCCACAGACCAGGCTGCCTCCAATGGTCGCCTGTAATAGCGGACTGAGGGAAGGACGTAGTTCAGTCCGCCCCCCTGAACTGGCGACGCTGAAACAGGCATTCGCTTGCGGTTCGCGACAGCGGTCGAGTGTTGGCGCGGGCGTCATATCGCGATGTTTCGTTTCCTGATAACCCCACAGGCGGTCAAGCACTTCCTGAAGCAGCATCGCGGGTGCCAGAAGTGCACGCGGGGCCGGCAGCAGGTCACTATGAGCCAGTTGCGCCTGAATCGCCAGATGTACGGGCCATGCTCCTAATACCTGCAGCTGGTAGGCGCGCCCTTCAATATCTGTATGCACCATATTCTGATGGGAGGCATCATAGCCATTCATCACATAGGCAGAACTATTGGGGTTGCTGCGGCTACGTGGTCCGGCGTTGTAATAGAGGTAGCAACGCTTTAGCATTTCTGGATCGGTTGTGGTGTAGCTGATTTGTGGGCAATACTCTTTGAACACGCGCGTGCCTAATTGGAGTTGGTATTTGACATCCTGCGGCGCCACCTCGCCAGGTGGAAAACACGGGTGTTGTCCGGTTTTGACGGCCGTATACAAGCCCATGATGCCTTCGCAATTTGCCGGATTCTCAGCGCGCAATCCGCCCTCCTTGTACCACAACACAAGAGGCACAACGGGCGGTACGTCCTCTGTGTAAGCGATCAGGTTTGCTATACTGGCCCACTGCTGAACCTGCTGCTGTTGCTCTGAAGTCAATGTATATCGGGTCTGCCATACACTCTGACTGCTATAACTCAGGGTAATAGGAAGGGTCAGGAACAGAATCGTATCCAGTATACCCCGTCCAAGGATTCCTAGAAGGTGGCGGATTTCCAGGTGTAGGTTTGGTGCTATGTAGACCTGTACCCACTCTTGTAACCATTCAGGGATAAGCCCTAGTAACGCCTCCATAGTTATTTAGAACTCCGACTTTCAGTCAGTTTAAACTATTATACATTAATTTAACTGTTAATGCAATACAGGTTGGTGGGGGGGTATAGGACAAAGGCTGCCGCTTATTGGGGAGTTCAAAGGTCAACTTGGGGAGACACCTGCGGATAGACACTTTGGCACGCCGAAGGGACGCAGAGGGTAGTTCTTTTTGTGATTTTCGTGAACGGGGGCGCAGCCCCCGTTCACGAAAATCACTCCTGCAGAAAGAAGGCGCAGA
>JAFGFB010000068.1 GCA_016931315.1 Anaerolineae bacterium
ACAGCGGCGGCATCACGTGACGCGGACGGTGGGGTGGGTTGGCGGAGGCTTGCTCTCGGTCGTGGGCGGGGTGGCGCTGTGGATGTTCGTGCAGCGTAAGCGTGCGGTTGTACCTGGTGTGGGATCGCCGCCGCCGGTGGCGTATCCGGCGTAGATAAGGGTTGTCGGGTCAGGCCGCCTGGTATGGCCCAAGAAATCGCTCGCCATCGAAGTGTATCAGGTGTGAAGGGGCTTCGGCGACCCACACTTCAGTCTCCCAAGCAATTTCTCCTAGATGCCGGGTCATCATACTGCGACTGGGAAAAGCGGTAAAGTAGCCCCATTTTTTGCCTGTGTCACTCACGTAGATCAACACACTGCCGGGGGCGAAGCGTGGGCCGAATTCCTCAATGATAGCGCGGATGATCTTGCTGTGTTCACCTGGGCTGAGGGTGATTTGCTTGTCTTGTGCAATCTGCACAGGGACACGGTTTTGTTCTCGCGCATGAGCGTACCGGGCTATCAAGGTTTCGCGATGAACCAGATAATCCGTGAGTCTGTTGTGCCAGGCTTCGGAGCCATAACTTCGCAACAACGCCAAAGTAACCGGTTCAATCTGATAGACGGCTTTGGGATTGTTCACTGGACGCTCCGGTTTGTCCGGGTTGTAGAGAGCAATGCCGGCTTCCATAAATTGATGTATGGTTTGTCTACGGAAGGTCTCACGTGTGTTGGGGGCATATTCCTTTTGGTAGTGTTCCCGCACCCAATCCATCATCGGTGTGATACCCATAAGCGGCGCTTCTGCCTGCGCCCAGGACTTATCGGGTGTCAGGTTCAGCAGAGCGAGCAGACACAGGGCAGAACGCTCGTTTTGTTGAGCGCGCGGTAGTCCGAGTGAAACGAGAATCGCAGTTGCTTCAGTGATGTGTTCGTGAGTTTCATCCGTCATGTTCCAGGTTCTCCAGTTGTTCGTCGATTAAGGTTTGACTCAGTTCTCGTCTGTTGCATATAGCCCACTCTCCTAAAGCGATGAGCTTTGCTCTGCTTGGATAGGTGATACGTCGCAGGTCTGTTGCATTGACTTGCGTATGACCATTGAAACAGCGCAAGGTCTCATCAACGGCGGTACTGTTAAGAAACACGACCAATCCATATGCCAGGGTTTCTGGAAGTCCATGTTTATTTTGGTGGAACACGTTTAGATGGTTCTCGAAGCCGAGTTTCTCGGTGTCGGGAAAATCATCTGGTCTTACGACACTGGCGACGACGCGACGGCGTTCCTCTTTGGATGAGAAACGCCTGACTACACAATAGAATCCATTGGGATAAAGCCATTTTTCAGTATTGGGAGTGCGTCGTATCGCGTTGGGTTTCTTCAGTTCAGGTTTTGGCCAATGCACTGTCCAACCGTTGAAGTGGCCTGGGTACAACAGCGGAACTGAATCTTCCTCTGGTATGTCGCGTAAGTATGTTTTCAACCGAAAATCTACTACCGGGCCGGTCGATACTTGAACGTCTATTTCCTCTAGAGTACATTTAAGTGAACCTGAACCTACGGTCGTTGGTTTAGGCGAGGTCGGGACGTGTATAAATTGATCGGGATCCTCTGGAAATACGATCTGGTCGAATGGATATTCATGTGTTTCCAGATCGCTGAAGCTGTCGTCGGTTGAGGTCGTGATTGTCACCTTATCGTGGCGCGCGCCGCGCTCCAGCATGATGATGAGGTTTTCCTGCAACACATCATCATCTTTGAAGGTGCTGTTCCGCGAGGCGAAAAGATGCATTTTCCGAATGGCGGCGCGTTGGAGCATGTATTCACGAAAAGGGCGGTAATATGGCCCATTACAAAAACTGCGTGGGATTATTGCGACCAATTGTCCTTGGTCTTCCAACAACGATAAAGCCAGCGCCACAAAAGCTGAATAGAGGTTTACGGTCTCAATGCCAACGCGTCGCAAGGCCAGGCGATGTGCAGAATCACTCCTTATCTTTTTGTAAGGTGGATTGAGGATAGCGTGTGTGTATTGAGGTAGTGTTTCAGCGAAGAAATTCCCACTTAGCGAATCCGCTGCTGTATGGATGAAATCATCCTCTCTGATTGTCGGTAGAACGTTAAGGTACTTTCCGTATTTATCCAATGTCTGGGATAGGTAGGGATGCAAACTGGTGTCAATCTCGAAAGCATCAACTTCGACGCGCTGAAAGTCAAAATCACCAGCAGCCCATCTTTCTAGAAAGGCGGCAGAAAGCGATCCAATTCCAGCACCGGCATCGAGCAGGCGGCAGTTGACTATGCGCTGTCGATCAAACAACCCTGCCATAAAGCGGGCTGTTTTGGCTGGTGTGAAGAATTGACCAAGTTCCGCTTTACGTTTGGAATTGGTCGTCCTGGATACGATCAGCCTGGATTGTTCAACTTCTGAAAGCAATGGTGCATCTCCCTCTTGCAGCCCTGACATTTTAACCATAGCACACCACCTATGAAATGTCAATAGAAATCGGGTTCACAAGTCTGTGGTTGAGCCTCGTTTTTGCTTTCTGTTGCAAAGCCTTGTTTTAGGGGTAGAATAGACATACACGTGAGGACGTGAACTGTCCGTAGTGCTGTTGGAGAGGGCGGCGGGCCATCTCACCAGCAGGGGCGGTTTGCCGTCGAAATGACTGGACTATTGGATGAATGATGAACGAGATTGTTGGAGGAGGGAGAACTATTACTACCGTTGAAGTCCAGAAACGCTTGCAGTACCAGTTTGCGCATCCGGAGCTTTTGGAGCTGGCGCTGACGCATCCTTCTTTTGCCCACGAGCATCCTGAAGAAGGCGGGGAAGAATATCATAACCAGCGGCTAGAGTTTCTCGGCGACGCCGTGCTGGATTTTTTGGTCGCGGCCTGGCTGTATCAAAACCACCCCGATCTTCCCGAAGGGCCGTTGACGCGCTTGCGGGCTACGTTGGTCTGTACGCCGATGTTAGCCTCTCTGGCGCAGCGTCTCGGCGTGGGCGAGGCTTTACGTTTGGGACGTGGGGAAGAGGAAAGCGGCGGAAACACCCGCGCGGCTAATCTGTGCGATGCTTTCGAAGCGCTCGCGGGGGCGCTCTATTTGGACGGTGGCCTGGAAATCACGTGGCAGCGCCTGGAACCGTGGTTTGCGCGGGAAGCCCAGGCGATTCTCCGCGCTGGCGCCGATGTCGATGCCAAATCGCGCTTCCAGGAGTGGGCGCAGGCCGATCTCGGCATCACACCGGCATACCGAATTGTCGATGAGAGCGGTCCCGATCACGCCAAGGTGTTTATGGCCCAGGTACTGTTGAATGAGCAGGTGGCGGGTGAGGGACAAGGCTCCAGCAAACGCCTGGCGGAGCAAGCCGCCGCGCAAGCGGCATTGGACGCTTTGATCTGATTGCCCTTTACTCGTTACTGGTTACCTGTTACCGATTACCAATCACTGAGAGGAATAACGTCTATGAATATGCGGTTTGACCGTTTCACCGAGCGCGCTCAAGAGGCAGCGCAACGGGCGGTGGAGCTGATGACCCGCTACGGGCACAGCCAGGTGGATGTAGAACACTTATTGTTGGCGTTGATCCAACAGCAGCAGGGGACCGTCCCGGCGTTGTTGCTGGAAATGGGCGCGAACCCCGGGAATCTATCGGACGCCCTGGATATGTTGCTGCGGCAAAATTCTCGCCCCGGCATCTACGGCGCGGGCGGCGGGCAGCAGATTTTCATTACCCCACGCGTCAAGCGCGTGCTCGATCTCAGCCAGGAAGAAGTGACCGCGCTCAAAGACGAGTACATTTCCACCGAGCACCTTTTCCTGGCGATCACATTGGAGCGTAACACCGGCGTTGCCCGGTTGCTGGCCGATAACAACATCACCCATGACCGCACGATGGAAGTGGTGCAGAAGATGCGCGGCGGCCAACGACTG
>JAFGFB010000069.1 GCA_016931315.1 Anaerolineae bacterium
AAACACTAAAGAAGATCCCCTGCTTGGCCTGACCTGCTAAAATGTGTTTTTGGGCCGCGCGCAGCGCGGCCCAAAAACACATAAAAAAAGATCCTCTTCGCCCGTTTGCAGAATCTCTTCCAGTTCCCCAAAACCTATCCTATACCCCGTTTCCCCTAATCCAGTTATCATACTATAATGGCATTATCTGAAGGCTGACACCTTCCCTTGGGCATGCCGCAGCAATTCACGGGCCTTCCCAAACGAGTCAGGGGATGCAAGAACGGGAATCGGATTCCTCGATAACTGCACGTCGTCGCTGGCGCCACCTGCGTCAGGATGTCCGCGTCTTTGTGCGGCTCTTCCCGTGGCATATTGCCCTCATCATGGGCGCGGGTCTGGCGGTGACCGCCCGGCTATTTCAGCGGGATTTCAACCGGCTTGAGCACGTCTCTGAGCCGCTCAGCTATTTGCAGGCCCTGCTCTCAGTCATCAAGATTTTGCAGCTCGATTATGACCTGCCGGTCCCGACCGTGCTTGATCCGTATTTCGCGCTGTTGCCGCTGATTGGATTGCCGCTATTTCTGCTTTTTGGCGTCAAGGTCTTCAACGTTGTTCGCATCTTCTTCGTCCGGCAGGAGCGGGGGCCCGCCTGGCAGGCAGCGTTGGCAGCTACCGCCAACCACCATATTCTGATCTGCGGGGTGGGGCGGGTCGGCTATCGCCTGGCGCGGCAGCTGCTGGAGCTGGGGCTTGATGTGGTGGGCCTGAACGACGTCAGCTCATCTTTAACGGAATCCCTGGCGGATACCGGCATGCCTGTACTGCTGGGGGACGTCCGCAACGATGACTTGCTGCGTCAAGCGGGTGTGACGCGCGCCGCAACGGTGGTCGTCTGCACCGACGATGATTTGGTCAACATCGAGGGCGCCTTCCGCATCCAGGAGTTGAACCCTCAGGCGCGTATTGTCTTGCGGCTCTTTGAGGACGAGATTGCGGAAACGTTGAGCGCCTCTCTCGATGTTGCTGCCATCATCAGCCGCTCCGCTCTGGCGGCGGTCGCCTTTGCCCATGCGGCTCTCGGTCTGGAAATTGTTGAGACCTTTCAAGTGGGCGCTGAGGAGTACGTACTTACCTGGTTGCCCGTGCGCGCCGGCTCGCCGCTAGCGGGGCGCACTGTAGCCGAATTCTGTGAGGCGCAGGATGTCGCTCCCGTGTTGCTTCGAGTTGCGGGGGGTGTACCTGTGGAGCCGGATCTCGATGTGGCGCTTCAGGCGGGGGATGCGCTGCTGGTCTTTGCGGCGAGCGGGCGCCTGGGGGCGCTTCTGAACTGCGTTTTGCCTCCCGCTGGAGAAACCGCCGGGTCGGACCCTGGGCAAAGTGCCCGGCACTCTGCCCGGCGCCCGGTGGCGGTCTGTGGCTTGGGGCATACAGGCTACCGCGTCGCCTTGCGTCTGTTGGAATTGGGGCAGCCCGTGCTCGCCCTGGATTTCGAGTCTGGGCGCCTTGCACAGCGGCTCATCGAGCGTGGTGTGCGCGTGGTTTTCGGCGATTTGCGCCAGCCCTCGGTGCTGGCAACTGCTGGCGTTGGAGCGGCGGGCGCCTTGGTGGCTTGTTCCGAGGATGACATTCTCAACCTGGAAGTACTGCTGCGCGCTCGGGAGGTCAATCCCAATTTACGCACGGTCCTCCGACTATTTGAAGAGGACCTTGGCGCGCGCTTGCAGCAGGCGTTTGGCATTGATGCGGTCTATAGCACCTCGGCGATTGCGAGTCCCGCATTTCTCTCGGCGGTGCTGAATCTCAATGTGGCGCAGTCAGTATCGGTGGATGGTGGGCATTATTACCTGGCTCGTCTGAGCATTGGACCCGATTCTGCCCTGGTGGGCAGCACTCCGGCGCAGCTCAATGCTGCGGAAGGTGTAACCGTCGCACTGCATGCACGGCAAGGCATGGTTTCGATTCCCCCTGCGCCGCAGGTTGTCTTGCAGGTGGGTGACGAATTGGTCGTTCTTGCTTCCCAGAATCAATTGCGCAGTTTGGGTCGAGAGCAGCATAACTGAGGCGCCTGCTCCGGCTTTTTACACTGGTTTACATTATGCCCCTTTTCAATTTTGGTTTTTGCTGCATAATGTTGCAGCATGACTTTTCAGGAGGCTGCCCATGTTATTGACAGGCGATATTGGCGGGACCAAGACGAATCTGGCAATCATTGACCCGGAGGAGGGTGTTGGAAGCATTGTCGCCGAGGCGACCTTCCCCAGTGGGCGTTATCCCAGCTTGGAAAGCATCGTCCAGCAATTTCTCAACCAGACCGGGTTGAAGGTCGAACAGGCCAGCTTTGGCGTGGCCGGCCCGGTAGTAGGGGGCAGGGCGACCATCACGAACCTGCCCTGGGTGATGGATGAGCACAACCTGCAGCGCGCCTTCAGCCTTGAAGCCGTTTACCTGCTCAATGACCTGGTCTCGATTGCCTACGCGGTGCCACACCTGGAGGCAAAGGATTTGGTCGCTCTCAATCAGGGACGCCCCGAACCCGGGGGCGCTGTGGCTGTGCTGGCGCCCGGCACCGGTTTAGGCGAGGCTTTTTTGACCTGGGAGGGCACGCGTTATTCCGCGCACCCTTCTGAAGGTGGGCATGCGGATTTTGCCCCTACCACTAAGATGGAGATTAAGCTCCTGCGTTATCTCCATGACCGCTTCGACCATGTCAGTTTCGAGCGTATTTGCTCCGGAATGGGCTTGCCCAACATCTACCGCTTCTTCAAGGAGACCGAACGCTATGAGGAACCGCCGTGGCTCACCGAACTGTTGGCTGCGGCGCCGGACCCCACCCCTGTCATTGTGAATGCGGCTGTTGATGCGGCGCGCCCTTGCCCTCTGTGCCAGGCGACGCTGGAGCTCTTTGTCTCCGTGCTGGGGGCCGAAGCGGGCAATCTCGCGCTCAAGGTGCTTTCCACCGGCGGTGTCTACCTTGCGGGCGGCATTCCGCCCCGGATACTGCCCGCTTTGCAGCAGGATGCCTTCATCACGGCTTTCCTGCGCAAGGGACGGCTCTCACACCTGTTAGCGCCCATGCCCGTCAATGTGGTGCTGAATCCCAAGGCCGCCCTTCTGGGGGCCATACACTATGGTTTGGAGATGTGGGTGCAAGGTAATCCGGTAGGATAACTGTAGGGAGTGTGATGACAACCTCGACAACGAATGGGCGACCCAGTGCTGATGACATGCTGCAGCAATGGCGCGATAAGGCAGTCTTAGTCGCGCTGACCGCACTCAGTGTGGCAGCCTTGCCCACTCTGGCTGTGATATTCGCGCAGAACTGGCATCGCCCTGCACAATACCCCTTTGTGGGATTCTTCGTAGTCCTGTATATCATTGCCCTGTGTTTGCGCACCATCAAGCGTTTGGGCCCCCGTGTGCGCGGTTGGGGCTTTCTCATCCTGGTCTATGCTGCCGGTGTGTTATCGCTCATTCGCGGCGGGCTGGTTGGCGTTGGCAAGGATTACACCCTCATTTTGCCGTTATTGGCCATCCTTTTCCGCAGCAAACGCGCCGGTATCGTTTCCTTCTTTCTCTCCATTGTCACTTATATTGTTGTGGGCTACCTGTTATCGTATGGCTATCTAAATGCCTGGGTGCTCTATCCTGAAGCCATCGTGGATTTCAGCATCTGGATTTCCGAAGGCGTCTATCTCACCCTTCTCATGTCGGTCTTCTTCGTCTTGCTGCTGACTTTCTACAACTACCTTGTGCGTGTCCTGAACGAGCAGATTCTTGCCCGGGCAGAATTGTCGCAAACTCACCAGACTCTGTTGTTCTATAGCCAGAATCTTGAGGAGCAGGTAGCCGCGCGTACCAATGAACTTTCGGCAGCCAATGTGCAGCTGCGTCAGGAGATTGTCGACCGTTTGCGGGCCGAGCATGGCTTGCGTTTTCGGGCGACCCTGCTGGAACAACTCCAGGACCCGGTCGTGGCAATGGATATGGAGCGCAATATCACCTATCTTAATGCGGCTGCAGCCCGTTTCTTCGGTGTCGCTATCGCCGATACCACCGCGTTGAATGGCGCTTCGCTGGCGTCTCTATCTCTGGAGGGCTTGGGAGCTTCGTGGGAGCAAATCCTTGACGCCACGGTGGATCAGGGAAACTGGCAAGGTATCTGGAATGTTGCTCCAGAGCCTGGGGCATTGCTCAACCTTGAAGTGCGCGCCTGGAGCATCAAGGACCCGGAGGGCAATCCTGAGGGTATGGTCAGCATCATGACGGATGTGACGGCGCGTGTGAATTCCGAAGCCCTGTTACAGCGTCACAATCGCGAACTGGCGTTACTCAATCGTCTCATTACCGCCGCCGCGGGCATTGCCGATACACAGCACCTGTTGGAAATCCTGTGCCGTGATTTGGCGCAGTTCTTCGATTTGAAACAGGCTATCGCCATGGCGACGGACCCTTTGGGGGAACGGGCGGTAGTTGTGGCTGAATACCTCACTCCAGGGCTACTCTCATTTCTCGATCTCGAGTTTCAGATCTCGAATAGCATGGCTTTGCGCTACCTGTTGGACTCCCAATCGCCCCTGTTTGTCGCCGACCTGGAGTTGGATGAGCGCTTAGGGGAATTGACCCCCCTGCTTCTGGAGCGTGGCGTCGCGTCTGTGTTGTTGATTCCGCTTGTGATTCGCGGTCGTGTCATCAGCGTCCTCTGTCTGAATATGATGGGGCGTTTTGCGCTAGATGAGACCGATGGCATTCTGGTGAGCAGTGTCGCTTCTGCGGTGAGTCAAACTCTGGAAGCTGCCGAGCTGCGCGTTGCCATTGAGAAAACCCAAGCCGCCGATCGTGCTAAATCCCAATTCATCAATCACGTCAGCCATGAGCTGCGCACGCCGCTGACCAACATCCGCGCCTATCTGGATTTGATGCGACTCGGAGTCCAGGAGCGACGTCAGGACTATTTGGGAATCGCTCACGGTGAAACCGTGCGATTGCAGCATTTGATCGAAGACCTCCTGTACCTTTCCAAACTGGATTTGGGGCAGCTGGAGGTTGAACTGCATCCTGTAGACCTGAATCAGGTGGTGCGCGAGCTGGCATTGGAGCGCGAAGGCTCTTTCCTTGCTCAAGGCTTGGAGCTCAAAGTGGAACTTGAGCCTTCTATGCCGATAGTCCAGGCTGATGTGCGCGCTTTGCGTCAGGTATTGGGCAGTTTGCTCACCAACGCACTGCACTTCACGCCCTCCGGAGGGAGCGTGGTGCTGAAAACGGTGCGCTTGACCGCGGAGGAGCACGAGTGGGGTATCGTTGAGGTCCGTGACACCGGTCTGGGCATGTCAGACGTGGAACAGGCGCAGCTATTCCAGCGCTTTCAGCGGGGAACTGCGGTCGAATTGACCAATGTGCCTGGCGCGGGTGTGGGCCTGGCGCTGAGCAAAGAACTGGTCGAATTACAACACGGGCGCCTCACCGTGAAAAGCCGCTTGCAACAAGGGAGCGTCTTCACCATTTGGCTCTTGCCCGCATAAAACGCCTTTGGGATCGAAGATCCGAAGATTTGCCCTTAGAATAAACTGTTCAGATTCCTCATGTGCCTTCCTAAAACTGTGTTTTTTGGGCGCGCGAAGCGCACGAATACAGACGAGAACCCTCTTCGCCTGTTTGCACAACCTCTTTGCGTTCCCTCTGATCATCTATCGTAT
>JAFGFB010000070.1 GCA_016931315.1 Anaerolineae bacterium
ATATTGTGCGCAGCATAGCGCGATTTCGGTCAGTGATCTGCTTCGAAATCCCATTACAAGGCAAGACGCACAACAGCAATGAGAATCGCGTTCAGGGAGCCGTATTGGAAGCAAGAAGGTGCATACCATGTAATTATACTCACATAACCTTCAATGGCAATTTCAATGCGGGGTAGGGGGTACGTTTCAAAATGGGGGCGAAAATCTCAGGCGTCCCTACGGGACGCAATAAAAAATTGATTTTTGGCGGTGGGGCAAAGCCCCATCACAAAAATCAATCAAAGGGAAGGCGTTTGCATGATAGTCGTCTTGCTTTTGCCCCAAAACTGAAACGCACCCCGGGGTAGGGGTATAGGACAAATTATTGGGAAGTTCAAGCGGTTGTACTCAACCGCGGTCGGCTGGGTGAGGTCATACGTATAGACACTTGAGCGTGCCAAAGAGGCGCAGAGGGTAGTTCTTTTTTGTGATTTTCGTGAACGGGGCGCAGCCCCGTTCACAAAAATCACACCTGCAGAAAGAAAGCGCAGAGAGTTGATCGCTGATGAGGGTTTTTACAAGATGACGATCTTATTTTCCCCAATGTTCTGTCCTATACCCTTCAATGCGGGGTATAGGACAGATTTTTGGGGAAAACTGGAAGAGATCGTGCAAACAGACGAAGAGGATCGTTTTTAATGGTTTTGGGACGCGCTTCGCACGTCCCAAAACCACCTTCTGAAATCGCGGCTTTAGCCGCTCTTGTTGTGGCAGGCAGGGGAACGTTGAGAAGTTACGCCAGGTGGAAGTTTGGCTAAATCATGGTAACATTCAACATGACGCCTATCGAAATTGAATATTGACATCCAACCTATTACGCGAGGAAACTGTATGCAACTGGCACAACGCCTACAACATCTGCCTACGTATGTTTTCGCTGAATTGGCTGCGCGCGCGGAGAAGTTGCGCCGCGAAGGACAAGATGTTATTCGGCTCGACATCGGCAGTCCCGACCTACCCGCGCCGCCGGAGGTTATCGCCACCCTGGAAGCCGCTTCACGCCGTCCGGATACGCATGGTTATGCCAGCTACTATGGCTCGCCTGCATACCGGCAAGCCATTGCCGATTTCTACGCACGCCGCTTTGGCGTCGAACTCGACCCGCGCACAGAGGCGCTGGCCCTTATCGGCTCCAAAGAAGGCATCTATCATATTCCCACAGCCTTCATAGACCCCGGCACGGTCGCCTTGATCCCGGACCCTGGTTATCCCACCTACGGCGCAGCGACACGGCTCGTCGGCGGCGAAATTTATCCGCTACCCCTCCTGCGTGAAAACAGCTTCCTCCCCAAGCTCGAGGCGATCCCCGCGGCAGTATTGGAGCGGGCACGAGTACTGTGGTTGAATTACCCCAACAATCCCACCGCGGCTATGGCAAGCCCGGCATTTCTTGAACGGGCGGTGGACTTTGCCCGGAAGTACAAGCTACTCCTGGTATACGATCACGCCTACAGCGAGATTGCATGGGACAGTACGCCTCCACCGAGCGTGCTTCAGATTCCCGGCGCCAAAGAGGTCGCGGTGGAACTCAATTCACTCTCCAAGACCTTCAATATGGCGGGCTGGCGCATCGGTATGGCCGTGGGGAATGCGGAGGCGCTTGCCGGACTGGCGCGGGTCAAGACCAACGCCGATACAGGCATTTTCCTTCCCAGCCAGGAAGCCGCAGTGACGGCACTCCAGCTGCCGGACACCTGGCTTCAGAAGCTCAATGAGGTTTACCGCCGACGCCGTAAGGTCGTCACGGATACCCTGGAACGCATGAATATCTGGTTCACTCCCGCCGCTGCCACTTTTTACGTCTGGTTGGAGATTCCTTCGCACTTCAGCTCCAGCACTGCCTTCGCTGCAGCGCTGCTCGAAGCCACGGGGGTCTCGCTCACACCAGGCGCAGCTTTCGGCCCGCACGGTGAAGGCTATGCGCGCATCACGCTGGTACAGGAAGAAGAACGGTTGGCACAGGCGATGGAGCGCTGGGAACGCTGGCTCATCGGCCAAAGTCTCCAGATGGAATTCAAATGAACAAAAGCGGTAAATACGGGCTGGGGCTATTGCTGGCGCTGCTTTTGACGAGCTGCACCCTGCCCCTGGCGCCCACAGTCCCGTCGCCGTCGCCCACACTCACGGCAACGGTGACACCGCCTCCGACCGAAACGCCGACGCCGCTTCCAACCCCAACGCCAGAGCCGACGCCCACGCCCACCCTGATTCCGCCGCCTGATCCCACAGAGCTACCGGCGCTCGCGGAAGCAGGTGCGGCGCGCCTGCGCGCTGCCGTTGGCGATGCAGAACTTGTTTGCTTTCGCCACGAAGACTTGACCAATGATGGTCTGCCCGAATGGCTCGCGCTGTTGCACCAACCAGAAGCGAACCGCATGAGCGCCTTTGTGCTGCAGGGTGATAACACCATTACTACGTTGCTCGATGCCAAACCCGACCCCGGAAAACCCTATTACGGTCTGGGACAATATCCCACCTGCGAGATCGAAATTCGCGACATCAACGCTGACGGGCGCACGGAGATTGCCATCTTTGGCCACGCAGAACGCAACCTCACGTTGCTCCACCTCTATGCCTGGAACGCGAATGATTTTCGGCTTGTTGGCGCCTTTCAGGGTGATGCCGGCGTCTTCTTTGAAGATCGCGATGGCGACCTGGCTGAAGAGATCCTTGAGGGTCACCGAGATACGGGTGCACCGCAGCTGGCATGGCGCGTCATCTTCACCTGGGACGGGCTAACCTACGGCTGGACCTGGGATCGCTGGGACTGGTACTTCCTGGAGCGCCCGCATAGCTACCCGACACACCGGGCAGATTATGCCGTTATCTCCTTCTATCTGGCGCTGAATGACCGTGACCTGCCCGGCGCTTATGCGCTGTTAGCGGATTCGGCGCGCGCCGCGCAGCCTTATGAAGCCTGGGCTACGGGTTTTGCGCGCACGCTACGGGTGGATGTCAGCGGCATACAACGCGTCGCCGAGGCAAGCGACGAAAACCAGGCGCGTGTCAACGCCATGGTTACCGCGTGGGATAACGATGACGGGCTTGTCACCGGGCGATTGTGGGAAGTTACCTGGGAAACGGTCCTCACCGAGGCGGGCTGGAGACTGGTAGCGGGCACCACCAACCTGCTCGATACCTGGGATGCACGCTATTGGAAGTAAAGCATCGCAAAACCCACGCTCCAGATGTAGTAACAGATGTGTTTTCACGCATTAAGCGTTAGCTTTCACTCATTTTTCCTGGAGGTCTTATGAATGTGCGAACTGAGCTGGTAGAAGAAGTTGTTCCTCTCAAGAGTAGACTCGCTATCTCGGCAGGGGATGCGGCGACCGCTATCCTGCAATCACTCGCCGCGGCGGGTGCGCTGACGTATTACTTCGTCAGCCTACGGGGGCTGGATGCCAAGCTGGCAGGTACTGTGTGGCTATTATTTGGCATTTGGAATGCGATCAATGATCCGCTTTTTGGCTACATCAGCGACCGCACCAAAAGCGCCCTGGGACGACGCATCCCCTATATCCGCTATGGCGCCCCCATCTTTGTGCTGGGTTTTATCGCTTTCTGGGTCGTCCTCCCCAGCATTGGCAACAGCCAGACCGCGCTCTTCATCCAATTGCTGCTGGCGCTCTTTGTTTATGACATTCTCTACACCGCCATCGCCACCAGCTTCTGGGTCATGCCGTATGAAGTAGCGGTCTCCAACAAGGCGCGCGGCACAATCTACTTCTGGAAGATCATCTTCATGGTGTTTACGCTGGCGGTGCCCTTTGCCATTGAAGCAACGATCAAACCAGAGGTGGGCGACGCGCCGGGCATCGTATTCTTCCGCTGGGCCATGATTGCCCTGGGATTGGTCATGGGCTTGATCATCTTCTTCAGCACCTTTTTCTTCAAAGAAAAACACTACACCCAGGAAGAGGAGCAGTTTGACTTCGTCAAATCCTTCAAGGCGTGTTTCACCAACCGCTCCTTCGTGGTCTTCGAGGTCCTGAGCTTCACCATCATGTTCGCGCAGACGGCGTTGATGACCGGCATCTGGTATTATTTCGACGTGCTGAACATGCCCCGTACCCCGATGTTGGGCGCGCTGGGCGCAGGCATTGTGCTGGGCGTCGTCGCCTGGATTCAGCTTCGAGACCGCTGGGGCATCAAGCGTTGCACACAGGTCTTCACGCTTGCCTTTGCCCTGGGCTGCGCGCTAGTCGTGATTTTTGGCCGGAATGTGGCCCTGGCGACGGCGGGCTTTTTCCTCTTCGGGATTGGTTTCTCCGGCGGCATGTATCTGATTCCGCTGATGAACGGGGATGTGGTCGACATGGACGAGCACCGCACGGGACTCCGCCGCGAGGGGATGTACGCGGGCATCAACAGTTTCATCACCAAGCCCGCCATCAGCATCGCAGCGTGGGCGCTGTTGAGTATCATGAAGAGTTACGGCTACAACGAAGATCTACCGGCAGCGGCGCAATCGTTCTCCGCCGGCACCGGAGTGCTGCTCGGATGGGCGGGACCCACCGGAGTGCTATTATTTATCTCATTCCTCGTGCTCTTCCTGTACCCGCTCGCGGGCGCGGAGTGGGAGAAGATTAAGGTGAAACTCGCCGTCATTCACGCTCAAAAAGAGCGCGCCTATCTGGAGGCGCAAGGTTACAAATTCATCGAGTGATTACCCCACCTCGGGTGAATTTCTGGAGAAGTGTTTTTGGGCGCGCGAAACGCGCCCAAAAACACTTTCGAAATTTCAAAATCAGCCGCCATTGACAGGCGGCGCAAATATGTTATAATTTTTTTTGGATATGGTGAAAAGAGTTTTTCCGCAGGTAAGCAGTACCCCTGACTGGTAGAAGTTAGACGTTGACTGCATCGTATTTCCTGGACCAACGTCTTGAAGGCCCCGAAAGCGCATCAAGCAAGGTTCTCGTACGCCTGAGAAGAGAGCCAAATTCAGATTGCACTACGCAGCCGGCGAGATCATTCTTTGGAAATGGTCGCTCTGAGATGCTACCTGCACGCCAATAGAACAAATTCTGGCAAATGCCCTGGTGTAAAACCGGGCAATAGCCAGCATGAAACAGAAAAGGATAGTTAGAAGAATATGAGTAAGCATTTGAAAATCCTGCCCCTCGGTGGTTTAGGGGGCATTGGAAAGAATATGACGGTCATCGAATATGGTCACAATATGATCGTCGTGGATTGCGGGGTGATGTTCCCCGCCAACGACATGTATGGCATTGATCTGGTTCTGCCGGATTTTGAGTACGTGGTGAAGAATCAAGACCGGTTGCGGGGGATATTCCTCACGCACGGGCACATGGATCACATCGGCGCGTTGCCCTATCTGTTGCAACACCTCGAGACGACCATCTACGGCACGCCCCTGACACTGGGATTGGTCCAGCGCCAGCTCGAGGAAAAACAACTGCTGCACAAAGCGCAGTTACGCGTGCTCCCCAAAGAGGGCTGGACCCAGGCAGGCCCGTTTCGGGTCAGCCCCTTCGCCGTGGCGCACTCCATTCCCGACGCCGTCGGTCTGGTGATAGATACACCGGTGGGTAAAATCGTCCACACGGGGGATTACAAGATGGATGAAACGCCTTCTGGTGGACGCACAACCGACCTACAGCGCCTGCGCGAATTGACCCCCAACGGCGTGCTTGCCATGCTCGGCGACAGCACCAACGCAGACCAACCCGGTTTCACGGAAACCGAGCAGGTCGTGCGTGAGACCCTCGACCGATTGTTTGCCGAGGCAAGGGGACGTCGCATCATCATTGCCACGTTCTCCTCGCTGCTGGCACGCCTGCAGGAGATTATCACGCTGGCGCACCAACACGGGCGCAAGGTCGCACTCACCGGGCGCAGTTTGGAGGAGAATGTTCAACTGGCGCGGGAGCTGGGCTATCTGCAGGTGCCCGAAAACACACTTGTGGATGCGCAAGCCAAAGTGCGACCGGAAAATCTGGTGATTCTGGCGACCGGGTCGCAAGGCGAGCCGCGCTCAGCGCTGAACAAAATGGCAGAAGGCAGCCATCGCCAGGTACAGATTCGCCCTGGGGATACCATCATCATCTCCGGCGGCGCCATTCCGGGCAATGAGGAAGATATCAGCCGCATGATTAACAAGCTCTTTGAGCGCGGCGCAAATGTAATCTACGGACCGATGGCGACCGTGCACGTCTCCGGTCATGGCAACCGGGGGGATATGCGCGCGATGCTGGAAGCAGTGCAGCCACGCTATTTAATCCCGGTTCACGGCGAGTCCCGGCACCTCTATCTTCACCGGCAACTCGCACAGGAAGTGGGAATGACTGCGGAGCAGGTCTTCATCCTCAAAGAGGGCTTGCCCTGGCTGAGCGATGGACAAAGGGCCTGGACCGATAATGCACTCCCCATGGCCGATGTGTGGGTAGATGGGCGCCTGGTCGGCGAAATTGGCGAAGTTGTCATGCGTGACCGCCAACGGCTCTCTCAGGATGGCTTCGTGGTGGCGCTCATTCCAGTAAATCGGAAGCGCCAGCTCGTCGGTGAGCCGCAGTTCGTGAGCCGGGGTTTCGTCCAGCTGGAACAATCTAGCGACTTGCTGAACGCCGGGCGCAAGGAAATCAAACGGCAGGTCAAGCAGGGAAACCAAGACCTGCGAGCCTCGCTGGAAACGCTTTTCTATCAAGCCACCCAGCTGCGCCCGGTTGTTCTGCCACAATTCATCCAGGTCTGAGCACAGAGTCAAAGATGGGATTGCGCGCGCGGCGAAGTCGCGCGCGCAATCCATTCCAAATACCACTTTTTCGCAGGTGATTTGGGATTATAATCAGAACAACCCACTGGAATGAGGGCAACGGTGAACACACCAGTCCCACAGATGTTACATGAGGGAATCGCCGCCGCCAAAGCCGGGCAGCGTGAGGCAGCCCGGTCGTTGTTGACACGCGTAACTGAAGAAGCCCCGGAAAACATCACCGCCTGGCTCTGGCTCAGCGGCGTCATGGAGTCACCTCAGGAACAGGCAACCTGTCTGGAGCAAGTGCTCGCATTAGACCCCGAACATAACGCAGCAAAACGCGGACTTGCCACACTACAACCCCGCATCACCGATGAATACCTCATGCGCGGCATCGCCGCCGCCGAGATTGGAAGAAAAGCCCAGGCGCGCACCCTGCTCCTGGAAGTGACCGAGCGGGACGAAGAAAATGTGCTCGCCTGGCTCTGGTTGAGCCGGGTGATGGAATCGCTTGAGGACCAGCAGCTGTGCCTGGAGAACGTACTTGCACTGGACCCCACGCATAGCGAAGCCCGTGATGGGCTAACTGCCCTGCAGAAGCAACGCAACCCCGAGCCGGTTCGCTCACCAGTGGAACTCATCGAAGCAGAAATCCCCCCCTCACCGGAAGAATTAGCCTGGCAAGAAGCCTGGAAGCGTTACGATAATGTTTACGCCTGCCCGACATGCGCCGCGCCCACCGCTCCCGAAGATAAGCGCTGCAGTGCCTGCGGCAATTCCCTGTGGATCAAAAGCCCACAACGCGAGAAACCTTCGACACTATATTGGATGCTATGGGCGATGCAAGCCATCAACGTGCTCTCGGCGCTGGCATCCCCCCTGCTTTGGGTTTTCCAGGTCAGCCAGAGGATCGGGCTTCAGGATTACACCCTGCTGCTGCCCCTGTACTTTGGGGGGAAATCGGCCTTGCCGCCGGAAGCCATTCCGGTGATTCTACAGCAGGCGCCACGCTGGCAATTCTGGAGCAGCTGGATCCCGGCAGTGCTGGCACTGGGCTTGCTCATCGGCATCTCGGTGCGCTGGGCGCCAATCTACTACTTCCTGTTAGCCAACGCCATCCTGAGCGTCCTCCTCGTAGTGGTAGCGGGATTCCTCATGGAAGGACCACTGAAGTGGGCCTCCACAGGTTGCGGATTCATCATGGCGGTCGTCATATTGGTGCTGACCCTCAACTTGCAGAGCGATTTCATCAAGAAGCAGAAACGCCTGCTGCTGCAAGTGGACCGTGGCCTCACGGAGGGAATGAGTTTTCTTTCCCATGGTCTACGTTACATGGAAGAGGGACGCTGGGCGCTGGCGGCGCTGCACCTGCGCCGGGCAGCAGCGCTGCTGCCGGGGAAACCAGCGCCGCAACTAGAGCTGGCTCGAGCCTGTCTGCGTCTGGAAGACCTCACCCTGGCAGCCCATGTCCTGAAAAACCTGCGTCACATGTCGCCGCAAGTGCCAGGGCTTGGAGAATTAGAAGCAGAACTCAGGGAAGCGCAAGACCGTCATACACACCAGGAAACGCCTCCAGAAGCTCTCTCGTAAGGCAGAATAGGGCTTCAACCGAAATTTGCGTCTTGTAATGGGGACAAGAAACTATGGAACATACGAAATTCTGGCTGGAACAGCTGATAGCCGCGATGGAGACCGAAATCGCCCCCGAAACGCGCGCACGCCTCCTCGAAGCCTGCGGACGCGCCTGTGCGGGCGCACACGTGTTGCCGGCGTTGGAGCGGGCGCGCGCAACCCTGCCCGACGTGACCGACCTCGACGCCGTGCTTGCCGCAATGCGCGAATGGGGCATCGGCGGCAAGCCTCTCACCCGGGAGGGCAATCGCATTTATGGCGAATACGATCACTGCTATTGTCCGATGCGGCAGGAAGGCCTGGTCATGGCGCCCTGGCTATGTGACTGTACCTGTGGCTGGACCGCGGCGGTCTTTGAAACGCTATTAGGGCATCCCGTCAAGGTCCGATTGCTGCAAGCCATCGGACGCGGGGATCCTGTTTGTCGTTTCGAGGTCGAAGTTTGAAGTTTCCAGGGCGCCTTGCATAAATGGTAAGATTGTGGTAAATTCACCAGAGGCGTAGCGTAGCAATCATTTTTTTGTAGTGGGAAATACAGTATGAAAAGTCCAAAGGTCACACGACGCGAGTTTTTGCAGCTGGGTATAGGCGCGACAACGGCGCTATTCAGCCCACCCTTTCTGCCTGATGACGCCGCAATCCTACAAAAGTGGATGCAGAAGCGGGCAGTTGCGCCCTCCCATGCTGAACCGCCACCGGCGACCCTGGGACGTATCATCAGCTGGTACCAACAAGCCGTACGACGCGAGCCGGCGCTCAAAGCGCCACTCGTCACCTGGAAGAGCCACGATGCCGTCATCCCGCTCTATAGCGCCGTTGCTGGCGAAGCTCCCTGGCCCACCAACGCCATCTGGTATCAGACCGATGAGGGCTATATCCACAGCGGCTTTGTGCAACCCGTGGAAAACAACCGCCAGGCAGAGGTCATTCCGGAAATCAGCAAACCGGGGTTTTGGGTCGAAATCAGCGTGCCGTACGCCGAATCCCGCCAGCAACCTGCTTCCCGCTACGTGCAACGCCGGCTTTACTACCAAACCGTTTACCGCGTGATTGCGGCTACCCAAGATGAAGCTGGAGAATGGTGGTATCGGCTACAGGATGGCATCACCTGGTCACCTGGACCTTATGTGCCGGCGTGGTCAGTACGACGCATTCCCCCGGCAGAGATTGCCCCCATTTCGCCGGGACATCCCGACAAATGGATCCAAATCAGTATTCCCAATCAAATACTGACGTGTTTCGAGGGCAATCAGCCGGTCTTCAGCACCCCGGTGGCCTCAGGTACCTACAAAACACCTACGCCGCTCGGGGAATTTCGCATCCTCTATAAACGCCACACCCGCCGAATGGTCGGCGAAGATTACGACCTCGCGGGTGTGCCCTTCCCTACCTACTTCACGCGCTCGGGGGTCGCCATTCACGGCACGTACTGGCACAACGATTATGGGCGAAGATACAGCCACGGATGCCTCAACGTTCCAAGCCGCGCTGCGATGTGGGTCTTCCGCTGGGCCGAGCCGCAAGCACCTTACGAGGAAGAAACTGTACTGGCCGCCCCCAATACCGGGACCCGCGTGGTGGTCATCTAATGACAACAGAAGATACGCCAGAAGAGGACGAGCAGCTTGCCGGACCGGCAAGCGCGCGCAGAGTCTCCGCCTGGAATTGGCGCCGAATAGAGCAGACACGTTTTCAGGGATACGTCATTGAGGCGCTAGAGGCACTGCCCGCGACCTTCCGTGACAAGATGGAAAATGTGGAGATTGTTGTGGAACCCTGGCCCAACGCACAGACGCTGCGCCAGGCGGGAGTAAACCATCCCAACGGGCTGTTGGGCTTCTACCACGGCGTGCCGCAGACACGCCGCACGCACCATTACGGTTTGGTGTTGCCGGATAAAATCAGCCTCTATCTGTACCCCATTCTGCTCCGCTGCTCCAATGCGGACGAAGTACGTGAGATGGTCCGGCATGTGCTCTACCATGAGCTCGCCCATCACTTCGGCATTGATGACAACCGCCTGCACGAAATCGGCGCTTACTGAGCCACCGCCCGGCACACCCTGGCTCATCCTCGTCACCGGCGCGCCCGCAACCGGCAAAACCGCCCTCAGCGTACCCCTCGCCGCCAGGCTGCAAGTTCCGCTGCTCACCAAGGATGCCATCAAGGAACGGCTCTTCGATACCCTGGGGTGGAGCGACCGGGAATGGTCGAAACGGTTGGGGAGCGCCAGCTTTGCGCTGCTCTACGATTGGCTCGCGTTGCACCTGCGAGTTGGCGCCCCTCTGGTAGTAGAAGCCAACTTCAAACCCCAGTTCGATACGCCGAAATTCGCGGCGCTCCGCGAGTGTTGTCCCTTCACACTGCTGCAGATCGTCTTAGTCGCGGCACCGGAAGCCTTGCAGGCGCGGTTTGCCGCGCGGAGCGCGGCGGGAGAGCGCCATCCCGGGCACGTGGACACAACCTTCGAGGGGGAGTTTGCCGCACAGCTGCAGGCGGAGCTTTACGGGCCCCTGGAACTGGATAGCACGGTAGTCGTTG
>JAFGFB010000071.1 GCA_016931315.1 Anaerolineae bacterium
ATAATGCCGGAGGTGGGAGTCGAACCCACACGGGGATTACCCGAACGAGTTTGAGTCGTTTGCGTCTGCCGATTCCGCCACTCCGGCGCAACCATGAGTATAACCGGAATTTGAATTCCGTCAAGCGCTAAGTGGCGGTTGATTGGTGTGATGGCAACTGTTTGTTAGCTGTTTTCGTTCTATCTAACCTGTATTTGGAGCGTTTATGGGTACGCCTGATACGACATCCTGGGATGAGGCAACGCTTGTGCGCGCGGCGCAACGCGGCAACCTGGATGCGTTCAATGCACTGATTTTGCATTATCAGACCCAGGTCTATAACCTGGCATATCATTTATTACAAGACCCTGCGTCGGCGGATGATGCGACGCAGGAGGCCTTTATTTCTGCATATCGCAGCATGTCGCAGTTCCGCGGCGGGTCGTTCCGCGCGTGGTTGTTGCGCATTGTCACCAATGCTTGCTACGATGCTATGCGCTATACTAAACGCCGTCCCAGCGTTTCTTGGGAGGATTTTGGGGATGTAGATGAAGAAGCTAACCCGCATCTGCGCGATGAAGCGGAGCTGCCCGAGGAATTTATTGAGCGCGGTGAACTTCGCGAAGTGTTGGAAGACGCTATGACGTTGTTACCTGAGGAGCAACGCGCCGTGTTGGTTTTGGTGGACCGCCTCGGTTTATCATATGAAGAAGTAGCCGAGACGATGCAGATTCAATTGGGCACGGTCAAATCGCGACTGGCGCGCGCGCGTGGTAAGATGCGTGATCTGTTACTTGAGCGCCGGGAACTTTTACCGGGCCGTTATCGTCTGGATAGCAGAGTATAGTGGGAGGCGATAACTGATGGGAATGGTTTGGACTGAGGAACATCTTTCGGCTTATCTGGATCAGCAGCTGCCTCTGGCGCTGCAGCGCGAACTCGAAGCCGATCTTGCACGCGATGTTGAATTGCAGCAGCGCGTGGCATTGTTGCAGCAGACGGTGGCGCTGGTGCAGAACCTGCCTCTGCGTGAACCGCCTCGCAACTATCTGCTAACCCCCGCGATGGTCGCTGCACCCCTTACGGCTACGCCCGCACCGCCTCGCCGCAGCCTGCTTCCCGTATGGCTGATGCGTCTGGCAACGGTTGTGAGTGCTGCTGTCTTTGTGCTCGCTGTGGGTCTGAACCTTAACCCCGGTCTTCTGCCTATAACACGTGCAACGGATATGGCACAACGTCAGGTGGAGCTGGTTGTCGAGGAGGTGCAGACGGAGCCGGCATTGTCTCAAGAGGCCCCGGTAGCTGCTGACTCTGCCCTACCGGAGGGGGAAGATAAAGCGATGAGCCGGGCGGCTCCGGTTCCAGCGCCGCCAGCGAATGCGGAAGATGGGGCGGTTTATGGGCTTGGCGGAGGTTTTGAAGAGGGCTATACCGGTGGGGCATTGGAAGAAGGTGGCATGGGGGGAGGTCTGGAAACTGAACAGGCTTTTGCTCCTGTTGTTCCAGGGGGTGATGCGCTGCCAGAATTGTGCGCGGTGGATGATCCTGAAAACTGCGCTAATACGGCTCCTACAGCAGCCATGAAGTCGGTTGAAATGTTTACGGCAACTGCCTTGATCTCCGAGACAGAAGTGCCTGAAATAGTAACTCTGGGTGCCGAGATGACGCCTGAGGTTGCGCCCGTTGCCACAGCTGTGCCTGAGACCGTGGCTGCCCCCACGCCTTCAAAGCCTTTGATCCCCCTCTGGGCGACAGTTCTATTGGGAGTGGGTACGCTTGGATTGTGTTATTTCACCTGGCGACTTTCCCACCGCAGGTGAGAGGAAGATCATCGTTTTTTGCGGCGCGGCAAAGCCATGCTGCGAAAAACGATGACTTTTGAAGTCTTGACACATCCCCCGAATGCAGTACGATAATTTCGCCATGCAAACACATAACCTGCCAGAAGTTGAGCCACATAAGGTATCTCAGACGCTGGAATTGAATTTCTGCCCGCGTTGCGGGCACGGTCTTGAAGATGCCCTTGCCTTCGGCCGGGTGCGGCGGGTTTGTCCCTCCTGCGGACTGGTAGTTTTCCGCGAGCATAAAGTTGCCGCCGCGGTATTGGTGGAAGACACTGCCGGGCGGGTGCTGCTGGTGCGTCGCGCCTGGAACCCCAAGCAAGGGTATTGGAGTTTGCCGGCCGGTTTTGTGGATGAGGACGAATCGCCCCCAGAGGCTGCCATCCGTGAATGCCAGGAGGAGACAGGGCTTACCTTCGAGGAACCGGAGTTATTCACTGCCGTCTATGGCCGTGAACATGCGCATGGCGCCGATATTGTGCTCGTCTATCGCGGGCTCATCAGTGGTGGCACTCTGGCGCCCGCGGATGATGCTGCCGAAGTCGCCTTTTTCCCCTTGACCGCGCTGCCGCCGCTGGCTTTCCGAGCGACAGAGGCAGCCCTGGCTTACCTGCAGCGTATGCGGATGGGCAGCTTATGAGGTATTTCAAATGGTTGTTCTGGATCGCGCCGTTGGTGATCCTGCTCATCATTTTGCCTGTGACTGTGCCAAGTCTCATTGAGGCTTTCTATACGCCGACGCCTACCGCCACAATTACATCCACACCGACGGCCACGCCCACGGCCACACTCACGCCCATACCGACGGCTACGCCGACTCCTACTCAGACGCCCACACCGACCATCACGCCTACACCCAAGCCTACCGTTACCCCTACAATCACGCCCTCGCCCACGGCAACGTATCCCCCGCCGCCGGAAGCGTTGCAGGTGCCGATTCTGATGTATCATTACGTTTCTGAACTCCCCTCTGATGCGGATAGCATTCGTCGGGGGTTGACGGTAGAACCGGAGTTTTTTGAGGCGCAACTGCAATACTTGCAGCAGGAGGGGTATCATACCGTATTCCTGCGCGACCTGATTGAAACTCTTAGTACCGGTAAGCCTCTGCCGGAAAACCCCATTGTTCTCACGTTCGACGATGGTTACCTCGATGCTTATACCCACGTATTCCCGTTGCTGCAACAATATGGTTTCGTTGGCGAGTTCTTTGTGCTTGCGACGCCGGCGCATTTTGAGGCGCCGGCATATATGACCTGGGCGCAGATGCGGGAGATGGCTGAAGCCGGCATGTCTATTCAAGCCCATGGACGCGACCACTATGATTTGCGAAATCGCGATGTGGATTTCCTCGTCTACCAGATTCTGGGAATCAAGGAGGCGGTAGAAGCGCATACGGCGCAACCGGCGTTGTTCTTCTGCTACCCCTCGGGGCGTTACGATGACCTGGTGCTTAAAGTCGTGGAATCTGCCGGCTATTGGGGCGGGGTGACCACCGAGTGGGGAATCACGCAACGTTTGGACAACCGCTACACCTGGCCCCGTTTGCGTGTGCATGGGACATGGTCGCTGGAACGTTATATCAAGATGCTAGAGGATTTCAAGTAATCAGGTTTTGGGGCGTAAGCAACCCCAAAACTCCTGTTTCCGGCGCGCCCCAGAAGCCCTGCCGGCGCTTTTATCAGCACGATTTTCACGAAGAGGGAGAGATCATGTCTGAATCTGAGCTTGATCAGTGGTTTCCCCGTTCACCCATAGTCGCTACATCCCTACTGGGGGTGATCGTCTCCGGCAGCCTTAGCCAGGGGCTTGAGGCTAAACTCGCCCCTGACCGCCTCATCGAAGGACTGGCGGTGGGACGCTATGTGGTGGTGCGGGGGCAAACCGAGCGCCGCTTCTTCGGGATGATTACCGATGTTGCTTTGGAAACTCAACACCCTGAAGTCGCGCAATTTCCACCCACAGAACCTGATGGCTTTCTGGCGCGCGCCTACCGGGGCACGCTGACTTCTGGGCGCATCCACATCACACCCATGTTGGTGTTGGAAAGCAATGAGGTGCGCCCCGCGAAGACCGTTCCGGCACATTTTACTCAAGTTTATGATGCCAGCCCGGAAGAGGTTGCCGAGATTTTTGGTGACGCTGATGAAGCGGGGCGCTTTCATATTGGCGAGCCATTGGAGATGCCCGATACTCGCATTGCTCTCGATCTCAAGCGTTTTGTTGAGCGCTCCAGCGGCATTTTTGGGAAGAGCGGCACGGGCAAGACTTTCCTCACGCGGATGATACTTGCCGGCATTATCCAGGAGCGTGCTGCGGTTAACCTGATCTTTGACATGCACAATGAATACGGCTGGAAAAGCCAGGATGAATCTCGACAAGACGTGAAGGGCTTGCGTCAGCTTTTCTACGATGGGCGCGTGAGCGTCTTTACCCTCGATCCTGAATCCTCGCGACGCCGGGGCAGCAAGGTGGATTTCACCGTGCGTATCGGCTATGAGCAGTTGGAGCCGGAGGACTTGGAGATGTTGGCGCCGCTCTTTGGCTTTACTGATGTACAGAGCAATGCACTGTACATGCTGCGCCGCCGTTTGGGTGTCGCCTGGGTACGTCGCTTGCTCGCCGAGGAGCCTGATGAAGGTGTGCGCGCGCTTACGGAAGAGGGCAAGCTCCATGAGGGCACGTTGGGCGCCATTCAGCGCAAGCTCGCACAGTTGCACCGTTTTGGCTTCCTGGTAGATCGCGCCGATGATGACCCTATCGGGCGGATTTTGGATTATATCAACAGCAGCAAGAGCGTAGTATTGGAATTTGGACGCTACGGAAATGCGTTGGAAGCCTACATCCTGGTGGCGAATTATATCACGCGGCGAATCCACCAGGCTTATGTGACGCGCAAAGAGGCTTATCTTGGCGGTCAGGGGCAGGAACCGCGCCCGCTGGTAATTACCATCGAGGAGGCGCACAAATTTCTCGATCCCTCGATTGCCCGCCATACCATTTTCGGAACCATTGCCCGCGAGATGCGCAAGTACAACGTCACCTTGTTGGTGGTAGATCAACGTCCTAGTGGCATTGACCAGGAAGTCATGAGCCAGATTGGCACCCGGGTTACCGCGTTGCTGGACGAAGAGAACGATATCCGCGCCGTGTTTACGGGTGTGGCAGGTTCGGCGGCGCTGCGCGAGGTGCTGGCGCGATTGGAGACGAAGCAGCAAGCGCTAATTCTAGGCCATGCGGTGCCGATGCCGGTGGTCATTCACACGCGCGACTACCGTGACCTGTACGGCGAGATTCAGGGTCACGCAGCTGCTGGGGCTGATGTTGTCTCGGCGCTGTATCCCTAGAAATTCCTGCCGCGGCGACACAGAATTGCGGGCCCGAACGTTGCTACGCTTCTGAGGTCTTCTGCGCGGCAAAGGTGGCGACTTTGGAACACGATGTTTTCGCGAAACACCAACGACTGACGGCCTTCCCTCCCGCCAAGCTGGTGTATATCATCATTCGGCGCTTGCGGGAGCAGGGGCTGCGCTCCACGGTTTTATGGGTGTGGGATAAACTTTTCCGTCTGTTGTGGGGTGTTTCTCCCCAATCCTTGAGCCAGATTCAACCGTTATTGTTTGTGGGTGGGCAACACCGGCGCCGCGGGTTGACCAGAATGCGCGCCTGGGGCATCTCCGCTGTGGTCAATATGCGCGCTGAGTCGGACGATGCCGCGCGCGGCTTGGCTCTGGAGTACTATCTCTGGTTGCCCACCGTGGATGATGCTGTACCTTCTCTGGAAGAGCTACAACACGGCGCGGATTTCATCACGGCGCAGATTGCAGCGGGGCGCGGTGTCTATATCCATTGTGCGGCGGGAGTGGGGCGCGCGCCTTTGATGGCAGCAGCCTACCTCGTTTCCACCGGAATGAGGCCCGAGGCTGCCTGGTCCACGATTCGCAAGCAGCGCGCTTTCGTGCGCCCTACGCCCCCGCAAATCGCCGCTTTGGAACAGGTGTCACAGCGCTATTCGGCGAGCGCTGCGCGCGATGAAGCTGTGTAACCACCCATATTTTTGGCGTGGAGACGAATTTCGGGCTAAAGCCCGTTAGGTCGTGTTTTTGTCCTCTTCGTTGTGGTCAACGGGAGGGCGCTGAACACTAAAACACTCTGAGGAGCAAGTATGCATATCGTCAGGCAGGGTATCTTATGTATCCTATTGGTGGCGCTATTGGCAGGCTGTGAGATTGTGTCGCCCGAACCGGTGACAGAGGAGGGTACTGCACTTGAAGTAGCGTTTTCGCAATCGGCAACGGGGAGCACCGGGTTGGATTTGCGGTTGGCGCAGGCGATTGATAGCACGACCAGCACCATAGACATCGCCGCGTATGACCTGAATATCAGCGCCGTGGTAGATGCTTTGGTTCGCGCGCATCAGCGTGGCGTGACCGTTCGTTTAGTCGTTGAGGGGGACTATCAGCAGCGTGATGGGCCTACGGAGCTGCAAAAGGTCGGCGCGCCCGTTGTAATTGAGCGCCGCGACCCTTATATGCACAACAAATTCATGGTGCTGGATGGTCGCACGGTGTGGACCGGGTCTTGGAACTTCGCCTATAATGAGACCTACCGCAACGACAACAATGTGGTGATTATCAATTCCGAGGCGATGGCGGAGAATTATACTGCTGAGTTCGAAGAGATGTTTACGCAGCAGCTTTTTGGATCTGCTTCTCCAGCAAATACACCCTATCCCCAAGTTCGGATTGGAGATGTGGAGCTGCAGGTCTACTTCTCACCTGATGATAATCCTCAACCGCAGATTGTAGAAACCCTGAAATCGGCGCAGTCCAGCATTCATTTCATGGCTTTCAACGTGACGGATAACGATATCACTAACGTATTGCTGCGTAAGCAGCGGGAAGGCTTGTCGGTGCGCGGTGTGATGGAAGCTGATCAGAGCACCTCTACGGGAGGCGACTATGAGTCCTTGCTTATGAGCGGTATAGATGTCTTACTGGATGGCAACGAATACCGCATGCATCACAAAGTCTTCATCGTAGATGAATCCGTGGTCGTCACCGGTTCTTATAACTTTACCCGTAGCGCAGCGGAGTATAATGATGAAAACGTGTTGATTATTCACAGCCCTGAGATTGCTGCGCTTTATCTGGAAGAATTTTCACGTGTTTATCAGCAGGCACAGGAGGCACAATGAACGGGTCGAGTACCTGGAAGTGGGTTGGAGTCATCAGCATGCTGCTGCTTGTGAGTGTGTTTTGTTGTTTGCTGGGATTGTGCTGGGGCAGCATGATGGGTTTCCTGATGGGTCAACAGACGTCAGCGCCGTCGTATAGCTGGCCTGAAGATGGCTACGAAATGCCGTATTGGGAAGAGCCATACTTGCCAGAAGAATCCTGGCGCCCCTGGCTCGGCATTTATTTCCAGATGACTCCTGAAGGGGCCTTGGTGACTGATGTCATGCTCGATAGCCCGGCGGAGCGCGCCGGCTTGCAGACCGATGATGTGATTATTGAATTCGATGGGCAGTTGGTGACGGAAGAGCAACCCCTGGATGTGATTGTGGCGGAATATTTTCCCGGCGATGAAGTCACCTTGCTGGCCTTGCGTGATGGGGCTGAGTGTGAATTTGACGTGACCCTGGGGGTATTCCCGGGTATGGAGCTGTTGCCGGACCCGGAATACTTTGAGGTGCCGCCCTTTGACGAGGGCTGAGGGACTCTACTGACCGGCTAATCTGCGGTAGAGCTGATAGGTCTCGGCGGCGGCGCGCTCCCAGGAGAACGCCGCCGCGCGCTGTATCCCCCGTTCGCGCAAATCAGCGCGCAGTTCAGCATCCGTCAGCAGGCGCTGCAAGCCCTCGCGGAGGGCGTCTACATGGGTTGGCCCCAGGGTTAGCGCCGCATCTCCCACCACTTCTGGCAGTGAAGAAGTGTTGGAGCACAACACCGGGGTCCCACAAGCCATTGCTTCCAGCGGTGGAAGCCCAAAGCCTTCATAGAGGCTCGGAAAAGCAAAGAGGCTCGCGGCGGAGTAGAGCGCGGGCAGGTCTCCATCGGCAACGTAGCCCGTAAAGCGTACCCCCTCACGGGCGGGCGAGACCTCCAGTGCGGTGTAGAAATCTTCAGCCAGCCAGCCGCGCTTTCCCACAATGACGAGCGGCGGTGCTTCTCCTGCCAGGTATAGCGGTTCCCAGGCGCGCAGCAATCGCAGCAGATTCTTCCGCGGCTCGATGGTGCCCACAAACAGGATATAGTTTTCCGGCAACTGATACCGCGCGCGGGCGGCGACCAGGCGCTCCGGTGATTGCGGCTTGAATTGCGGATCGGCTGCTTCAAGAATGACCGTGACCTTCTCCGGCGGGATGCCATAGCTGGCAATCAGATCCTGCCGGGTCGCCTCAGAAACAGCGACAATGTGGCTTGCCCGGCGGCAATAGAGCGGCAGTGTGGCATTGAGATACCACCGGTTGAGTCGCTTGTGATGCTCCGGGAGGTGGCGGAAAATGAGATCGTGGACGGTGAGCACCGTAGGAATTCCGCGCAGGGGCAGCAACAGATGTTCGGTGGCGTGGAAGAGCGTCGCGTTGGGCACAAGGCGGTTGAAGGGAATGCGCCCTAGCTGCCCTGCCCAGATCAACATCCGCCAGGGCTTATAGCCCAACGCTACCGTGGAAGCCGGAAGATTCTCCAATCCGGCTAACGGCTTGATGCCCTGCTCGGCATTATAGAAGAGCGCCAGCTCAGAAGGGGCGAGTGCATAGAGCGCCCGGGCGAGGCTCTCGGCATAACGCCCTAGCCCAGCTCGATGGTGCACCGCAGCGGAAAGATCGAGGGTGATCATGGCAATTTCTCCAGTAATTCGACAAGCGTCTGCGCCTGCGCCTGGCGCGAGTAATGCGCTTCCACAAAGCGTCGTCCATTCTCGCCAAGGCGTTTGCAGGTATCAGGGACTGTTTGAAGGTTACCGATAGCTTGTACCAGACTTTCGACATCCTCTGGTGGGAAGAAGATGCCGCCTTGTGCGCGCTCCAATACGGTGCGAGCCTCGCCCTCAATGCTCATCAAAACCGGGCAACCGCAGGCCCATGCATCGAAGAGCTTGGAGGGCACGGCGCCCTTGAACAGTTCCAGGCGACGCAAGGGAATCAGCGCGGCATCTGCTGCTGAGAGATATGCCGGGATCGCTTCGCGGGCTTGTGCTTCGAGCATAGTCACGTTGGGCAGGTTGAGCTGCGCTTTGAGTGCCAGCAATTCCGCCTTGCGCGGCCCTTCGCCGATGAAGAGGAAGTGCACCCTGGGATCGTTCCGCAGCCGCTCGGCGGCATAGAGCGCAGTTTCCAGCCCCTGAGCGATGCCGTGTATCCCGGCGTAGACAATCAGGAATTTCCCTTCCAGGTTTAGGGTAGCGCGCAACTGTTGCCCTGCCGCGGGTTGTGGCTGAAAGAGCTCCGTGTTGGCGCCATTGGGGATGAGAGCGAGCTTCTCGCCGGGAATACCGCGGTCCATCAGTTGGACGCGCATTCCTTCCGTGACGACGATGATGCGCTGCGCATGGCGATAACACGCCTCTTCCAGTGTCGTCGCCCAGCGGATGAAGCGCGGGTTATGGAGTTCGCCAAGCGCCACCGCGGATTCGGGCCATAGATCGCGCACTTCGAAGACGAGTGGAATGCGCCGTAGCCGGCTCAAGACCAGGGCGGCAGCACCCACAAAGAGCGGTGGCGATGTGGCGTAGAGCGCATCGTAGCGCCCCCGCGCCAGCAGCAATCCGGCAAGCACTGCATTGAGCATATAGCTCAGATAGAACGCCATGCGGGTTTTGAAGGTTTTGGCGGGCGCTGTCTTGACCCAGACGCGGATGACATCAATGCTATCGAGCGGCTCACGCACCCAGAATTTGCCGCGGTATTCCGGGCGGATGATGCCTTCAGGATGATTGGGCACTTCAGCGAGCATTGTCACCTGGTGCCCGGCGCGTAGCAACCCCTGTGCCATCTCATAAGCACGGGTCTGCGTAGCGCCCACTTCAGGCGGGAAATATTGGGAAAGGTAGAGAATACGCATGGGATGGCTTACGGGTTAGTGTTATCGTAGGTAGTTAAGATTTTCACAATGCGTTCGGCTGCATGCCCGTCTCCGTAGAACGCAGGGTGGTTATCGGGGGGCGTGAAGTCGCGTGTGGCGGCTTGAATATGCTCTGGAGCAGCTCCAACCAGCACATTCCAGCCGCTTTCTACCGTTTCTATCCATTCAGTCTCTTCCCGCAACGTAATGCAAGGCACGCCAGCCATGTAGGCTTCCTTTTGCACGCCACCAGAGTCGGTCAGGATGAGCCGGGCACAGCGTTCGAGCATCAGCATATCGAGATAGCCTACAGGCTCAACCAATTTCAGATTTTCGCCCTTCGATTCCGGAAGCAGATTATGCCGTTCAATTTGACGCCGGGTACGGGGATGCAGGGGCAATACTACCGGTAACTCCAGTTTTGCCAGCGTGTTGAGCAGGCTTCGCAGCTGTGCTGGATTATCTGTATTTGCTGGTCGGTGCAGCGTCGCCAGATAATACCCTTTGGGTTGCAATCCCAGCTCAGTCAGGATTGCCGAGCGCTGGTCGGCTAATTCGCTGTTGTAGAGGAAAGCATCCAGCATCACATCGCCGGTGAGATGGACGCCGTGCGTGATGCCTTCCCGTGCCAGCAGGTCAACGGCATGGGGGGTGGGGCAGAAGAGCAGGTCGGCGGCATGATCCGTGAGAATGCGGTTGTGCTCTTCCGGCATGGCGCGGTTGAAGCTG
>JAFGFB010000072.1 GCA_016931315.1 Anaerolineae bacterium
ACCAAAGTCTGTTTGCGGATGTAATCCGCTGGCACGGCATCCGTGTTGGCGCGGGTGACTTCAATATAGTAACCGAAGACTTTGTTGAAACCCACCTTCAGGTTCTTGATGCCCGTGCGGGCACGTTCTTTGTTTTCTAGCGAGGCAATCCATTCGCGCGCATCACGGCTTGCGAGAATAATGCCATCGAGTTCAGCCGAGAAACCGGGGCGAATCAGTCCGCCCACGCTTATCTGAGCTGGCGGGTCATCCACCAGGGCAGAGGCGATGAGCGTCGCAACGTCGGGCAATGCTTCCAACCCCTCATGTAACGCCGCAAAGCCAAGGGGTGCATCCGTCACGCCTTCCAATTGCGCGCACAATTCCGGCACGGCTTCCAGTGCAGCGCGAACCCCCATCAGGTCGCGAGGCGTAGCCTTGCCGGCGGTCACACGGTTGACCATGCGCTCCATATCGGGAACCTGTTTGAGCAAGCGGCGCACCGAAGCCCGCAACAGGCCATGTTCCACAAAGGCTTGCAGCTGGTCGAGACGCGCCTCCAGCGCCGCAATATCGAGCAATGGACGCTGCAAGCGCTGAAGCAGCAAGCGTCCTCCCATGGCGGTCACGCTCATATCGAGCACCCCGAGCAACGAACCGCGTTTCTCGCGGCGCAGCGTCTCGGTCAGCTCCAGATTACGCCAGGTGGCCGGATCCACGGCCATGAAATGCTCGGTCGAATAGGTCGCCAGCCCCACAATCTGCGGCAGCGTTCCTTGCTGGGTCTCTTGAAGGTATGCCAGAATGGCGCCGGCAGCGCGCACGGCCAAAGGCTTTCCCTCACAACCAAAGCCCTCAAGCGTCTGCACCCCAAAATGCTCTAGAAGCAGTTGCCGCGCCGCGGACTCCTCGAAACGATATGCCGCCCACGGTGTGAAATGGGCAGGGAGCACGCCGGCCAACAGCTCTTCAGAGCGCGTCTCGGGTTGGTCGGAAGCGCGCTCCTTCCAGGACCCGAGCTTGGGGAAAAGCACTTCGCGGGGTTGAAGTCGCGCCAGTTCTTGCCGTACCGCGGAGAGAATATCACCATCATCGCCGATTTGGGTCGTACCAAATTCCCCCGTGGAAATCTCCGCGTAAGCAATCCCCGCACGTTCGCCCTCGATGACCACAGCCGCAAGATAATTAGGGCGTTTCTCATCCAGCATTGCCGGTTCGAGAAGCGTTCCGGGCGTAACCACCCGTTCGACGCGGCGCTCCATCGGGCCACGCCCATCGGGTTCACCGACCTGCTCCGCTAACGCCACGCGATACCCTTTTTCAATCAGTCGAGCGACGTAGCCTTCTACAGCGTGGTGCGGCACCCCAGCCATCGGAATGCGCACGCCTTTGGCTACCGGGCGGGAGGTCAGGATAATATCCAACTCCTCTGCCACCAGCTCGGCATCAGCATCGAAGGTCTCATAGAAATCCCCCAACCGGAAAAACAAAATCGTATCCGGATAGCGGGATTTCAATTCAAGATATTGCTTGCGAATGGGGGTAGTGTCATCACTCATATGTGCATTATACCTGTGAGGCGGAAATCGGGCAAGAAACGCAATAAGCGGGCATTCGTAGCAGTTCGGCGGGCTTCTGCGCCCCCTGTAAGGTTCGTTGTGCGATATGGCTGCTTCGCCAACCCCGGGCGAATGCCTTGTTTACGCTTCAGTGGCATTGTGCGGGGCGTAACGCGATTTTGGTCAGCGACCTGCTTCGAAAGCCCTAAGCGTAACTGTTCAGCGTTCTCTCAGTTATCACAACCAAGAGCGGCTAAAGCCGCGATTTTAGAGAATAGCGGGCTTTAGCCCGAAATTTGTGCCCCACGACGGAAGTCTGAACAGTTACCAATAAGCAGTTATAAAATCAGTCCCCCTGGACAGGTCCAGAGGGACTGATTTCAGGATCAACACCACAGCTAATCAGGCAGCTGCAATTCCTGCCCGACGCGGATGAGGTTCGGGTCCTTGATCTGGTCTTTGTTGAGCTCAAAAATCTCGGGCCAGCGGGAAGCGTTGCCCAGTTGTTCCTTCGCGATCTTGCTCAGGCTATCGCCAGGCTTGACCACGTAAACCTTCTTGGCGGCTTCAGCGGCGGCAACAGCAGCGGCGCGCGCCTCGGCAATCTTCGCGGCTTCCTCAGCCATCTGCTTTTCCAACCCGGCCTTGCGGGCAGCGGCTTCCGCCTCGAACTTGGCGCGGGAAGCGGCGACACGGGCCTCCGCCTCAGCAGCCTTCGCGGCCTCTTCCATCTGCTTCTTCATCTCTGCGGCTTTGCGCTCGGCTTCGGCAGCCTTTGCCTCAGCCAACTGACGCAGAGAAGCCTCGCGGGCAGCCTGGGCCTTAGCCGCTTCCGCAGCCTTAGCGGCTTCAACAGCAGCTTCCTTCTCGTCACGAGTGGTCAGCGCATCCACAGCCTTGCCAAAAAGCCCACGCTTCTTCTTTTCCTCAGTCATCGAATTCCTCCTTGAATCTGATATGTTGTTAGATTAGATACGAAACACTATTTTCGACCCAGGAAAGCCTGCAACATGCTCTGCGCGATCAAACTGCCCGCTGCAGCGCGTGGAGTTGAGGCACTCTGAGTCTGCCCACCCAACAAGGCTTTGGCTAAAGCCTGCTGTATGGCTTGCGAGGAGTCTGCGCCTGCCTGCTTGGCTTGCAGGTAAGCCAGACCCGCGGGGAGCAAACGCTCCAAAACATCCCCCATATCGAAACCATCATCCTGGGGAACGACAGAAGGTTGAGGGGTCGGAGCTGGCGCAGGGGATAGGCCAATAAGCCCCTTCAACATGTCCATGACCCCGCCGCCAAGCGTCGGTTCGGGTTCGGGGGCAGGCGCCGGTTGCGCCTCTTGGGCGCCGCCCATGCCAGCCATTCCCAAAACCATATCCAATACACTCTGCACGGTCTGCCCCTCTTGAGGGTTAGCCGCTGCCGGGACAGCGCCAAGGAGCGATTGAATCAAGGTCATCACATCGCCCTGCTCGAGCGCTGTATGCCCTTGAAGCTTCTCAGCGGCCTGCCCAAGCCCCTGGCTATAAAACTGGCTGGTGCCGCCACGTCCCTGCACCTGCAATGCCTGACCGGCATAGCGCAACGCTTCGGCGGGCGGTTTATCACCCTGCACCGTAAGTGCATCCGTGATGACTTGCAGGTTTTGAACCATATTGTCGCCATGGTTGCCGTTATAGCCATCCAAGGCATTGATTTCCTCACGCTGTGCCGCCACACGTTGCAGCGCGGCGCCAAACAGTTGAGCCAGACCTGGGGAAGCCTGTGAAAAAACCGTTTCAGACATGGAACCTCCGTTTACCTAACTAAACCAGCTATAAAAGGGGGAACGCACCCGTGTGATCACGGATGCCTCACAATATGAACAACAACACTACATTTACTATCCTAGCAGCACTCACAAAAATGTCAAGAAGATTCCCTTTCAATTCAAAATGCACATTATAAACTACGATGAAAATTCAAAAAGTTGCAAGTGTTCGCTAGACCACAATCGAAGAGCCGGAATGGCTTTCGCCAGGATGCTTACGCGACCACAAATCGCTAAACCAACAATAGCCTTTGAAGAGAATATCGGGGACGAAGAAGATAGCCAATACTCCAATGAGAAGGGTAAAGATACCGCCAATCAATAAGCCACGTGTACCAGGTATCTGGATCCAGGCGAGCGTAGCGACCATACCCCAGAAGATAAGGGTGAGGGCCAAAAGCGGGATTGCCGCAAAAACGCTGAGCTTTATGAACAAGGGCATGAGCCGGCTTTGAAGAGCTTTTGGGTTCTGAAGCCCGCGCATCAGAACCCAAATGCGACTGTCAATCTTCGCGTCACGCAACGCAGGGCTTCCAACCGTGGAGCGATCCCAAATCGCACCGTCCAGCTGCGCCAGTTTCAGAAGGGCGTGCTGGAAATTCGCCCCCACAAGGATGGCGCCCTCCAAATTTGCCTCCCTCAAATCGGCATAGGAAAGGTCGGCCCCGGTGAGGTCGGCGCGCAACAGCTGCGCGTTGCGCAAATCTGCCCCGGTGAGGTCCATCTTCACCAGAGTCGCGTGATCAAGGATCGCCCCTTCAAGGTGCGCGCGCTGCGCCTTAGCGAGGCTCAAATCAGCGTGATTGAGGTCTGCCCTGGTCAAGTCAGCAGTGTTTAGAATAGCCTCGCAGAATATCGCGCCCCCAGCTCGCGCCTCATGCAGGTCCGCATGGATGAGGCTGGCTTTTGTAAAATCAGCTTGATGCAGGTTCTGGTTTGAAAGCTTCGCCTGGTCCAGGCGTGCATGGCAGAATCGGGCTCCGGCAAGCTCACAATCCTCAAAGCACGCCTGCCGCAAATCCGCATCAACGAAGTCATAGAGCTTGAAATTCTGCCGGATGAAAGACTGACCAAAAAACTGCTTATCTTGAGTGGAGGTTGAACGTGTAAAGCCTGCCATCACCCGCTCCTTTCTGCATAGCAAGAGAAATGCCGGTTATGCTTCAGTCCTTTGCAGTTTTAAGGGCTGCACAAGCCCCTACAGAATAGAGACGCGCGCGAACCAGTACACCCTACAGTTAACGGTACACCTGCGGATTGACGCAATGCGGCAACCGTTCCCCACGCAACCCTGCCAGCAAATTTTCGGCGGCAACCACCGCCATCTGCGTTCGCGCCGAGACGCTAGCACTGGCGATGTGCGGCGTAATCAGACAGTTAGGCAGTCCTACCAGAGGATGTGTGGGGGGAAGGGGTTCCGGGTCCGTCACGTCCAGCGCGGCGCCGGCAATCCAGCCCTCGCGCAACGCTTGAAGTAGCGCTTCCTGCTGCACAACGGCGCCCCGCGCTGTATTGATGAGAATGGCCGTGGGTTTCATCCTCCGTAACTCGCGCACGCCCATCAAGCCACGCGTCTCCGGGGTAAGAGGGCAATGCAGGCTCACAAAATCCGCCTCAGCCAGCAGGGTTTCAAGCGGAACACATTCCGCCCCCAGAGCCTCGCCTTCCGCCTTGCAACGCGGGTCGGTGAAGAGCACGCGCATATCGAAGCCTTTGCCCCGCCGCACCAGCGCCTGCCCGATGCGTCCCAGCCCTAAAACACCCAGGGTCGCGCCCCAGACGTCCTGCCCCAACAGGGTCTGCGGTCCCCAGGTGCGCCATTCACCCTGGCGCACGTTGGCGTCGCCTTCAGGAATGCGCCGCGCGACCGCCATCAGCAAGGCAAAGGCAAAATCAGCCGTCGCCGCGGTCAAAACATCCGGGGTGTTGCCCACGGGAATGCCCCGCGCGGTCGCCGCCGTAATATCAATATTATCGTAACCCACCGCATATTGGCTGATAACGCGCAATTGCGGCGCAGCGGCAATCAAAGCCGCATCTATCGGGTCGGAAAGCAGGGTTACCAGACCTTCGACATCCACAACAGCAGCAAGCAATGTTTCACGGGGGACGGGAAGGGAATCGGGCCACAAAAGCACATCACAGTGGGCGTGCAGCAACTGCAAGCCGGCAGCGGGAATTTCACGGGTCACATAAATGCGAGGACGCTTCAGCATAAGTCTCCTTCCCTGAATCGGAACAGCTGTTTTGAGACGGGTGCGTTTCAACTTTGGGGCAAAAGCAAGACGACTATCAGGCAAATGCCTTTAATTCGTTTGATTTTTGTGATGGGGCAAAGCCCCATCACAAAAATCAATTTTCTTCTGCGTCCGGCAGGAACACCTTAGATTTTCATCCCCATTTTGAAACGCGCCATTTTGAAACTGCCTCTTGTCAAAACAACCGTTTCAGTGTACACTTAGCAAGTATACAGTCGGTGAGTCGTTTGACAAACCGACTCGCAAACTGATCTTGATTCCGGCGATAATTTGCCGGCGCCATGATAAAAGCGTCGCTCTGAACGATGCCAACCCACTATTGGAGTGGTGGTGAGTTCGGAGCGCACAGGGGAGGAAATCCCCTGTGGTGGGAAGCTGTAGCCGTTTATGAGCCTTAGCCAGAAACACTCTCATACCTTCGCTGGGCGAGGTTCAAGCATTGACCAGCTGCCTCCGCCACGCTCTCTGCAAAAGATGTAATTAGATGACGCCCGCGGATGGGTTGAGCGGGCGGCAGAAGAGCAGAAACGGAAAAAGATGTGCCGTTCTCAAGGGTCTTGAGAAACGGTGGTTTGTGCTATCCAACACGGCTGCGGCCTTCCTGGCTGTAGCCGTGTTTGTTTTGGAGAGCGCATGAGCGGAAGGATCACCGCACTGGAGCCACAACAACACTCCAGAGAGCGGGTGAATGTCTATCTGGATGGAGAATTTGCCTTTGGGTTGGCACTAAGCGCTGCCCTGGCTCTGAGAATTGGGGACACCCTCACAGAAGCCGATATTGCAGCGCTCAGGGCCGCCGATGAAGTGGAAAAGGCTCGCGAGAAAGCGTTAAATTATCTCTCATATCGCCCGCGTAGCGAGGCTGAAGTCAGGCGCTATCTCGAGGAACGCGAATTCTCTTTCCAGAGCATTGATGAGGTCATTGAGCGTTTGTGCCAGGTCGGATTAATAGACGACAACGCCTTCGCCAGTTTTTGGGTCGAGAACCGCAACCGGTTCAGACCACGAGGCGAGCGGGCGCTGGCACAGGAATTGCGACAACATGGGATTGCTCCCGAGGTCATCGAAAGCGCACTGAGCGATTACGATGCCGCAGCAGCAGGTGATGCCTACGCACGAGAGCAAGCGCGGCGATTGGCCGCATATCCCCCTGAGCAATTCCGCCGTCGTCTGGCTGAACGGTTGGCGCGTCGTGGCTTTAGCTATGACCTCATTCAGGACCTCCTCGCGCGGTATGCCTCTCCGGATTCGATTAATCTAGAAACCGAGGAGTAATACTATGGAGTGGGTATATGCAGCAATCGCTGCGCTGTTGGGGGTAGCTATCGGCGCCGCCGCCGGATACTTCTTCCGCCAACAGCAATATCAGCAGCAAATGGGTGATTTGGAAGCCATGCGCAAGCGACTGTTGGAGGAATCCGAGAAGCAGTCGCGCGAAATCGTGCTTGCTGCCCGGGACGAGAGTCACCGCATGCGCGAGGATGCCGAGAAGGAGCTCGAAGCGCGGCGGAGCCAACTGCGACAGGAGGAAGAACGCCTCCAACGCCGGCGAGATCAATTGGATCAACGCCAGGAGCAGATGGACCGCAAAGAGCAGACGATGAACAAACGGCAGAGCACGATTGACAAACGCTGGAACGATCTGGAGAAACTGGAAGCGCAACGCCGTGAGGAATTGGAGCGCGTCGCTAGCCTTTCCGCCGACGAGGCGCGCACCATCTTGCTCGAACAGGTCGCACAAGAGACCCGGCAGGATATGGCACGGGTAATCCGTGAGGAGGAGCGTTACGCGCAAGAGGATGCTGACCGGCGCGCCCGGGAAATCATCACCACCGCAGTGCAACGCATCGCCGGCGAGCAGGTTGCCGAACTGACCACCAAGACCATCGAAATCCCTTCTGATGAGCTCAAGGGCCGGATCATTGGGCGCGGAGGACGCAATATCCGCGTCTTCGAGCAAAAAGCCGGCGTGGATGTGATCGTGGACGACAGCCCTGAAGTCATCACCATCTCATCCTTCGACCCGATTCGCCGCGAGGTAGCGGCGCGGACCATGCACAAGCTTGTGGCGGATGGACGCATTCATCCGGCGCGCATTGAACAGTTGCTGGCAAAGTCGCGCAAAGAAGTCACCGATACCATCCGCGAGCAGGGTGAACGCGCCGTGTATGAGGCAGAAGTCCCTGGTGTACACCCCGAGATCGTCAAACTGCTGGGGCAGCTCTACTTCCGCACCAGCTACGGACAGAACCAGCTGGCACATTCCATCGAGGTTGCCAAACTTTCCAGCTTGTTAGCGGCAGAGTTGGGCGCCGATCAGAAAGTCGCGCGCATGGGCGGATTGCTCCACGATCTGGGGAAAGCCGTGGACTTTGAAGTCGAAGGCACACATGCCACCATTGGCGCGGAGATTGCCCGGCGCTACGGCGTCTCCGATGCAGTTGTCAACTGCATCGAGGGACACCACCACGAGGTGGATCAAGTCTCTCTCGAAGCCGTGCTCGTGGAAGCCGCGGACGCCATCTCGGGCGCCAGACCCGGGGCGCGCCGCGAAAGCCTGGAGCACTACATCAAACGCATTCGTACGCTGGAAGAGATCGCCCACTCCTTTACCGGGGTGGAAGAATCTTATGCGATTCAAGCCGGGCGCGAAGTCCGTATCATCGTCAGGCCCGGTGAAATTGATGACCTGGACGCCTTGCGCCTTTCCCGTGAGGTCGCACGCAAGATCGAAGACACGTTACAATATCCAGGGCAGATTAAAGTCACGGTGATTCGCGAGACCCGTTCGGTGGAATACGCCAAGTAAAACGGAAACGTCACCCTATTAACGCATCCGGCGCACCTTCAAAGGTGCGCCGGATGCGTTGAGGCGTAAGTGTTCAGCGAGCTCTCGTTTAGCCTGGTAAGGGGCGGCTTAAGCGTCAGGGATGCGAACGAGCGTTTAATAGCGGCATGCAGGTTTTCAGCTGGTTCTTAGCAATCTGTAGGCTGCAAATCACCAACGGCAGCCTGGTCGTTCAAGAGGGGCAAACGGACGCGCACAGTGCTGCCCTTTCCCGCCTGGCTTGCAATGGCGATGTTACCGTTTAGCCCTTCAGAAAGCGTCTTGGCGATAGGCAAACCCAACCCAAAGCCTGAAGTATCGGAATCAGTCTCGCCCCGATGGAAACGGTCAAACACGTGCGGCAACATCTCCGGGGCAATACCGGTTCCTGTATCCTGCACCTCAAGCACCAGCCATGGCGGCTCTACCGCAGTGTTAACCGTGATGCTGCCCCGCGAGTGTTTGAGCGCATTATCCAGTAGAATCAGGGCTATCTGCTTCAAGGCATCCCGGTCGCCAAGAATCGTCGCTTCTTGGATATGCTCCACAATCTCGCGCTGCCGATCCAACTGTCGCGCCTGCCGGCAAACCTCGGTGAGTACTGGAGCTACAGCCACCGGGACACGTTTGAGGCTGGGTCCCGCATCAGCCCGCGCGAGCAGCAAAAGATCGTTCACCAGCCGAATCATCCTCTCGCTTTCGGCTTCGGCGTCCACCAGTATCTCGCTCTGTTCAGCAACCGGCAAGGGTGGGGTGCGCCGCAGAAGCGCCAGGTTGCCCCGAATAGTCGTCAAAGGCGTGCGCAATTCGTGGGAGACATCGGCGACAAAATCTCGCTGGAGGCTCAGCGTCTCACTCACCCGCCGGTACGCTTCCTCTAGTTGCACCAGCATCGCATTGAAGGTTGTCGCCAAGCGCCCGACCTCATCATCAGGACCCACATAATCCACACGCTGGGAGAAATCACGCTCGTTCCCAATCGCCTGCGCGGTCTGCGTGATGCGATGAATGGGCCGCAACGCGGCTCCCGCGAGCGCCCAACCGATGCCAAAGGCGACCATTGTGGTGAACGCACCGGCAATCAGCAGGGTGCGGCTAAGGGTTCTCAGTGAATCTTCGCGTTCGGTGAGTGGGCGCGCCGTTTGAACGATAAAGACAACCTCATCTTCCACAACCACGGGACGGTTGTAAATCAACAAACGCAGCTCCTCCCAAGTAGCGCTCTCCCACCAGATTTCGTGATTGCGTAAGGCCTCCAGCCCTTCCGCACTGAGAGGCAAAGCCGCACTTGCCGCCGCAAAGGGGGTCGCCACCAGAATCCCTTCAGCATCAAGCACTCGTACAATTTCACGCTCACGCAGTTGTTGGAAAACAGGCTCCTCTGAAAGGTCCTGCAAGGGCGGGCGATGGTCTTCTCCAGGAGGCGGGTCCGGAGGCAACGCTGAGGCGTCCCGGTAAAAACGTAGCACCATCTGGGCGGTATTCTCGCCGCTCCGGCTCAGTTCTTCCTTGAGCGCGTTTAACGTTCCTTGCGCCTGAACCGTGTACAGAGCCGCGCCAAAAAGCAGCAGCGTCAGCGCCAGTATCAGGGTATAGAGCAGTGTAAGCCGCAGCCGAATAGACATCAACCCTCCCGCAAAACGTAGCCCACGCCACGCACCGTATGAATCAGACGCGGACGCCCCTCAGTCTCCAGCTTCTTGCGAAGATAGCCCACGTAAACCTCCAGCACATTATCATCACCGCCAAAATCATAACCCCATACGGCATTCAAAATTTGGCTACGCTCGAGCACCTGGCGCGGATGCAGCAGGAAGAAAGCAAGCAAATCAAATTCTGTCGGGGTGAGCGTCAACGGCACATCGCCCAGGCGGGCTTCATGCGCTACAGGATCGAGGGACAAACTCGTTGCGCCCGAGCCAAAGTGCAAAGGCTGTCGCTCCGGCTGGGCACCCACCCGCCGTTGCAGGGCATGGATACGCGCGACAAGCTCTGGCGGGGCAAAGGGTTTGGTGAGATAATCGTCCGCGCCGCTCTCCAACCCCTCCACACGGTTTTCCAACGCATCACGCGCCGTCAGCATCAGGATGAAGGCTTTATTTTGCTCCGCGCGCAGGCGTTGCATGACTTCCAAGCCATCCATTTTGGGCATCATCCAATCGAGCACAATAATCTCAGGATGGCAGGCATCAACCTGCGCCAGCGCCTCCTCGCCATTTGTCGCCGTCGCCACGTGAAAACCCTCATAGGTCAACGTGCGCTGTAACATCTTAAGCAAGCGTTGATCGTCATCTACCACCAGTACAGTAATCATTGCACCCTCATCATTCATTCAATATATCCAGGGCAATTGCTCGAATCTGCGCTAAAACGGTCATCTTCGGCCCGCAAGTCACTAAAAGCGCGGCTTTAGCCAGATTTGCGCGGGGGAGCCAATCATGCCGAATTAAGCAATTACGATCCAAAAACATAGTATACCGTGTGCCTGAGAAATTGCTGTGAAAGCGGCTGAACTGTTGAAAATGGCGGTTTTTCTCAGCAAACTCTCAGCTTTCTCTCAAGCTTCTCACAGCTTTGCACGCTAGAATGGAGCAAAAGGGTATCAGACGAGGTTGTAAGGCAATGTCAAGTCTTAGCCACATTATTCGCAGCTTCAATCGTTTCGAATTGAAATATCTGGTCACGCTACGCAAAGCTGAGAACTTCAAGCATGCCCTGAATGCCTACCTGCAACCCGATGGAAACGGCAATGGGCGTGGCGCTTATGAGCTTTCCAACCTCTACTTCGATAGCCCCGACTACCGCTGCTATTGGGAGAAAGTGGATGGCATCAAATTCCGGCGTAAGTTGCGGATACGCCGTTACGGAACCGGCGCCCCGCTGGACGCCGAAACACCCGTCTTCGTGGAGATCAAACAGCGCGTGGATCGGGTGACTCAAAAGCGGCGCATCCTGTTGCCATATCGAGAAGCGTTGCGGCTCTGCTACGACCGTGATATTCCCGAACATGAGCCCCACGATGCTGCGGTAATCGAGGAAATCGCCGCCCTGCTCTGGCAATACAATCTCCACCCCGCAAGCCTGATTCAATACCGGCGCGAGGCGTGGGTGGGAAGCGATTATGATATTGGGCTGCGCGTCACCTTTGATACCGAAATGCGCTATCACACCAACTCCAGGGGGACGGGGGTTGAACTCGAGGGTAACCAGGCGCAAAACCCGCTCTTCCCCCCGGAATGGGTCATTGTCGAGATCAAGGTCAATGAGCGGATTCCCTATTGGCTCACCGAGCTGGTTGCAAGCCATAATCTGAGCCTGGTACGCGTGAGCAAGTATTGTCGCAGCATTGAGCTGGCGCAGAACACGGGGAATCTGGAGAGCATAGGGGTCACGAGTTACGACCACGTCCTACTCAATACCAGGCTATAACACTGCAACTTACAACTGAATGGAGGCTGCTACAAATGGAGGGTTTCAATTTTCAGGATTTGACCGGGGTGTTTTCGGTAACGGATGTCGTCATCAGCTTGCTTTTGAGCTTCGCGTTGTGCGCACTGATCGGTTGGGTGTATCAGATCACCCATCGCGGCGCCTCTTACACGCAGAGTTTCGTGCATACGTTGGTGCTTAACGGCATGATCGTCGCAGTGGTCATGCTCATCATCGGCTCGAACATTGCCCGCGCGTTTGCGCTGATTGGCTCGCTCTCCATCATCCGTTTTCGCAACGCAGTCAAAGAAACGCGTGATGTGGGTTTCATCTTCTTCACCATGGCGGTCGGTATGGCCGTAGGCACCAAGTTCTACTTGCTCGCCATCATCACGGCGGTCATCGTCAGCCTTATCATCCTGGTGATGACGCGTTTCAACTGGTATGCACGGCGCGCCATCAGCCAGATACTCAAAATACAGGTCCTCAACGATGCCGCCTTCGACACCCTCTTCGACGACGTCTTTCTCAAATACACCAGTTCCTCCGAGCTCATCAGCGTGGATTCCATCCGTGCGGGCGCATTGACAGAGCTGACCTACAGCGTAGGGCTGAAGAAGCAGCAGCAGATTCAGGAATTCCTCTCTGAAATCAAGCGCCTCAACGGCAACAATCGCGTCACCCTGATTGCGGGCTACAATAGCACAGATCTGTAACGGGGGAACACGGAGACACGTTATGAAGCTGGCTTTCAGACGTCATTATGCACTGCTGGCAGGACTGTTGGGAGTGATTTTGGTGCTCACCTTAGGGTTGGGAAATCAACGCATCATCGCCTACACCGTGCCGGGCGCGCTTCAAAACGAAGCGCTCGCCGTCGCCGGGCATGATTACAATAGCGAACGTGCTCTCTTCGACGCAACGGTGGTACACAGCATTCAGGTGCTCATGGATGACGAGACCTTTGAGCAGATGCTCACCACCTACCAGGAAACTGGCGCAAAGGACTACTTTCACGCGAGTGTGATCATTGACGGCGTGCAAATCCATGATGTGGGCGTGCGACTCAAGGGCAATGCCTCATTGCGCACAGCGGTTGGAGGGCGAATGGCGGGTGAACAGCCGCCATTTGGCGGTATGTTTGGCGGGCGAGAAGCGCCTTCGGCTCAAGGCGCCATGCCGGGAGGCGCGCCCGAAGGGCTACAACGCATGCGCCCTGGCGGATCAAGACAACCCTTCCAACCTGAAGGAACAGCAGAAGGGCAAATGCCGCCGGAAGGCGCAGGGGGGCAGGCTCCCGCCTGGCCCGGCGAAGAGGCGTCGGTTCCGGAGAACATGCCCCTTCAACCCGGCGGCGATTTCCGCGGTGGCATGGAGCAGGCAACAACCGAAATCACTGTGGATACTAAGATTCCGCTGATGATCAAGTTCGATGAATTTGTAGAAGGGCAGACCTATCAAGGTTACGCTTACCTGGCACTTCGCACCTACGGCACATCGACGGATGCGGCTATGCTCCAGGAGCCCGTCACGAACGATGCCGCTCGCGCCATCGGGTTGCCGGTCACCCTGACCGCTTTTGCCAGTGTGCAAATCAACGGGGGTGCAGTCCAGCTCTATTCCATCTCGCAACACATTGACGAAGTCTACCTGCAAGAGCACTTTAGCAACGCAGATGGCGTGCTCTACAAAGCGGAGCTTGGTTCGACGCTGAGTTATCAGGGGGAAGACCCTTCGCTCTATAGCGAAGCCTTTACCCAGAAGACCCGCGTCAAGGATATGGACCTGGCGCCCCTGATTGCATTCATGCGCTTTCTGAGCGAGGCGGATGATGCCACCTTCGCCGCTGAATTATCCCAATATCTGGATGTGGAAGCACTGGCAACCTACCTGGCGCTCAACAATCTGCTGGTGAATACCGATGCCCTCGTGGGCATGAACAACAATTACTACCTATACTATGATGACGACGCACAGCACTTCACCTTGTTGATGTGGGATGCCAATGAGAGTTTCGGCAAGTTGGGCATGGGCGGGGCCTCAGCCACCCACGATATCACCACCGGGGTGCAAGCCAACAGCACTTCCCCCATGGGTGGAAGAATGCGCGGCGGTTTTGGTGGAAGCAACATCCTGGCGACACGTTTTCTCAACACACCGGAGTTCATGGCGCTCTACGAACAGGAGCTCCAACGCCTGTATCAAGAGCTCTTCAGCAGCGGTTTTCTGGTGGAACGCATCGAGACGTATGCTGCACTGGTCCGCGAAGCCAACGCTGATGGACAGTTGACCGATCCTGCCGCTTACGAGCAGGCTGTCACCAAGATGCTGAACTTTGTCGCACAGCGGCAAGCCTACCTGGCAGGGTTGCCGCTCTTCAGCGAGGACGCCACCACCGCGCCTTGAGCGCGGCACGCCACAGGGGGTTGAAAATCATCGCTCAACCCCCTGTGGCGCGTTCTACGATACCGGGGGTAGCGGACAAATTATCGTTCCGGCTTGTGTGATCCGGAAAATCGCGTGTGGTTTTCACTCGCCTTTCTGAAAAGTATTTTGGGCCGCGCTTCGCGCGGCCCAAAATACTAAATAAGCGCCTCTGCATCTGTTTGCACAACCTCTATTGGTTTTCCCCAACAATCTGTCATAGATCCCGATACGGGACAATTATCCACCAGACTGTCTAATTTGTGATATAATATTCTTTATATTATATATTAATAATTCCGATGTGGAGGAGCCATGAACAATCATCTGGAAGGAGAAAGCAGTCGTTATCTGCAACAACACGTGCATAACCCCGTGGATTGGTATCCCTGGGGCGATGCCGCTTTCGAGAAAGCCAAACGCGAGGACAAGCCTATCTTCCTCAGCATCGGTTATTCCGCCTGCCACTGGTGCCATGTGATGGCGCACGAATCCTTTGAGGACGAGACGACCGCCGCACTGCTCAACGCGCACTTCGTCAGCATCAAGGTGGATCGTGAGGAGCGTCCCGACCTCGACCGCATTTACATGAGCGCGGTACAGGCGCTCACTGGCGGGGGTGGATGGCCCATGTCCGTCTTTCTCACGCCGGAAGGCGCACCTTTCTACGGGGGGACGTACTTCCCCAAAACTGCACGGTATGGAATGCCCGCCTTTACCCAGGTGCTGCGCGCCATCACCGAAGCCTGGAACGGGCGCCGCAACGAGCTTTTGGAGGGGGGCGAGCGGCTCACGCAGGCGTTGCGCGAGCAAGCCGCAGGCGCTGCCGACGAAGAGGGCGCGCTATCCACCGCGACGTTGGAGCAAGCCTACCACGTACTGCGCCGCAGCTTCGATGCGACGCATGGAGGCTGGGGCAGCGCGCCCAAATTCCCCCAGCCGATGATTCTCGAGTTTCTACTGCGCTATCACTACAGCACCGGCGATCCGGAAGCGCTACACATGGTCACACATACGCTGGAATCCATGGCGCGCGGCGGCATCTACGATCAGCTGGGCGGCGGGTTCCACCGTTACGCGGTAGACGCTAACTGGCTGACGCCACATTTCGAAAAGATGCTCTACGACAATGCTTTGCTCGTCCCGGTTTATCTGCATGCCTGGCAAATCACAGGGAAGCCGCTGTTCCGCGCCATCGTTGAAGAAACGCTGGACTATGTGCTTCGGGAGATGACCGCCCCCGAAGGCGGCTTTTACAGCACCCAAGATGCGGACTCCGAGGGGGAAGAAGGCAAGTTCTTTGTCTGGACGCCGGAGCAGGTACGGGAAGCCCTCAACGGCCCGGCGAGCCGCGCCCTGGAACTTTTCGGCATCACGGACGCGGGCAACTTCGAGGGGCGCAATATCCTCACTTTCAACGGCAGCGATGCGGAGCGTGAAGCCATCGTCAGAGTACGAGAAGCGCTCTTCGAAGCACGTCTGCGGCGCACGCCTCCAGGGCGAGACGAGAAGGTACTGACCTCGTGGAATGGGCTGATGCTGCGCGCTTTTGCAGAAGCGGCGCGCGTCCTCGAGCGCGAAGATTACCTTCGCGCGGCTATACGCAACGCGGATTTTCTCCTGCAAACGCTGCATAGCCCTGCGGGACGGCTACGGCACATCTGGCATGCGGGCGAGGCCAAAGTTTCGGGCTTCCTTGAGGACACCACCCAGCTCGCGTGGGGCCTATTGACGCTTTATCAGAGCACCTTCGAAGCGCGCTACTATCGCGCCGCCGAAGAGCTGATGGAACATGTGCTCACCCACTTCCAAGCAGAAAGCGGCTTCTACGACACTGCCGATGATGGTTCTGCCCTGATTGTGCGCCCCAAGGAGCTGCAAGATAACGCGGTTCCTTCGGGCAATGCTGTCGCTGCCACAGTGCTTCTGGAGCTTTCACGCTTGAGCCATGCCCCGCATTACGCGGAACTGGCGCATGCGAGCCTGCGTGCAGTGCAGACCTTGCTGGCGCGCTACCCAGTGGGCTTTGGGCAGTGGCTCAACGCCCTCGAGGCGGCGCTGGCAAGTGGGACGGAAATCGCCATTGTGGGCGACCTTAACACCGCCGAGGGCCGGGCTCTCCTGCGCCTGGGCCGAGCGGGGTATCATCCACACCGGTTGATTGCCGCCGGATTCGGGGACATACCACCACTCTTGGAAGACCGGCAACCCCAAGGAGGACAAACGACCGCCTACGTATGTCGCGGCGGCACCTGTCTGCCGCCCACAACCGATCCCAAAAACCTGCGCGAGATTCTGAGTACCCCGACGCCTGTGCCACCGGAGAGAAAAGAATAGTTCATTTTTCGCAGCGGGGCTTTGCCCCGCTGCGAAAAATCACCTTTTTATGCGTCCCGTAGGGGTGCTTGAGATTGTCGCCCCAGATTTGGAACGCACCCCCATGTTCCTCGCGCTTGTCAGACTACTAAGAGTGAGTATACTGAAAATACTGGTACATAACAGTAACTCACACATGAGGTATGGCATGAATCCACGATTCTCGGTTGTGGCCCCAGTCTTCAATGAGGAAGCGCTGGTCGAGGAGTTTTACCGGCGCGTTCGCGATGTGATGGAGGGAGTAGGCGAATCCTGGGAATTGGTGCTCATCAACGACGGTAGCCGCGATCGTTCCCCTGAAATAATGGACCAACTTTACGCTCAAGACCCCGAGCACGTCGCCATCCTGCACTTTGCCCGCAACTTCGGGCATCAGCTCGCGATCACCGCCGGGTCGGACCATGCTCGCGGCGATGCCGTAGTGGTGATTGATTCGGACCTGCAGGATCCACCAGAAGTCATCCCCGATCTCATCGCCAAATGGCGTGAAGGCTATGAGGTGGTTTACGGCGTCCGCGCCGAACGCGAGGGCGAAACCTGGTTCAAGCTCTTCACGGCCAATCTCTTCTACCGGCTCATCCAGACGCTCACCGACGTCGTCATTCCCATGGAGGCTGGCGACTTCCGCCTGCTCGACCGCAAAGTCGTGGACGTGATGCGCGAGATGCGCGAAGGACACCGTTTCGTCCGCGCGATGGTCTCCTGGGTGGGCTTCCGACAAATCGGCGTGCCCTACCGTCGCCTGGCGCGCAAAGCCGGTGAGACGAAATACCCCTTCCGCAAGATGTTCCGGTTGGCGCTCGATGCAGTGACGGGCTTCTCTTTCATCCCCCTCAAGCTGGCTTTATGGACTGGCGCGCTGGCAACGTGCCTGGGGCTGCTGCTCGCCATCGTGTTGCTCATTCTCCGGCTCAACGGAAACATTCCACTCGCCGGTCAAGGACTGACCGCCAGCCTCATTCTCTTTATCGGGGGCGTGCAGCTCTTCATCATGGGCATTCTGGGGGAATACATCGGACGTATCTATGATGAAGTGCGCAAACGCCCGCTCTATATCATTCGAGAAATGAAACGGCAGGAATAGTCCCGCCGAACAAGCAACCTCACCCACTTTTTCAAAGGAGCATACGATGGCCCTCTGGGAAATATACTACACTGCGACCAGTGTCGAAGAAACTGTGCGACTGCTGGCTGATTATGGTGAACGCGCCCGCGTTATCGCGGGAGGCACGGATCTGCTCATCGAAATCGAGCACAAAACACGCACCCCGGCGGTACTTATTGATATTACGCGCATTGGTGGACTTGATGAGTTGCGCCTGCGAGAGGATGGTTTGATTCACCTGGGACCTATGGTGACACATGCGCAAGCGGCATCCTCGCCCCTGCTTCAAGAACACGCCTTGCCGCTGGCCCAAGCGTGTTGGTGGGTTGGGGGACCGGCGTTGCGCAACCGGGGGACCATCGCCGGCAATCTCGTCACCGCCTCACCAGCGAACGATACCATCACCGCCCTCCGCGCTCTCGACGCGACCATTACGCTGCGTAGCGTACGTGGAGAACGGCAGATTCCCATCAGCGAGTTCTACACTGGAGTACGACGCACCGTCATCGCACCAGATGAATTGCTCACCGACATCAGCTTCAGACCGCTCAAGGCGCCTTATCAAGGGACCTACCTCAAATTGGGCTTGCGGCGTGTATTGACTATCGCAGTGACAAATGTTGCCATCGTGTTGGGCATTGAGGGCGGCAAGGTCACTACAGCGCGAATCACCTTGGGCAGCGTTGCGCCCACAATCGTCCGTGCCCCCGAAGCCGAAACCGCTCTGTTGCAGCAACCCCTGGATGAAACCCACATCAACAAAGCCGCGGAACTCGCCGCGCAAGCAGCGCGCCCCATTGATGATGTGCGCGGCTCCGCCTGGTTCCGCAAAGAAGAAGTCGTGGCCCTGGTGCGCAGGGGCTTGCAGGCGCTGGCACAAAACCAACCCCGGCTTGACCTGCCCCAACCCGAAGCCATGCCACTGCTATGGGGGAAATCCCGCTGCCGTCCCCGGCTTTCCGGACCTACCATCGCCCATCACAGCGCGGGAGATGAACCGGTTCAGTGTCGGGTCAATGGTGAGAATGTGGCAGTGCGTGGCGCCAACGGCAAAACGCTGTTGCACATGCTCCGCGACGACCTGGGACTGGTGGGATCCAAGGTTGGCTGCGAGGAGGGTGAATGCGGCGCCTGCACCGTCTGGATGGATGGGGTAGCAGTGCTCGCTTGCCTCACTCCCGCGCCACGCGCCCACGGGACTGACATCGTCACCATTGAGGGCCTCTCAAAAGATGGAGAGTTGCACCCCGTCCAACAAGCCTTTGTGGAAGAGGATGCCGTCCAGTGTGGCTATTGCACACCGGGCTTCGTGATGAGCGCCGCCAATCTGCTGGAGGAGAATCCCCATCCCAACCGCGAACAAATCATCGCCGCCCTCAGCGGCAATCTGTGCCGCTGCACCGGCTATTACAAAATCATCACGGCGGTAGAAAAAGCAAGCGAGCACAAAGGCGAAAAATGAAACGAACTGTGCCCACTAGAGACGCCGACATTATCAACCTTTATATGCGCACGTATTATTCGCTCCTGCGCACCACGGAGGAGGTTCAAATCCGCACGCTGGAGGAAACCCACACGGCAATGCGCTCCATCCTCCACGAACGCGCGGGCGAACTGGTTGTGGATATGTCCGCCTTCATCTACAGCGGCCTACGTCTTCCAGATTGTATTCGCCGTACCCGGCTCATCGTGTTGGGACAGACTGAAGAGGTCTTCAAACATCGCGGCTTCAACAATTTCGATACCTGGACGCCAGTATCGGCGCCCGGGCGCCGCCGAAGATTCCTTTTTGATGGTAATGAAACCCTTGCCGCCTTCATCGCCAGCATCTCCGATGTAGATGATATCATCCCCATCCTGGTTGCCTTTCAGATTGAGTGGAACAAAATTCACTTGCTGATCATGCAGGCCGGATTACAGCAGCGTGTGGCAGCATGGGCCGCCACGGAAACAGCAGATGCAACCCTGCTGCAAGACCTTCAGGACGCGCTGGGCATCAACACTGAAGAGTGGGGGCGCCTGGAACGGGTATGGAAGTCCTCGTTGCCAACACTTCTCGGTGATATCGCTGCGTACCGCAAGCGTATGGCGGTGCAGTTGCTGGCGGGTTCTCACGTAGATTACCGGCGTGCGACACAGCGCTGGTGGTGGCACGTGATCAATAATACACCTCAGGATTTACACGACCAGGACGTCTACTTCGTTTCCAGCAATACCCACAGCCTCACCAATATGCTCACCGGTTTTGCGCAACACCATGAAGCAGCGCTGATGGATTACATTGCCCAGAGCGGGGATGCAGATTTACAAACAGAAGCGCATCGTATTCGCCAGGGAATGGTCCCCAGCAATTGGGCGAATTTCCTCTATTATGTGCTCAAGAAGTACCTGGCGACACCCCAGGGCGCCGCCCTGGCACAGGAGCGCCAGAACTACGAAGCGGCTCATGGAATCATCCGTATCCCCAGCAGCCAGACCTTCGACCTCGAGGCGCAGGTCATCCAGTTAGCGCACCTCGATCCCAGCAAGGTAGACCGCCGGTTACAGGATTTGCCCCTGGAACGCCTGGCGCGCAGCAGGTCCGTCATTCTCAATATTGACTATCCGCTAGGCTTCGCCGCCTATCACCTGCTCGCGCGTGTCTCCGCCAGCGCCGGAGATTTGCGGGGGCTGTATGTCATTGGCAAAGCCGCCACGCTCAATGGGCGCATTGGTGATGTTCTGATTCCCAATGTTATCTACGACGAGCACTCACAGAATACCTATCTCTTCAACAACGTCTTCACCGCCACCGATGTGGCGCGCTATATCGCCTATGGCGATGTACTGGATAATCAACGCGCCATCACCGTTCGCGGCACCTTCCTGCAAACGGAAGCCTATATGGAAGGGTTTCTCGATGCAGGTTACACCGATGCCGAAATGGAAGCGGGGCCCTATCTCTCTGCCGTCTATGAATTCATGCGCCCCCGCCGCTACCCCATGAACGAAGTGGTCAACCTTTATCGTACGCCCTTTGAGATCGGGATCCTGCACTACGCCTCAGATACCCCTATCAGCAAGGGGCAAAACCTGGGCACGCAAAACCTCTCGTACTACGGCATGGACCCCACTTACGCGGCAACCGTCGCCGTGTTACGGCGCATCTGCACCCTGGAAACTGCCAGCGAATGACCCATAGGAACACAAAAGCCGTGGTAAATCAGAATCCTACAGCTGTATCGAGGACAAAATCTGTATCACGCTCACCACATCGCTGGTAACTCGCGCCTTTCATGCAACAACAGCGCTCACCCAGTGAATCACTTTGACAGGAGCAAGCCCATGAAAAGACCTTATGTTGGTGAAACTCTTCCCCGCCTTGACGGCGCCGCCAAGGTCGCTGGCCATGCACTCTATTCTGGCGACTTCAGTATGGAGGGGCAACTGCACATGAAACTGCGTTTTGCCGGACGCCCACACGCACGCGTGCTCAGCGTGGACGCCAGCAAAGCTCTGGCGGTCCCCGGCGTGGTGGCCGTCTTCACATCACTCGATGTCCCTGTAAATGAATATGGGTTGCAATACCCCGACCAGCCGGTGCTATGTGGACCGGGAGACCCCAAAGAAGGGACCGACATTGCTCGCTTCGTGGGAGATCAAATTGCCGCTGTAGTGGCGGAGACCGAAGAAGCCGCAGCGAAAGGGCGCGACCTCATTGAAATCGAATTTGAGAACCTTCCCGTCTTGACCGACCCGCGCGACGCCTTGGAGCCGGGGGCGCCAGTGCTGCACCCTGCCTATCCCGGAACCCCCATCCACCCAGAACTGGTCTTTGAAGGCAATGTGGCCTCGCGCCACCGCATCCGCAGGGGGGATGTGGATGCGGTTTGGGATCAGGCGGCCGTGGTCATCGAAGCCGATTACGAAATTCCGGGGCAGGAACACGCCTTCCTGCAGCCAGAAGCCGCGGTCGCTTACATCGATGAAGAAGGACGCGTAACCATCATCGCCAGCACGCAATGGATTCACGAGGATTGTCGCCAGATTGCGCACGCGCTAGGGCTACCCGAGGAGCGCGTGCGCATGATCCTCCCCGCCATCGGTGGCGCCTTCGGCGGCAAAGAGGACCTCTCCGTGCAAATTGTCGCCGCATTGGCGGCGCTACGGTTGCAACGTCCCGTAAAAATTGTGTGGACACGCCGGGAATCCATTATCGGGCATCACAAACGACACCGGGTTTTTGCCCATGCACGTTGGGCTGCTGATGCCGAAGGACATCTGCTAGCGGCGGAAACGCATGTTATCGCCGATGCTGGCGCCTATGTTTACACTACCAACAAGGTGTTGGGCAATTTGCTGCTCACCGTCAATGGGCCTTACCGGGTGCCAAATGTCAAAACCGAGGTGCGCGGCGTCTATACAAACAACCTGCCGGGGGGTGCATTCCGTGGCTTTGGCGCGCCGCAGGGGAATTTCATCGCCGAATCGCAGATGAGCAAACTGGCAGAAGCTCTGGGCATAGACCCGGTCGAGTTCCGCGTACGCAACATTGTGAGTGCCGGCGAACCCATGCCGTGGGGTAAACCCCTCCCTGATGATGGTCGCGGGCTGGAGCAAAGCCTTATCGCCGCAGCTCAATCCATGGGCTGGAAACGCACGGCTGAGGGATGGCAGGCGCCGCAACCAGAAAAACGCCCCGAAGACGCTCCCGCTCAGCAGCGCGGCGTCGGCATCGCCCTGGCGTTCAAGAATGTGGGTTTCTCCTTTGGTTATCAGGAAAATGCCTGGGCGGGAATCACATTGCGCGGGGTAGATGAGATTGAGGAAGTGACCGTTTTTGCCGCCAGCTCCGATGTGGGACAAGGAACGCGCACCGTCATTCGGCAGATGGCTGCCGAAGCGCTGGGCGTGCCCATCGAGCGGGTTGAGGTGGCGCCGGCTGACACCGCCATCACCGAAAACTCCGGTTCCTGCTCGGCTTCACGGATGACATTCATGATTGGCAATGCCGTGCGCGGCGCAGCAGAGGTTGCGCTGGAAAAATGGCGCGCAGAAGAGCGACCCGCCAAGGCGGAATACACCTACCTGGCGCCCAAGACCACCCCCATTGATCGAGAAACCGGTTTTGGGGACCCGAATTTTTCCTATGGCTATGTGGCTGTCGGTATGGAGCTCAGCATAGATACAGAGATGGGCCTGTTGCATGTCACCAAAATCACCTGTGCTAACGATGTGGGACAGGCTATCAATCCCCGGTTGGTAGAGGGCCAAATTGAGGGTGGGGTGATTCAAGCGCTGGGTTGGTCCACCATGGAACACTTCATTGAGCGCAATGGATACCCGCTCACCGACTCCCTCAGCACGTATCTGATTCCCACCATTGCGGATATTCCGGACAAAGTCGAGACCATCATTATCGAGAATCCCGAGCCGAATGGTCCTTGGGGGGCGCGCGGTATGGCAGAAATGCCCTTCATCGCCGTCGCCGCGGCGATGCATCATGCGGTGCACCAGGCTACCGGCATTTGGTTCAACAGTTTCCCCTTCAACACCGAGCGCATTCTGCGTGGACTGCGCGGCAAGTAAGCACGACGAGGTGAGGGAAACAAAAGTGGAATCCCAACCAGTGCATGATGAACTACGCTTTGGAGTTTTAGGCGGGAGTTTCGATCCCCCACACTACGGACATCTAGCGCTGGCAGAGACGGCGCGGGTGCAGTTAAATCTGGCGCGCGTGGTCTTTGTCCCCGCAGGAGAGCCACCGCACAAAAGACATGCAGATTTAAGCCCAATTGCTGACCGCGTCGCGCTCGTCCAGGCAGCTATCGCGGATAACGACGCTTTTGCACTCTCGCGTGTGGATGCAAACCGCCCAGGTCCCCACTACACAGTGGATATGCTGCGGTTGCTACGGCTAGAATATCCGCAGGTGACCTCGTGGAGCCTGTTGCTTGGAGAAGACTCGCTGCGAGATTTCCTCACCTGGCATGCACCGGAAGAAATCCTTGAACTCGCGGACCTTGCCGTCATGCACCGTCCCGACCGCCCGGCGCCGATTGAGATTTTGCAGAAACATCTTCCAACACTGGAGCGGCAGCTTATCTGGTTAGATTTGCCGCCGCTCCACATCAGCGCCACCGAATTGCGCCGCCGCATTCGAGAAGGATTGCCCGTACGTTATTTAGTCCCTTTAGCCGTCGCCGTCCTTATTCGTAAGAAGCGGCTCTACGCAGGCTGAGCGACTATTGACGTTGCGCCATTCCCGGGGATTACCAATGGCTCCATCTGCATCTGCACCATATTGAGATGGCGGTACAGCCCTTCCTGGGCAAGCAACTGCTGGTGCGTGCCCATCTGCACAATAGTATTGCCTTCCAGGACCACAATCTTATCCGCGTTGCGCACCGTAGAAAGGCGGTGTGCGATAATCAGGGTGGTCCGTCCCACCATCAAGCGCTCCAGCGCCTGCTGAATCAACAGCTCCGTCTCAGTATCTACCGATGAGGTGGCCTCATCGAGAATGAGGATAGGGGCATCCTTGAGCACCGCCCGCGCAATCGCCAGGCGTTGCTTCTGTCCCCCAGAAAGTTTCACACCGCGCTCGCCAATCATCGTATCATAGCCATTGGGCAAGCGCATGATGAAGTCATGCGCGTTGGCAATACGCGCCGCAGAAATCACCTCTTCCTCCGTTGCATCGGGCTTGCCAAAGAGAATATTCTCCCGCGCCGTCCCATGAAAGAGGAAAACATCCTGCAAGACAATGCTGATCTGACGTCGCAGATTATCTGCCTTTAGCGTGCGCAAATCATGCCCATCAAGCGTAATGCTGCCCTCACACACGTCGTAGAAACGCGGAATCAAGCTCGCCAGGGTGGTCTTCCCCACACCGGTAGGTCCCACCAGCGCCACCACGCTGCGCGCAGGGATTTCCAGGGTGATATGTTCCAACACCGGTTCCCCGGCGCTATACGCAAAGCTGACGTCATTGAAAGTAACAGCGCCCTGAACTGGCTCCGGCAGCGTGATAGCGTCTACCGCCTCAACGACCGTCGGTTCCTCCTGAAGCAATTCGGAAACACGTTCGGCGCCCGCCTGCGCTTCCTGTATACCTTCCCAGGCATCCCCCAAGATCCGTATGGGTTGGTAAAACAGGTCCAGATACAGGTAGAAAGCCACCCAATCTTCCAGAGGCAGAACCTGTTGCAGCACCAATTTTCCGCCGAAGTAAATCATCAAAATCACTCCCAGCGAAGAGGTGAACTGCACAAAGGGATGGAAGGTCGCCATCAACCGCAACGCGCGAAGCAGCGAATCACGATAGCGCGCAATCCGCTCGCCAACCCGCCCCGCCTCCAATTCCTCGCGGGTGAAGGCTTTGATCTCACGTATACCGGCAAGATTATCATTGAGCGTGGCATTGAGCTCGCCAAGTTCCTTCTGTCGCACTACAAAAGCCGGGCGAACATACTTTGCAAAAGCGCGCATCGAGAGAATAATGAAGGGGATGGGGATCAGGCTGAGCAACATCAGCTGCCAGTTGATGGTCAACAACACTGCGGTTACCCCAATAAGCGTCAACACATTGACCGCCACATCCGGAATGGCATGCGCGATGAGACGCTCGAACATATCCGAATCGTTGACGACGCGCGACATCAATTGCCCCGTCTGCTTGTCCTCGTAGAAGCGCAACGAGAGTCGCGGCAAGTGCCGGTAGATTTCTCGGCGCACATCAGCGACGACCCCCCAACCCGCAACATGCCCCATGTAGCTCCGCACAAACTGCAAGAAGCCACGTATCAAATGCACTAACAGTGCAATCAATGCCAGGCGCGTGACTGTAGTCATAGCTTCGAGGGTCGCTCCCGGGGCAGTGATGGTAGCAACCAGATTACGGATTAACCAGGGGGTGATCAGCTGCGCACCCACCAACAATACCATGCTGACAACCGTAAGAATGAGCGCGCGCAAATACTTGCGCGCATAATGATTGAGAAATCCCAACGTCTTCATATTCTAACCTTGAACTCCTTTACAAATTCGCTCTCACGACAGGATATAGAGCTTTGTCCATCTTTGGGCTAACCATCTCAGCCACAAGTGATGCTCCGCATATCCTATCGCATTCAACACGATTAGTTAGCTATTATAACTGATTTTTCGTTTTTTCAAATACCAGAGGTATAGGAGGGTGCGTTTCAAAACGGGGGCGAAAATTTCAGGCGTCCGTACGGGACGCATGAGAAAATTGATTTTTGTGATGGGGCAAAGCCCCATCACAAAAATCAATCAAAGGAAAGGCGTTTGCATGATAGGTATCTTGCTTTTTCCCAATAGTTGAAACGCACCCGGTATAGGACAAATTATTGGAAAGCTCAAAGGCTAAACCTGGTCAGACAATATGTTTAGACACTTTGACATGCCGAAGAGACACCGAAGCAGGTTGTTTTGTGATTTTCATGGACGGGGCTGCGCACCGTCCACGAAAATCACACCTGCAGAAAGAAGCGCTGAGAGTTGATTGCTATTGTGCCTCTGTGCCTTTGTGGTAAAGTTGAGGGGCGGCATCATACCGTGCATGTTCAATGGGGAGGATTGCTGACGATGCGTCGTTTGCTGTCACTATTATGGGTCTTGGGAATCATTGTGCTTTCAGGGTGCTCCGATATCATGGAATTGCTCGAGCAAGAGCCGGTGGAAGAACCGGTACTCACGTATGCTGCGCCTACGCCAGAGCCTTTCCCCGACCAGGTCACGACAGCAGCGCGCATCCGTCAGCGGGGAGCCATCATTGTAGGCATTCGCTATGATCTCGAACCGTTTTCCTTCATCAGCGCCAACGGAGAGCTCTCAGGATTGGAGATTGACCTGGCGCACGAACTGGCGCAGCGTTGGTTGGGAAATTCCGACGCCGTAATCTTTCGACAGCTGCGCTCCGATACCGCGGCGCAACACCTTATGGATGGCAATGTAGATATTGTACTGGCAGGGGTTTCCTACACCCGCAACAACGAGCAGAGCATTGATTTCAGCCCGCCATATTTCATCAACGGGCAAGCGCTGCTCACCTTCACCGATACCGGCATCAACGCCTTGAGCGATTCCAGTGGACGACGTATTGGCGTCATCAGCTGGACGGACACCACACGTCAGATTGAAGCAGTCACCACAATCACACCCACCCTCACCGCCTATGAAAACTTCTTCCAGGTAACAGAAGCTCTGCGCACGCGGCAAATTGATGCCTATGCTGACGAACGCCACCGCTTAGAGCGCGCACGACGCACGGTCAACGGCGCTGAGATTGTCGGCCAATACACCCAGATCCCGTTCGCCATTGGCTTCCGGGAGAACGATCCTTTCTTTGCCAACTTGCTGGCGCTCACATTCCAAGATATGGCAGCCGATGGGACGCTCACCGAGCTCTATGCTCGTTGGCTGCCGGGCACACCCGCACCGACGCTAGCGCGCCTCGCCGGCAGCTCACCTACGCCCACCCTGGGCGATGCCCCCCAAGAACGCTTCAACGGTGATCTGAGCGCCCGGGTGAAAGAACGCGGCACGCTCCGCATAGGATACCTTCAGGATTTGTGGCCCTATTCCGCCGATCGCGATGATGGCGTCCCAACGGGCTTTGAGATACGGCTGCTCGAGCGCGTTGCCGAAATGTGGTTTGGAGATCGCCAGGCGGTGCAGATGGTGCCGGTAACACGTGCCACCGGCTTGCAGACGTTGCTCAATGGTGAAGTGGATGTACTTGCAGGGGGGTGGGTGCACTCACGGGAGATTGAGCTACAAGCCGAGGTCTCGACCATACTGTTTGATGATGGGGTGAGCATCTTTTCTCTCAGCGCTGCGCCCTACCGCAGCCTGCAAGAACTTGTAGGGCAACCCGTGGGTGTCATCAGTGGCTCTGAAGGTGCAGCAACAGTCGCCCAGCTAACCCAATTGGCCGGCGGCGCGCTCAACACCATCACCTTCCCAGATCGCGACGCGGCCGTTGCGGCGCTGCAACAGGGCCAGGTCGCCGCACTCCTCGCGGAACGGGGGCTGGTATTGGCGCCACTCTACCGTCAAGCCGGCTTCACGCTCATGGATGAGCGTCTGACCTATCGCCCGATTAGTTATGTATTGCCGCAGGGAGATTCCAATTTCCGTGACTGGTTTAACGAAACACTGCTCCAACTGCACGATAGCGGCATTTTCAGGGAACTCTACACCACCTGGTTTGATGATTCTGCGCCAAGTGGTCCCCCCTGGCCTCGCTAATAGAGAACTCAGCCACGTCTGATGAAAGAGAGTGTTTTTGCGGCAACGCGGGGCGCTGCCGCAAAAACATCCCCCCGCGGGTATAGGACAGATTGTTGGGAAAAACTGGAAGAGGTCGTGCAAACAGACGAAGAGGATCTTTTCTATGTTTTGGACACGGCGCCGGGTACGGCGCCGCGTCCAAAACCACTTTTTCTTCAAAAAGGCATGCCATGCCTGATATGAAGTGTTATGCGGCCAATAATTTGTCGTATACCCTCCCCCCGCGATCCAGATTCGTCTTTCGGGCTGTTCGTGGTAAAATAACTGCGTGAACGAACATCCAGAAAACAAGGAAGAGCCGCGCCCACCGGCTGGGGTGGTAGCCTGTCTGACCAGCGCTTTTGAGCTCCTGGCACACGCTCCACAACTGCTTCTGCCGCCTGTGCTGCTGGACTTGTTCCTGTGGCTGGGGCCGCGCCTCTCGGCAAAGTCGCTGGTAGAGCCGCTGATTGCGGCAGCAAAAACAGCGCCGACGGCTGATACGCAACCGCTATACCAGGCCATCAGTACAGCCCTAACAGAATTTAGCGCCAGCTTCGACCTGTTTTCAACGCTTAGTCCGGCGCCCATCCTGGGAACTCCAGTGCTCATGGGACTACGCCAGGTGCTCAGTAACCCGCTGGGACCGCGCACGGAAATTCCGGTCCCCACGCCTGGGGCAAGCCTGGGGTGGATTGCGTTACTTACCATTTTGGGACTGGGTATCAGCGCTTTTTATCTCACACAGGTAGGCCGGCAGGTAGTCAGTCATACCGAGGCCCCCGTGCCCGGTCCTGCTGCCGCGCCCCGGCTTTGGGGACAATTGGTCAGGCTCACAGTGGTCTTGCTATTCGGCGTCGGAAGCGCTGCATTAACGGCCTCCCTGGTGATGAGTGTCGGCACCATGATCAGCCAGGCGTTGATACCCGCTATCAGCCTGTTTTTCCTATCGCTGGGGTTGTTTGTTGGAGTACACTTCGTCTATACTATTCCGGGCATGGTACAATTGCGCCATCCCCCCCTGCGCGCGCTGCAGGAAAGCCTGCTTCTGGCGCGGGTGGATTTCCCCGGGGTTATGCAGTTGTTGCTACTTACACTGGTCCTTACTCAGGGCTTGAACTTTGTCTGGTCGCTGCCTGAACCTGATACATGGGCAACAATCGTAGGGATTGGAGGCCACGCCATCATTAACACGGCCCTGATCATTACATTGTTCATCTTTTACCAGGAGCGGTTGGCATATCTGCGATTGCTGCAAAACGCCTTCGCCCGCAATGCCGCGCAAGTACCCCGGTCAACCTAGGTTCCGATATCAGACGCTTGAAAAAACCGGGAATCAGAATCAACCCGGCTCAAATCGTGAAGACAGAGAATGATTATGGCAGAGAAGCAACAAAACAATAACTTAAAATACGATGCATCCAGCATTCAAATATTAGAAGGACTTGAGGCTGTACGCCGTCGCCCCGGCATGTATGTCGGCGGCACTGATGTGCATGCGCTCCATCATCTGGTCTATGAGGTCGTGGATAACTCCATTGACGAGGCGCTTGCCGGCTTCTGCGACCATATCTGCATCACCCTCCGTCCAGATAACACGATCTCGGTTTGGGACAACGGGCGCGGTATCCCGGTAGGTGAACATCCAGAGAAACACATTTCCGCCCTGCAAGTTGTGCTCACCACGCTGCATGCGGGTGGCAAGTTCGGCGGTGGGGGTTACAAAGTCTCCGGCGGCTTGCATGGCGTCGGCGTATCTGCCGTGAACGCCCTCTCCGAATGGATGGAGGTGGAAGTACGTCAGCCTGATGGGCTATACCTCCAGCGTTACCACCGTGGCATTCCTCAAGAACCCGTCAAACAGGTGAATAAGACCGGATACAAAGAAACGGGTACCACGGTGACCTTCCGCTTCGATCCGACGATTTTCAAAGACGTGGATTACAGCTTCGACACGTTGGCGCAGCGCTTCCGCGAGATGGCTTTTGTCACCCGCGGCGTGACCATCGAAATAATAGATGAACGTGAAACTCCCTTCCCGCACCGTATGACCTTCTACTTTGAGGGCGGAATTCTGTCCTTCGTCCACTACCTCAACCGTAATCTGGAGCCACTCCACGCGCCGGTCTATGTCGAAAAGGAAATGGATGGCACCTATGTCGAGGTAGCGCTCCAATACACCGATAGCTACCGTGAGACGGCGTTGACCTTCGCCAACACCATCAACACCATTGACGGCGGCTCGCACCTCACCGGTTTCCGCTCGGCACTCACCCGCACCATCAACGATGGCATGCGCAAAGCGGGGCTACTCAAAGATAGCGACCCGAACCTTACTGGCGATGATGTGCGCGAGGGGCTAACGGCAATTATCAGCGTCAAAATTCCCGATCCACAGTTCGAAAGTCAGACCAAAGTCAAGCTGATGAATCCGGAAGTGAAAACCCTGGTGGAAGCAGCTGTGGCAGAGGCGTTGGGAGAGTTCATGGAACAAGATTCCCGCGCCACACGTCGCATCGGAGAAAAATGTCTGACCTCGTACAAAGCTCGCGCCGCTGCACGCAAAGCCCGTGACTTAGTGATCCGCAAGAGTGCCTTGGAGAGCCTCACCTTACCGGGGAAGCTCGCGGATTGCTCTTCGCGCGATCCCTCAAAATCAGAGCTCTTCATCGTCGAGGGTGATAGCGCCGGCGGCTCAGCCAAACAGGGACGTGACCGCCACTTCCAGGCAATTCTGCCGTTGCGCGGCAAGATTCTCAACACCGAACGCGCCGCGCTCGACAAAATCCTGAGCAACAAAGAGGTACAGGCGATCATTTCCGCGCTGGGCTGCGGTGTGGGCGATCAATTTAGCCTGGAGAACATTCGTTACAATCGCGTCATCATCATGTGCGATGCTGACGTAGACGGGGCACACATTGCCACCTTGTTGCTCACCTTCTTCTTCCGCTATATGCAACCGTTGATCGAAAAGGGGCATCTCTTCCTGGCGCAGCCCCCGCTCTATCTCGTGAAATCGGGCAAAGAATCCCAATACGTTTATACGGATCCCGAACTACAGAAGATGCTGGAGACCCTGGGAGATCGCAAGGTAACCCTGCAACGTTATAAGGGTTTGGGTGAGATGAACCCGGAACAACTCTGGGAAACGACTATGGATCCCGCAGGGCGCACGCTGTTGCAAGTACAAATCGAAGACGCAGCCGAGGCTGATCGTGTCTTCACCATGCTCATGGGCAGTGAAGTCGCGCCGCGTCGCCGCTTCATCCAAAGCCACGCCAAAGAAGTCAAGAACCTGGATGTCTAATATACCCCAAGCGGCGGCGCATAAAGCGCCGCCGCTTGGTTTAGCTCTAAACGCCTCACTGTACCTGTGCCATCCGCCTCCGCAAGAACGCCGGGACCCCAGGCGTGCCCAACATCGCGATAAGCGCCAGCACGCCCACAATCACTACCCCTATCACGGCAGCTGTGCCAGTCAACCATGGGGGCAAGGTCAATAAGGCTTGCGCCCCAGCGACGGCAATAACGTTGAAATTCCACAAGCCATGGAACAAAATCGCCACGGCATAACCTAGCGGCATCATCCAGCGTTTGCTTCCGCTCCAGAAATACCCCCAGCCCAATCCAATCAAGCCGCTGGTGAAAGCGTGCATCGCGGTAGCCGGAATGCGTGTGCCAATGCCGGCAAACCAGCTGACAACATCCGTGAGGCTCGCGGCGCTATTGAAAACCCCCTCGACAACGGCAAACCCCAGCCCAGCTGCCGCGCCCCATAGAAAAGCCTGCAGCGGACGCGGACGTCTGCGGAAGCCAATGCCTACCAAAATCGCCGTTTTCAGCACTTCCTCAACCATAGGCGTAATCACCGCCAGGGTAATGAATGCCACCATGAGCACGATAGGGGAAGCGAAAAGCGTAGTAAGGGCATCTGGCGTCAAAGCCTCTGGCGCCAGTTGTGACCACTGCTCCAGCTGCAACGCCAACCCCTCCAATTCCGCTTGCCCGCCGGGAATAAAAACTGCTCCCAGCGCCACCAGGAAACTGCTGAGCACCAGACCCAGGAGTTCGGCTGGAATTGCCATCAAGGTGGCAATCACGCCACTGGTGAAGAGCAACACAGCCTGACGCCGGGAAACACCCGCCAGACTACCTCCGGCAAGCAAGGCGAAAGCGTAAAAGAGCAAGGCCGGCAAAGTAATCAACGCCACATGGAAAGGCGCCAGGACGATATCAAAGCGCCCCGCCGAGGCAAGCAGGACGCCCCCAATGGCACTGACCGCGAGAAAGACTGCGAGCGTGATCCAGGCGCGCCGGGGCTGAAGCAACGGCGCGGGACGCCCCAACCAGACTTCCAGCCCGCTGAGCAACAAAGCGCCGGCAAGCCCCAGGCCTAAAAGTCCGGCACAAGCAGCGATTATCGCCGTCATTTCACGCTGCTCAATCTCAATCGTGCGCACCCAGGTAGTGAGTAGCGCAAGTCCCAGGCAGCCCAAACTCAGCGCCAATAAAATCGCGGCGAAGAGAGCGACCACGAGCCACAAAATAAGTTTACGATCTGGCATAATTCTTCCCATTGAGAAACTATTTTCGGCGCCGCGTGGCACGCGGCGCCGAAAAACCATCACAGCTTACTTTACTGAAACCTGGACTGTCTCAACACGGTCTATCGGGACTGTGGTATCCGTCGAATCCGAACGCCGCAGTTTGTCCAATACCTCCAGGCCCTTGGTGACCCGACCAATGACCGGATAAGCCCCATCAAGCTGGGACGCTTCGGCGCCAAGGGTAAAGAAGAATTGGCCATTCGGTACCAGACCCACCAACCCCGCTTCGCCAAATGTCCCGACGTTCTCGCCGATGCAATAATAGCCGGGGCTACCGCTGCCAGTGTTCGAAGGATCACCCGTCACCGCAGCGAAATTGTCCATAACAAAGAAGAATTCGTTCCCTTCATACCAGCCTTCTTGGGCAAGGAAGAGGAAACTGTTGACCTGAGTAGGTGCGCCAGTGGTATCCAACTCAAAAACCACCTCACCCTGTGAAGTCTTGACCGTGATCTCATAACTTTTCGTCGTATCCAATACCAACGGAGGGAGGTCCGTATATTGACGGGGCTGTAGAGCCAGCAGATTCGCTGCAATCGGGAGGAAAGCCTCCAACCCCTGATAGGAAATTCCCATCTGATCGGCAGGATAGACCAAACCATCAAAGATATAGCTCGGTGTACCAGGCAACCCCAGCTGGCTTGCCTCAGCAAGATGGCGGTCAATCTTCTCGGTATACACGCCGCCGTCTACCTCGGCATCGAAGCGCGTGACATCCAGACCGAGTTCGGCAGCATAGTCCGTCATCTTTGCCCGCGTCTCCTCAGCAGTAAGCGCATTCCACTCCGAAGCCCGCTCATAGAGCAAATCGTGCATTTCCCAGAACTTTCCCTGCGCGCCAGCTGCCTCTGCTGCCGCGGCCGTGACGCCCGCGTGCTCGTGGAAGCTCAGCGGGAAGTGCCGGTAAACCAGGCGCACTTCTGGATGCGCAGTGAGGAACTCACGCTCGATAGGCGCCATTGCAGAGCATGCCGGGCATTGGAAATCTGCATACTCTATAATCGTCACCGTAGCCTCATCCGGATTGACTCCCTTGACATAGTCCGTATCATCCGGCGGGCGCACGGGAACCGTCAGAGGGTACACCTGACAGGATGCCGGCTCAACTTCGGTAGACTCGGCAGCAGGGGTCTGCGCTTCTGCTGTAGCAGGCGCAGTTGTCGGCTGCGGCGTAGAGGTGGGGGTCACAGTTGGCTCTGATGTCGCGGTCTCTCCGCAAGCGCTCAACAGCAACGACAGCGCCAACACCGCGCTAACGACGAACATAAACTTTTTCGACATATGCAACTCCTTAGAAAATGGTCAACACAGAGATAGCGTGCCAGAATATGGCTTTTGCGCCATCCCGTATGCATCTTGACGTTCTTCAACACACCTGTTCCGAATTTAGCAGAATTATACCACCAAAAATTCGTTTATAAGGGCCCATATTCAAAAGCCCAATACCAATGCACTTCAAAGGCGAAAATCATTGGGGGGCACGCGGCTTCGGGGGCCAGAATGGTGGATGCTCCATGCGCCAAAGCCCATAACAGGCTGACACAATCGCTAAACCGCCCATCAAATACCCCTCAAACACGGAGGCGCGCATGACAAACAACGCCACTAAGCCCAGGAAGAAACCTACAAGATACAACACCAATACCGCTTCCCGGCGGGTTAGACCTGCATAGGTCAGCCGGTGTGAACTATGATCGGTGCCAGGTGTGGTCATGGGATTAAGTCTACGCCGCAGGCGCGAGATGGTGACCAGCGTCGTATCAAAGAGAGGGACTCCCAACACCAAGAGCGGAATCATCCAGGTCACAAAAGGCACATTATCAGGAAAGCGCAGTTTGATACCGATTGCAGCCAAAAGGAAGCCCAGAAACAGGCTGCCAGAGTCACCCATGAAGATGTTCGCTGGAGTCCAGTTGTAGATGAGAAAACCGATGCAAGCCGCCATCACTGCAATAGCCAGCGCACCGACCAGATATTGCCCGGAGAAACTGCACATCAGGGCAAAATAAGCCGCCGCAATCGCTGCTACCCCCCCTGAGAGGCCATCCATATTGTCGAGCAAGTTGAAGGCATTGGTGATGCCCACTATCCACAAAACGGATGCGCCATAATTCAACAGTGGTATAGGCAACATCGTGATAGAAACTTCGGTCACGATCAACAACCCAGCAGCAAAAATCTGTCCGAGGAGTTTTACCCACGGGGATAGAGTAAAGCGATCGTCCCAAAACCCCAGAAATGAAATCAGTGTGGCGCCAACAAGGATGCTTGCCAGCTGCGTGATGTTATAACGATTGCCTAGCAACAACGCTGCGACGAGGGTGCTGCCGAAAATCGCCAACCCTCCCAGGCGCGGGGTAGGGACGGTATGTACTTTGCGACGCACATCAGGCTGGTCCACCGCATTCAGGCGCAAGCCGACCTTACGGGCAAGCGGTGTCCCCACCACCGCCAGCAACAAAGCCCCCACGAAAACGACCAGATAGGTGCTCATTACGGGGTCTGTGGCTGTGATAGGAAAGCGACGAGCTGCTCAACCGTCTCGCGTTGGCTCTCCGGCGCCAAAGCCAGCGCCTGCTGGGCTAACGTCAAGGCCCGCGCGGTATCTGCTTGATAATATGTTGCAATAGCCCACATGCGGTAGATATCCCACAAGTCAGCCATCGTCGGGCAAAGCTCCGTTGTCTCTTCCAAAACCACTGCCGCGTCGGCCCAAAGTTCTTCTTGTAATTGTAAATTGCCCAACACCCGGCGCACGGTGCATGCGCCCGGCGTAAGCTCGAGCACGTGTTGGTAATCCGCAATCGCCCCTTTCAAATCCCCGGCAATATTGGCCTTCACATCGGCGGAGAGGCTCCAGGTCTCCTCAAATTCGGGGTCCAGCGCCAGCGAATGCTCGATGGTGCGAGCATAAGCCTCTTGATCCTGCAAATCAAAGGCATAGAGAATTGCCAACTCATTCCACAACACCGGGTTGTTAGGGCTCAACCGCAGAGCTTGCTGGTAGTAGGTCTCTGCCTCGCGCAACAAGGCCTGCCTTTCCTCGCTGACCGTAGTACGTGCAGCCCAACTGCGGTAGAAACGCGCCAGATTTGCGCTGTGATCGGTGTTCAGTGGGGCGATTTCCCGCGCCTGCTGCAGAATCTCTTGGGTGCGATTGAGCGCGTCCAAACGCTGCGCGTCAGTCACCTCCTCAGAGGAAGTTTGCGCAAAGGAGAGCAATGCCTTCCCTAAGAACAGAAGATAGTAATCTTCCCGTGGCGCAAGTTCCATGGCTTTCTCATAATGCGCAATACCTACCTGCATTTCGACAGGGTTAGAGCTATTCGCAAAACCAAGTCCTTGTTTGTAGAGAATATCAGCCCGCACCAGATCATAACAATAAGGGCCGATGACCAGGAATCCAACCAACAACAGTCCACCTAACAATGCCCCCCAGCCCCACGAGGTTCCGCCATGCTGTGTGGACGGAGTCTCCCGCAGCAAGAACCAGGCAATCGCTACTGCCAGCACGAAAATCAGGGCATAATAATGCCCCAACAGGTTAGCCAGTTGTACACCCACTGTGACATAATCTTCAATGTTGCGCACTACAGCCTGGGTTAATTGTGCTTGTGTACCGGCAATAATGCCGCCAAAGATCAGGAAACCCAACACGGTAATGCCCGCATAAGTGGGCACAATCTTTCGCCACGGCGTGCCCTGTCTTTCCGCCAGTAGCCCCTCACGCTCCAGTTCGCCTAAACCAATAACGCCAAACAACGCGCCGGTGAAAGCCACAATCATCAGACCACCAAAGGCACGTTGTTGCTTGACATAGATCTGCGTCAACGAGTTCCAGAAAATGTCACCCGCATCCGCTAAACGCGCCGGGTTATTGATAAAATCATAAGCCAGCGTGCTCAACACAAAAAGCCCCACCAGGCTCAAAACGACAACAGGAATCATCCATGAAGCAGCGCTAGAAGATGATGGAACCCTGCGTTTATTGGCGCGGGCATGCGCGGCGGCCAAAGATTTTACCGCGCCTTGATCAACCTGCGGTTCGGGAACCACCAAAGCGGGGACCCATTGCAGCCCTAATACCACCAACAAGCCCGCAAACGCCCAGAATGTCGTCCTGGTTGCGGCAATCGCAATCCCGAAGTTAATCTCCACGAAATGCCCCAAAATCGCGCTTAGCAACGCCACGAGCAGAATGGTATGGGGATGTAAGGTATAGGCAGGGTCAACTACCGTTCTGCCACGCAGGCTGACGCGGAAGGCAACCCAGGTAAGATAAAGTCCCGTTCCCGCAACAAAGCCAATTGGAACCGCCACCGCAAAGAGATAAGCGCGTCCCATGGAAATGAATACACCCCACAGCGCCAGGGCAATTCCCCCCATCAGCCCTACCCACAGTCCAAACTGCCGGCGACCCACAATTAAGCCCAGCCAATGCAGCCCCCAGTAAACAACCGCGCCAAAGAGCCACACATAGACGACTAAGCCCAGCACCCCGCTATTCACCAGGGTATCCAGGGTTTCATTGTGCGAACGATCAGGCGAAGCGTTGCGAGATTCGATATGCCCCAATTCCACCTTGTAGAAGCTGTTATACGCCACATACATGGATTCGGGTCCATAACCCACCAATGGACGCAGGGAATTCCAGATATCCTGTTTCCCATCCGGGTACTGGAGCGGGTCATGCGGCAGCATCAGATCTTGCACCCCTTCCCAAATAAGGGTACGCACGCGTCCCGAACCACTCTCCCAATCAAGAATGCGCGTCATACGCCCAATCGTAGCGTTGCCGCGTGCCCAGCTCTGCAGCGGCCCAGGCAGGTTGATTGCCAGCAATGCCAAGGCCATCAGGATGCCCACGCTTGCCCAACCAATCCACAACCAGCGCCAGCCCTTGCGCTCGACAATCATATATAGCCAGATTCCACCAAATGCTAACACCCCCAAACCGGCGCCAATGTAAGTCGCCGCTTTGAAGGGCAATAACACACCCAAACCGGTCAGAATTCCCGCTGCGGCAATAGACCCGATAGCCAACCCCAATCCGCCCAACAGATCACGATACCAGGGATGGCGGGTGGAATCCGCGGCAACAGCCTGCCGCTGCAACACAATGAACAATAGATAAGGCAATAACAGCAACGCCACCCCAATACCCAGGAACGGACCGCGGCTTTGTGAGTAAACAATAGCCAGCAACTGCACCACGAAGATGAAAATATAGCCAGAGGCTCGCAGAATATCCGTCACCCGCGCCCGCTCACAACGCAAAATATCCCGAAAACTCTCCACGATTTGCGCCGCTGTTAGTGGGGCAATCATAATCAAATAGGCTGCCACAAAGATAGCGTTGCCCATATTGGCAGCTACGCGGCGCTGAACATCCCCCGCCCAAGGCAGAGGGTCCAATCCATTTCGCTGGATAATTCCGTAAAGCGCTACAGGGAGGCTGTTTAATATCAACACAGTGATCAACCGGCTTAGCTGTGCCCGGGTTCGCAAACTGGTCAACAACGCAAAGAAAATGACCAGATAGCTGAAAAAGGTGTAGGTGCCCTGAAGTCGCTGATAGGAGCCGACAAAACTGGTAAAACGCACCAGCGAAAAGAGCGAGGTCAGAATATAAACCGCCATCGTGACCGACGCTGCCAGCACCAACGGGGTGCGCCAGCTAAAGGGGAGCGGCTGTTTCTTGTGCAACCAACCCTCGAGGAATCGGACTACCCAGAAAACCGCCATAGCGGTCGCCAGGGCGCGTAAAGTAGTGAGTTTATCCGGTTCAAAAACGCGTTGCGAGTAGACATTGAAGAAGACTGGGGTGATGGTCACTCCCAGCAACCAGCCCGCCTCGAGGAAACGGTCACAAAACGCGCTCAGTTTTGATACATGCATCCTAGACTCCTCTTGCCCACAACTGGGGCGGTTAAAAACCACCGTAGTGGGCATAATACCCCACACAAGTGAAAACGCAAGAGTGAAGTGGGACCAGGGTAAATTATTGGGAAGTTCAAAGGTCGGCTGGGCGAGACCATACGTCTAGACACTTGGGCACGCTGAAGAGGCGCAGAGGGTGGTTCTTTTTGTGATTTTCGTGAACGGGGGCTGCGCCCCCGTTCACGAAAATCACTCCTGCAGAAAGAAGGCGCA
>JAFGFB010000073.1 GCA_016931315.1 Anaerolineae bacterium
TCTGTTTCATGCTTCTCCTGCCATGGCTTGAATAAGGGTCTTCTCATCCACGCTACCGGCATATTCAGCAACCTTCTTATGATCACGCAGTACAGCAACGCGGTTGCTGACACGCACGACTTCTTCCAATTCAGAGGAGATAAATACACATGATTTGCCTTCCTCTGCTAATTGCATCACCAGTTTTTGAATTTCTGCTTTTGCTCCCACGTCGATACCGCGAGTCGGTTCGTCCAAAATGAGAACCTTGGGATTCGTTGCCAGCCAACGAGCAAGGATGACTTTCTGTTGATTGCCGCCGCTCAAATTCTTGACCAATTGCTCAGCAGAAGGTGTAACAATTCCTAACAACTGAATATATCTGTCGGCGATTTCATTTTGTCTTTGCGTGGAGATGAATTTGAACCAGCCATAACGCGCCTGCAATGCCAGGATGATATTTTCGCGGATGGTCAGGTCTCCCACAACTCCCTCTGCCTTGCGATCTTCGGGACACAGGGCAATCCCACGCTTCAGTGATTCAAGGGGAGAAAATTTATTCACCTTCTCGCCATCAACAATGAGAGACCCGCTATCTGGCGCATCAATCCCAAAAATCAAGCCGGCCATCTCCGTGCGTCCAGAACCTAACAATCCGGCGATACCCAAAACTTCATTCGCATTCAATTCCAGATCCACCGGCTCCAGCAACCTCGCGCGCCCCAGTCCTTTTGCTTCAACCAAATGTTGCTGGTCCTTTTTCTCTGCTTCCTGGGATTTCACTTTTGCTATGGCATCCAACTCAGTTAAACTGCGTCCCAGCATTTTAGCGACCAGTTCAAAGCGGGGCATAGAAGAAGCCTCATACGTACCTACCAGCTTTCCGTTCCGCAGGACTGTAATCCGATCCGCTATCTGGTAAATCTGATCTAAAAAGTGTGTAATGAATATGATACCAATGCCTTCGCTCTTAAGTTTGCGCATGACATCGAAGAGCAAATTCGTTTCGTGAATATCCAGGCTGGAGGTAGGTTCGTCTAAAATTAGCACCTTAGCCGACAGGACTTCCAGCGCGCGTGTAATGGCCACCATCTGTTGGATGGCAACAGAATAATTTCCCAGTGGCTGCGTCACATCCACGTCAAGGCTCAAGCGGTTGATTGCCTTGCGCGCCAGCTCATTCATCTTTTGCCAGTGAATGCTTCCGAAGCGGCGCGGCTCACGTCCCAGCATAATGTTCTCGGCCACGGAGATATTGGTACAGAGATTAACCTCCTGATAAACCGTACTAATGCCAAGTTCCTGGGAATGTTGGGGTGAGCGCACGTGGACAACCTTGTCATCCAGCGCAATGGCGCCTTTATCTGGCTGCTCCACGCCTGTCAAGACCTTGATCAGCGTGGATTTTCCGGCCCCATTTTCTCCTACCAGAGCATGGATTTCTCCCTTTCTCAATGTAAAGTCAACATCCTCGAGAGCTATCACGCCTGGAAAGGATTTGGTGATTTCCAACATCTTCACAACATCTATTGGATCGTTCATGGAAGTAACCTACCCGAAATTGTTCATGTTTGGGATAGAGAAGCGACGTCTTATCCGCGCCGCTTCTCTATCGCCGAGGTTCGTCTGCGCGTGTTTACCGCGACCTTACTTTGTGATTTAGTACTTGCGAGACGGTAGTAAATCAGCGGCGTTGTCCGGGTAATAGACTGTCTCGTTGGTCAGCACTTCCCGCTCAATCGTTTCGCCATTCATGAGCTTCAAACCCATTTCCAGTACCTGCGGCCCGAGCAGCGGATTACATTCAACATCAGCCTGGAACCAGCCATCCACCATGGCCTGGAAACCACCCCGCGTGCCGTCCACGGAAACGATGAAGAGGTCGCCGGGTTGGACACCAGCCGCCTTCAAAGCCTCAATGGCGCCGATGCCCATATCATCATTGTGGATGAAGATGCCCTGGAAGTCAACCCCAGGTTTGTATTTCTGCAGGAAAGCCTGCATCACAGGGAGGGCCTCAGCGCGGGTGAAGTTGCCGGTTTGCGAGTCAATGATCTCGATGTTGGGATTGAGTTTGGCGCGGAATCCCTCTGCACGTCCAACGGCGGCGCCGGAGCCGGTGGTCCCAGAGAGTTCGAGGACTTTTGCCCCATTCGGGAATTGCTTGTTGAATTCTTCGGCAGCGCGTTCGCCTTCCAATTTCATATCGGAGCCGATATGAGCGGCGTACAGGGATTCATCGGCACTGACACTGCGGTCTACGATGATGACGGGAATACCGGCATTCTTGGCTTCTGTCAAAACGGCGTCCCAGCCATCTTCAACAACCGGGGGCAGGCCGATCACATCGACTTCTTGCTGAATGCAGGCGCGCATGGCAGAAATCTGGTTTTCCTGCTTCTGCTGGGCATCAGAGAAAATCAGGCGAACGCCATATTCGCCGGCAGTCTCTTTGAAAGAAGCGGTGTTCGCGGTGCGCCAGTCGCTTTCAGCGCCAAGCTGCGGATAACAGAGTGTCATGTCGGTGTATTTGCAGTTTGGAGCACAACTAGCCTCTTCTGCCGGGGCTTTGGCGCCACCACATGCTGCCAGAAGCGTGGCAGCCAAGACGAACAGCAAGACGTATTTTTTGAAGCGAAACATGATCCTCTCTCCTTATTTATTGGGTTCTCCTTGCGGAGATGTGTGAGATATAATTGGCATGCGATAGAGCCCAATATCAGGGCTGTGTCGCTTGACTGGAAGTGTCTGCTTAGAAACGCCAATCACTAGCAGGCACTTCTGTTTCCGATCTCGAATATTGTTTTGCCATTCACCTCCTTTTACCCCTGGAAGATTTAGCCATTTGCAACCACCTGCTGACGCAGCGACTTCAAGCGCTTCATCACATCGTTGACGCCGCGACCAAAGTGATCGTGTAACCGGACGTACTCGGCGTAGAGTTGATCGTAGATAGCCTTGTGCGCCGGAATGGGCTTGTAAATGCGCTCCTGCAGATGAGCCATTGCTTGGGCCGCCTCGAGGATGCTCTGGTGACCGCCAGCCGCTTTCTCTGCTGCGACCGCGGCGAACATCGCCGAACCCAGCGCGCCGGCCTGCTCGGTGCCGGCGATCTTGATCTCGCGCCCGGTCACGTCGGCGTAGATTTGCATCAGCAGCTGATTGCGCCCCGGCAATCCGCCACAGGCGACGATCTCGTTCACGGGGACGCCGCCCGCCTGGAACGCCTCGATGATGATGCGTGCGCCGTAAGCGGTAGCTTCAATCAACGCGCGGTAGATGTCTTCGGGACGGGTCGCCAGCGTCGCGCCCAGAAGCAGCCCTGTCAAATCCACGTCTACCAGGACGGATCGGTTGCCGTTCCACCAGTCCAGCGCCAGCAGTCCGTGTTCGCCGGGCTTCTGCCGCGCAGCCAAGGTTTCGAGCCATTGATGGATGGTCAGCCCACGCCGCGCAGCCTCCTCGTGATAGGCGGGCGGCACGCCGTTCTCGACGAACCAGGCGAAGTGGTCGCCGACGCACGATTGGCCGGTCTCGAAGCCGAAAAATCCAGGAATGATACCGTCTTCCACGACGCCGCACATCCCCTCAA
>JAFGFB010000074.1 GCA_016931315.1 Anaerolineae bacterium
CACCGTGCCCGGCTTTGCGCTGACCAACGCCGCGCTGATTCCGCTGGTGCCGGGCCTCACGCTGTTCAAGGGGCTCTTCGCGATGGTGGGGGCGGCGCCGGGGACGGGCGAGCTCACGGGGGGAGCGCTCATCGTGTTCCAGGCGGCGGGAGTGGCGTTGGGGATTGCGGCGGGCGCGAGCCTCGGGGCGTATTTGGGAAGGCCTATGGCGGATCGGTTGCGCCGCGTGCGGGAGATGGGGAAGGCTTGGTCACGAATTACCACGAATTAAGACGAATGGTGTACTCGCCAGGATGATACTCAACAACCGCCAAGCCGCCAAGAGCGCCAGGTTTTCAGATTTCTTGGCATCGTTGGCGACCTGGCAGTAGAAAAACACGTTATCCATGTGTTCAGCATCCTCTTGACCCATACGAATTACCACGGATGAAGACGAATTGGGATGGATGGGCAGGCGCCGCCACGGTTGTGGCGGCGCCTTGGCGTTGGAGAGGGGTGTCGGATTCTTCAATTTGTGCTAAACTGGGAGCGGTCGAGGGGCAAGAAAGGTCGGCAGGGTGTGTATGGGGGCGGGACTCCGCCATGATGGAATCAGCGTGACACCCGACCCTACCATACCCGACTGCACGAGTGGGATTCTTGATTATCTAGCGAGGAGGATTGACAGCGTGCAACTGCAACCTGGTCAGCGCATTCAAGCGCCCTTCCTACCCACAACTGCGGAGGTTAAGCAATTTCAACCGCGCGCCGGTTACTATCTTCTCGAAGTCGTGTTGGATGATGGCAACCACACTTACAAGCCGCTCCGCATCTCCGAGGCGCAACTGGCGCAAGTGACGTTGCTCGCCACAACCGTGCTGGAGCGCGCTTCGGCGGCCGAAGATCTATTTTTCTTCCTCGAAGCGCACCGGCTGCGCCTGGCTTATCAGTTCGATCCCCAACTCGCCGTGAGCGTCTCGCAGGTGGATCCGCTGCCGCACCAAATCGAAGCCGTGTACCATCACGTGCTCAAGACACCACGCGTGCGCTTCCTCATCGCTGACGATCCTGGCGCTGGCAAGACCATCATGGCCGGGCTGATCGTTAAGGAGCTGCAATATCGTCGCCTGGCGCGGCGCATCCTCATTGTGGCGCCGGGACATCTCAAGTACCAGTGGCAGCGAGAGATGAAGGAGCGCTTTGGAATGCCCTTCACCATCGTGGATCGTGGTGTGCTCAATGCCTCTTGGGCGGCGAATGTCTGGGAAGACCACGATGATTGCATCGCCTCGATTGACTTCCTCAAGCAGGATGTGGTACGCGATTCGCTGCGTAGCGTGCGGTGGGACCTGGTGATCGTGGATGAGGCGCACAAGTTGAGCGCCACCGTCTACGAGAGCAAGACGCAACGCAAGGTGGAGAAGACGCAGCGTTACCGCGTGGGTGAGGTGCTCTCGCGTCAAACCGAGCATTTGCTCTTCCTTACAGCCACGCCGCACCGCGGCGACGAAGAGAACTTTCGCCTGTTCCTGGATTTGCTGCGCCCCGGTTTCTTCGCCCGCAAGGAGTTGCTGGCAGAATCCGTGCAGCAAGGGGATAATCCCATCTTCATTCGACGGCTCAAAGAGGACATGCGCCACTTCGATGGGCACGCAATCTTCCCGCCGCGCATCGTGCAGACGGTTTCCTTCCGCCTGACCGCAGAGGAGTTGATACTCTATAACGGCGTGACGCGTTACGTGCAGGACTATTTCGACAAAGCCAAGGAGAATCGCAGTATCTCCTTCGCATTGATGATTTTGCAGCGCCGGCTCACCTCGAGCACGCACGCGGTGTACTGTTCGCTCCAGCGCCGAAAGGCGCGCCTGGAGGCGTTGTTGGCGTTGCCGGAAAAGATCGCCGAGGAAAGCGAGGATTACCTCCGCGCCCGGCGCATGACCGTCGAAGAGCTGGACGATCTGGCCGAGGATGAGCGTTTAGCCATCGAGGCGCGGCTGGAGGAATGGAATATCGCGCAAAACATCGGCGAGGTGCGGGAGGAATTGGCGCAACTGGAGCCGTTGCTGGTGCAGGCTGAGGCGGTGCGGCAGCAAGAAGTGGAGAGCAAACTAGTGGGCTTGCGCGATAACGTCCTGCACGCGTTGGGCGATCGCAAACTGCTGATCTTCACGGAGTTTAAGGACACGCTGGACTATCTGGCGGGCGACGGCAAGCAGAATCGCCCACTGGGCAAACTGCGCGAGTGGGGCTATCGGGTAATCACCATCGATGGCTCGATGGGCATGGATGCCCGCATCGCCGCCGAGCACGAATTCCGCGACCACGCGCAGATCATGGTGGCGACCGAGGCCGCCGGTGAAGGCATCAACCTGCAATTCTGCTCCCTCATGGTCAACTACGATATCCCCTGGAATCCCAACCGGCTGGAGCAGCGCATGGGGCGCGTGCACCGTTATGGCCAACAACACGAGGTGCTGGTCTGGAATCTGATCACGCAGGATACGCGCGAGGGGCAGATTCTCAACCGGCTTTTCGAGAAACTGGAGGCGATGCGCCAGGCGCTTGGCTCCGACCGGGTCTTTGACATCATCGGAGAATTGCTGCCCGGCACGCGCCTGGATGACCTGTTGCGCGACGCCATCTTCAGCCAGCGCCGTTTGGAAGAGATCGAGCAGCATATCGAGGCGGTAGATGCCAAAACGGTACAGCGCACGCTGGAAGAGGTGTTCCTCACCGGGCTGGCGACCCGGCACATTGACTATACCGGCTTACTCAAGGAGACGCTGGCGGCGGAAGAAAACCGGCTGGTACCAGAGTATGTGGGCGACTATTTCCTGCGCGCATTCCGGCGCCTGGGCGGGACGGTGGAGCGCCGTGCGGATCCCGACGGCGACGCACACGCCAGCCTCTACACCGTGCCCGGTGTGCCCTTTGAGCTGCGCCAATGGGGTGAGGACTACGGCTTCAAGACGACCTACGGTGCGCTCTTCCGCGAATACCGGCGCATCACTTTCGACAAAGCCTATGCGCAACGCCACCGCGAGGTCACTTTTGTCGCCCCGGGTCACCCGTTGCTGGAGGCGCTCAACGAGACCGTGCTACAGCTTTTCGACGGCGGCGCCCCGGACTATGCCGTATTTGGGGATCCAGAGAGTCAGCGTGAGGGCGTGTTGTGGTTCATCACCGGCGCGGTGCGCGATGGAAGCGGGCAGGCTGCGGGGCAGCGCGTCTTCTGTCTCTACCAGCCGCTCAAGGGACCAATCCAGCCGGTGAACCCGGCGATCCTGTGGGATTTGGAGCCATTGGATAGCGCCGCACTTTCCCCAGAACTGGCCACCGCCCTGGAACAGCGCGCAGACGTGGAAGATCACGTGATCACCGCAGTGTTGTTCCCCTACCTGGCGGAAATTCAGACTCGTCGCGAGCATGAGGCGGCGATCAAAGAGAAGTATGGCCTACGCTCGCTGGATTATCTGATTCAGGAATCCAACCAGAAGATCCTGGATTACCAGCTGCGCCAATCGGCAGGCGAGGCGCTGGATTTGCCTTTGCTGAACGAACAACGCAATCTGGATCAATTGATATCGCGGCGCAGGGAGTTGGAAGCCGAGATTTGCCTGGAGCGCAATCTCACGGTGGATGCGCCGCGTTTCCTGGGTGCGGTGGTGGTGATGCCGTTACGGCAGCCGCAGGGCTTTGTCTATCCGGAACCGGGGGCTGGCGGGCAGGTGGGGCGGGAGACTGCCGACGAAGACTATGAAACCGCTATGCACCGTGACCCGGAAGCCGAGGCGGTAGGGATGCGGGTGGCCCTGGATTATGAGCGCGCGGAGGGTTGGCACCCGGAGGACGTGGCGGCGGAGAACCTGGGCTTCGATGTGCGCTCCATCCACTACAACGCGGATGGTACACTGGCGGAGATCCGCTACATCGAGGTGAAGGCGCGGGCGCGGACGGGCGCAGTGCGTATCTCAGCCAACGAGTGGAAGAAGGCCCGGCATTTTGGACCGGATTTCTGGCTCTACATCGTGACGGGGGCAAAAACGGAGACGCCGGAGCTGCATCGTATCCGGAACCCGGCACGGCAATTCCGCATGGACGAAGACATCCTGGCGACGGGGTATATCATCCAGGAAGAGGCTTGGCGGGATAAGCGTATTGCCTGAAACGCGATGCGGTCTTGACATCGTATAAGACATCGTATATGATGTATATATAGACACCAGGAGGTATTACGATGTCACGGTATCCTTTGAGTTTGCCAGCGCAATTGAAGCAAGAGGCTGAGACCTGTGCGGAGACGCAGGGTGTCTCGCTCAATCAGTTCATCATGTGGGCGGTTGCGGAGAAAGTGGGCGAGCTGCGCCAAAATCTCGATGATCCGGCTTTCCCACAAATCACATACCGGCGCGGGGCAGCGGGAGTACCGACGCCGGTGCTACGCGGTATGGGGATTCGGGTACAGACTATTGTGGTGGCGCATGAGCAATGGCGAATGACGCCGGCGCAGATCGCCGCGGAATATGGGCTGACAGCAGCGCAAGTAGAAGAGGCGCTGGCGTTCTGCGCTGCACATCGCGCCGAAATAGAAGCCGCGTTGAAGGCTGAAGAGATGCTAGCAGGCGCCTATGCCTGAGCCACGCCTGCATCTCGACGCTGATACTTCGAGTAAAGCGCTGCACGCGGCGATGTTGGAGCGCGGACACGACGTCACCCGCACGCCGGAGACGTGGGCGCCTTTGGATGCGACTGACGAGCTGCAGCTTCTGGGCGCCACAGCTCAGGGGCGCGTGATTTTCACTTTCAACATTCGCGATTTCATGGCGCTGGCAAAGCGTTACCCGCGCCATGGCGGCATCATTCTCGCCGCGCAATCTGCCTGGTCGCTGGCGGCGCTCATCGAGGCGCTGGATTGCGCGTTGTGCGAGACGGAAGCTACGGACTGGGAAGGGCAGGTGCGCTGGCTCGATGATTGGCGGTGAGAGCGGCATAGCCGGGTCACCCTGTCCATTCATTATATTCCTGGCGACCTTCGACCGGCAGCTGTGGGATGCAGGCCACGTGCAGGTGCTGAGCATTTTCCCGGAGCCTGCTGATGTGGTTCAATGCTAGTAAAAAATAGTGCATAATAGAATCAACAGCCATACATAAAGTGGTTTGGATTTCGAATAAACCGGAGTACCGTTTTTTGTGCAAAGATTTAGCAGGGGGACGACATGTTGATAAAAATGATAATTCGTAATTTTAAGCGCTTTACTGAGGAAACTATAGAGCTGGGCAATCCTGTGGTATTCATTGGCCCCAATAACTCTGGCAAGACGGCGGCGTTACAAGCTTTGGCGCTTTGGGATGTTGGCGTCAGACGTTGGGTAGAAAAGCATGGATTTCGGGAAGACGTCCCCCAGAAACGTTCGGGTGCAACCATCAACCGGCGTGACTTAATCACTATCCCGGTACCTAGTGCTAAGCTTATGTGGCGGAATTTGCATGTGCGTGATGTACAACGGATTGAAGACAAACTCAAGACCAGCAACGTTCGCATCGAGATTATAGTTGAGGGTGTCACGGAGGGTGTACATTGGACTTGTGGTATGGAATTCGACTATGCTAACGAGGAATCTGTCTATTGCCGTCCAATCCGGGCTTCTGGAGAGGCAAACGCTGACCGTATGAGGGTGCCGGAACAGGCTACCAGAGCAAGGATTGCCTTTTTACCGCCAATGTCAGGACTTGCGGCAAATGAGTTGCGTCTGGATTCTGGAGCAGTCAATGTTCGTATTGGTGAAGGACGCACAGCAGAAGTATTGAGAAATCTTTGCTACAGTCTTACAGAAACCAATACTCAAGATGAGAGATGGTGCAAACTGAACCAGCACATGCAGGTGATGTTTGGGGTTGCCTTGGATGCACCACAATATGTCCCCGAACGCGGTGAGATTACCATGACCTACCAGGACCGTCACGGTATCCAGCTCGATATATCCTCATCAGGGCGCGGACTTCAGCAGGTCCTACTGCTTTTGGCGTATTTGTATGCCAACCCCAACTCGGCTCTACTTCTAGATGAGCCTGATGCACATTTGGAGATCCTGCGTCAGCGTCAAATCTATCAGCTCTTAACAGAAATTGCCCGCGAGCAGGGCGCCCAGATCATTGTCGCCAGCCACTCAGAAGTCGTGCTTAATGAGGCGGCAGGTAAGGATCTTGTGATTGCTTTCCTGGGTAAGCCACATCGCATTGATGACCGCGGCAGTCAATTACTCAAGGCATTGAGAGAGATCGGATACGATCAATATTATCAGGCAGAGCAGACCGGTTGGGTGCTCTATCTTGAAGGCTCAACCGACTTAGCAATCCTCAAAAAACTCGCGAAAACGTTGCAGCATCCGGTGTTGGAAGTTTTGCAGCAACCATTTGTCCATTATGTGGGTAACAACCAACCGACGCAAGCCAGAAAGCATTTTCATGGGCTACGGGAGGCAAAACCCGACTTAGTAGGAATCGCTATTTTTGATCGTGTGGATAGCCCAGTTGAACCTGATTTCCCTCTGGTGGAGGCAATGTGGCAACGTAGGGAAATTGAAAACTATTTGTGTTATCCAGAAATCTTGTTGGCTTACGCGGATCAAAGTAGCATGGAAGAACCAGCTGGACCGCTGTTTGCTTCTCTCATTGTGGAAAAACAAAGCCGGCACCGAGCCACTATGCAAAGCTGTATAGCAGATCTTGTGCCGCCTTTGGCGATGCGAGATCGCAATTATCGGTGGTGGCATGATGTCAAAGCCAGCGACGAATTCTTGGATCCGCTCTTTGAGATGTATTTTGATAAGCTAGGATTGCCTAACTTGATGCGCAAATCCGATTATCATACGTTAGCAGACCTGGTCCCCATTGAGATGATTGCCGATGAAATCAAGTCAAAGCTAGATATGATACAAGCCGTTGCCGAACGCGCTAACCCAGAAAGGTAAATTTGAGAGGTGTGCTTTTGACTTCTACCCGTCGTCTCATCGAATACCACATCCCCCTCGCGGAGATCTCCGAGGCCTCCGCCCGCGAGAAATCCATCCGCCACGGGCACCCCTCGACGCTGCACATCTGGTGGGCGCGGCGTCCGCTGGCGTCGTCGCGCGCGACGGCCTTCGCTGCTCTCATTGACGACCCCGGCGAAGACCACCCGCAGGAGCGTGAGGCGCTGGAGGAACTGCTCAAGCAGATCACGCCCTGGGAAGCCGTGAAGAATGGCAATTCCGAGGCCATCGAGCGCGCGCGCGGCCTGATCCTACAGCAGTATGGACGCCCGCCCCGCGTGCTCGATCCCTTCGCCGGCGGCGGCTCGATTCCACTGGAGGCGCTGCGCCTGGGTTGCGAGACCTACGCCACCGACTACAATCCCGTCGCTGTGTTCATTGAAAAAGCTACGCTCGAATGGCCCCAGAAGTTCGGCATCGAGGTGGAGGTGCGAGAAGGCGAAAAGGCGAGTGAGCAAGAAGACGGGACGCGCACCACGGAGGACGCGGATCAGGGCGTACTCTGGGATGCGGGACAGCCCTCGCGGAAGGTGAACCTCCTCGCCTACCTGGTGGAGAAGTGGGCGAACATTATCTTGGAAGAAGCCCGTGCGGAGATTGGGCGCTTCTATCCGCCTGACCCCGACGGCTGGATTCCGGTGGGTTATCTCTGGGCGCGAACAATTCGCTGCCAGAATCCGACCTGCGGCGCCGAGATTCCGCTGGTAAAGCAGTTTTGGCTGGCGAAGAAGGATAACAAGCAGGTTGCCTACCGCCCCATAGTATCCGCAGATACACGCAGATTGACACAGATTGAAGAAAAATCTATGCAATCTGCGAAATCTGTGGATTTTGAACTGCTGGAAGACGCCGCCGCGATCAGGGCCGCTGGCTTCGATCCGGACGCGGGCACGGTGAGCCGGGGCGACGCGTGCTGCCCGGTCTGCGGGCAGGTGACGAAGGCTGATGATACCCGCCGCCTGGCGCGTGAGGGCAAAATGGGCGAGCGGATGGTCGCCGTGGTGCTGCACCATCCCAACGAGACCGGGAAGCGCTACCGCCTGGCGACGCGGGACGATGTATGTGTCTTCAACGATGCCGCCGCGTACCTGGAGGAAAAACTCGCCACCTGGCCGTACTTGGAGAGTCCGTTGCCGACGGAAGAACTTCCGCTGATGAGCGGGACCTTCAATGTTCCACTTTATGGGTTGGACCGTTGGGATAAGCTCTTTACTCCCCGGCAGCAGCTGGCCCTGGTCACCTTCCTGGAGCAGATCAAGGGCGCCTACGGTTGGGTCGCCGCAGATGTCCGCAGAATTGTGCAGATTGAGGGGTTGAATGTCGAGGGACTGGCGCAGGCGGTGGTGGGGTATTTGGCGATAGTGCTCAATCGCCAAGCTGATTACTGCAACCGGCTGACAACTTGGCACAACACGGGCGAGAAATTTAACCATTTGTTTGGACGGCAAGCGATTCCAATGGGTTGGGATTACGTTGAGCTCAATCCTACCAGTGGCTCTGGTGGCGATTGGATATCGCATCTTGATTGGATCTCGCGTTACATCAAAGCCAATCCCGCTATGATACAAACTCGGAGTCATGCGCAAAATGCTTCCGCGACGGCTTTGCCTTTCCCCGATGGCTATCTGGACGCTGTCCTGACCGACCCGCCTTATTACAATTCGGTTCCCTATGCAGACCTCTCGGATTTCTTCTATGTCTGGCTCAAGCGCTCGGTCGGCGAGATTTTCCCGGATTTGTTTGCCACCCCTCTTGCGCCAAAGCCTGATGAGATTTGTGAGATGGCGGGCTGGGATAGCCGGCGCTACGCGCACAAGGATCGGGCGTTTTTTGAGGAGCGCATCGGAAAGGCTTTTGGTGAGATTTACCGTGTTTTGCAACCCGGCGGCATTGCCGTTATCGTCTACGCGCACAAAACCACTGAGGGCTGGGAGACGATGCTCAACGCGCTGGTGCAGGCTGGGCTGGTAGTTACTGGCTCCTGGCCAGTGCACACGGAAATGGCGGCCCGGCTGCGCGCGGCGTCGTCTGCCGCGTTAGCCTCGTCTATCTACATGGTGTGCCGCAAGGTAGAGCGTGAACCTCTGGGCTTCTGGAATGAGCTGCAACCTCGAATCCGCGCGCGGGTGGAGGAGAAGCTCAACCAATTCTGGTCGGCGGGCATCGCGGGAGGCGATTTCTTCATTAGCGCCATCGGTCCCGGTATGGAAGCTTACTCCCGCTACGAGCGCGTGGAGACTTACAGCGGTGAGCCGGTGGGCGTGGATGTGCTTCTGCAGTTTATCCGTGGCGTCGCCGCTGAGTTCCTGGTCAAACGCCTGTTGCGCGGGGCGACGGGGGGCGGCATTGACGCCGAGGCGCAGTTCTACCTCACCTACCGCTGGACGTATTTGGAGAACGCCGTCCCCTTCGATGACGCGCGCAAGATTGCCAGTGCGGAGGGCGTGGATCTGGAGCAGCTGTGGGGCAAGGGCGGCTTCGTCAAGAAGCGTGGATCCGATGTCGAGGTTTTGGGACCCCGGCAACGCGGCGAAATCACCCGCGTGGAGACCATGGTGGATGGCTTGCATGCCGCCTGCCAGCTGTGGGAGAAGGGCAAGAAGGCCGAGCTTGCGCAGCTCCTCGCGGAGACGGGCTACGGTCCGGATGGCGCGTTCTGGCAGTTCGCCCAGGCCGTCGCGGAAAGCCTGCTCGAAGGCAGCAAGGAAAAGCAGCTGCTGGAGGGCTTGCTGGTGGGGAAGGAGACCTACATCCGCGCGGCGGGGGAGATTGTGGCGCGGCCCAGAGAGAAGGGCCCGGAGCAGTTGAAATTGATGGAGTGAGATTCAGGTTTGAAGTAGATTGCCTCCAACAATGAAATCACCAAAGTCGTCACGTTGTCAGCCAACCGATAGGAGGTGATGTATGGGTGACTATGAGTGTTTGGTCGCGCGTCTGGTAGAAGGTATGGATGAACCAAAACAGCTGGCGGGTGCTTACACGGCCCTCCTGGATGAACTATTCCGGTTCCCGCTCTGGTCGTCAGCAAATCCAGCCGGACGGCGGATCTTTTGGGGTGAAGCCCAAGCGGCACGGCGGGCTTTGCGTTCGCTATTTGATGCCCCAGGTCTGTACCTCTTCGGAAGCGAACTGACGCCTTTATACCTGGGTCAAACTGAACAGACACTTTGGAATCGCCTGCAGCAGCGCTATCTGGGGAACGAAAAGTCCCAGTGTCAGTTGGCTGCTACCTATGAACAAGCCTTGCAGGAGCAGGGGATCGCCGGTTTTCCGGAGGAAATTCGCGCATGGTACGGCAAGAACTTCTCTGGTACTCCTCGATTGCGTGGTGCCGTGGTCTTTGCCCAGTACGGTATCCAGAGTATCTGGGTTGCTTTGTTCCCTGTTCCCAGAGAGCGTGTAGTTGAGCTAGAGAGTCGTCTGATTCCTATTGCGAATGCCTGGAATCTGGAGCATCAACTTCCAGGTCTTATCAACGTAAAACACAACTCCTGATTCGCCTACTTGATGGCTTCGCATGCCATGGAGGTATTATGCGCAACTGGTTTGACATCATCCCGCCCCACGAAGACATTCGCAAAGGCCACTTCGATGAGGCCGTTTTCGCCGCCGACCTGGGCGATGTGGCGGCTGGCGTCGCTGCCCCCGATTACCGCGATCCCTATCTCTTCTTCAAGAAGACCTATCTCACACGGGGACTGCGGAACCTCCTCGAAAGGGTCCAGCAGAAACTGGCTTCAGGTAGCGGTCCCGGTGTCGTGGAGATCCAGACCCCCTTCGGCGGCGGCAAAACCCACGCGCTGGTCGCCATCTACCATACGCTGAAGCACGGCGATCGGGTGCAGGAGCTATTGCCTCCGGGGTTGCAGATTTTCGAGAAAACGGCTGTCAGCGTGATTGCCGGCAATCACTGGGATCCCGTTGAAGGTCGCACCACAGAGGGCATCACGCGCCACACTTTCTGGGGTGAAATTGCCTACAAGCTGGCAGGGGCGCGGGGCTATGCGGAGTTCCGCAGCAATGATGAGGCCCGCATCTCGCCCGGCAAGGAAAGACTGCGCGCCTTTCTGGAAAGCCAACAGCCCTTTGTGCTGCTGTTCGACGAAATCCTGGAGTATGTCAACCGCGCGCTTGACCGGCGTGACGAGTTGGGCGGCTCGCTGGGCACCCAGACCTTTTCCTTCTTCCAGGAACTGACCGAGGCCGTCTCCACCCTGCCGCGGGGAATGTTGGTGGTCACGCTGCCCTCCAGCTATCTGGAGGACTTCGGCGAGCGCCAGGAGGAATCCCTGGCGCGGCTGAATAAGATCTTCGGGCGGGTGGAGAGCATCGAAACGCCGGTACAGGGTGAGGAGGTCTACGCCGTGATCCGGCGGCGGTTGTTCGATGTGGAGCACCTCAAAGTGGCGGAGATGCGGCAGGTGGTCTACCAATACGCCCAGGCATACCAGGAAAATCACGGCGATCTGCCGCCCAAGGCGCGCGATGCCAACTTCCGCGAGAAGATGGAATTGGCTTATCCCTTCCACCCCGATGTGATCGATATCCTCTACGAAAAGTGGAGCACATTCTCCTCCTTTCAACGTACACGCGGCGTGCTACGGCTGCTGGCGAACGTGGTGGAAGACCTGTATCAACGCGAGACCAACATTGACCTCATTCTTCCGGGCGATTTGAACCTGGACCGCCCTGCCGTGCGCCAGGAGTTCCTGCGCCATGTGGGTACTGAATACGAGGGCATCATCGGCTCTGATATTGCCGGGCACGAGGCCAAAGCGCAAGCGCTGGATGCGGCGAACAAAGCCTGGAAGCACCTGGCGCAGCGTATCGCCACGGCCGTCTTCTTCCATTCCTTCAGTGCCGATGCCTCCGCCCAGGGGATCAACCTGCCCTATATCAAGCTGGCCGTGCTGCGCAGTGAGACTATCCCGGCGCTGGTGACGGAGATCCTGCAGCGGCTGGCGAACACGCTGTGGTACCTCAACGCGCGGCAAGATGCCTACTTCTTCTCACGCATTCCCAACCTCAACCGCATGATTCTGGATAAGAAGGAGCTCTTCAACGCGAGTTACCGCCCGCGTATGAAGCAGATCATCGAACGGGAACTGGGGAAGGACTTTGTCCCATACCTCTGGCCCGAGGAGTCGGGCGGGCACAGCCTCTCTGAGTTGATCCCTGACAATCGCTCGCTCAAACTGGTGCTATTGGAGCCAGAGGATAGCGGCGCCGAGATTCCACAGTGGATCGAGCGCAAGGGCGCGGCTTTCCGTGAGTATCAGAATACGCTGTTCTTTGCGCTGGCGGATACGGCGGCTTTCGCCGGCTTTCGCGAGGATGTGAAGACCATCCTGGCGCTGGAGGAAATCGCCACGGAGGTGAAGGCGGGCAGCAGCCGCCTACCTGCCGAGAAGTTGGAAGAGGTGCGGCAGCGCCTGCGCGACATCGAGCGCGACCTCTCTTTCAAAGTGCGGCGGATGTACCACACCCTCAGAGCGGGGCGGCAGGAGATTGAGTTGGGCCAGCCGGTGACGGGCAACGAGACGTTGAGCCACTGGTACTGGCGGGAACTCACGTCGGGCGAGCGTGGGCGGATTGTGACGCAGCTGCATTACCGGATCCTGGTTAACAAATTCCTGGCTACGGTTCCGCAGGTGGCTTCCGGCGCGGTCCTTGATCAGTTCTACAAGAATCTGGAACTGCCCGTACCTTCAGAAACAGGCGTGGTGGCGCGCGCGATTCAGCTGGGTGTCCAGGAGGGCGCGGTGGGGTTGGCTGACGTGCGCGACGGGCAGGTCGTGCGTGAGTCGCTGCGCTATAAGACGGCGATCATGCTTGCTGACGTGACCTTTGCGCCGGAGGAAGTGTTGGTCGCGCGCGCGCAATGCGAGGCGTTGCTGGCGCAATGGGCAGCGGAGGATGCCGCACGGCAGCCCACGCTGGTCATCACGCCGCCGGATGAACTTGGTGAGGATGAGGTGACTGTTGTCCCTCCCGTGAAGCCGCCGACCCCCGTTCCTGGTGCGGAAAAAGCGTTCCATCGCGTGCATCTCGTGATCGCAGACATCCCCGCCAGCAAGATTGCTGACGTCAATCGAGGCGTCTTTATGCCGCTGAGCAACCTCGCCGATGGCGGGCTGACGTTCACTCTGGAGTTGGATGTGACCAGCACGGAAGGCATCCCCCAGGCAACACTGGAGCACAAGGTTAAGGAGACGCTCCGGCAGATCGGTGCGCGGGTGGTGAAAGAGGAACGAGACGAGTGAACTTCAAAAAACACCCTCTTCGTTACCATGTGGAGAACGGAAGGAGTCAGGCCGACTTGAAGATGAAGACGAATGTCCGCGGACTTGTCCTCTCTCTGATCGCACTCTGTCTGGTTCCCTGGGCGCTGATTGCAGCCTGGGTATGGCTGAATGTCACTATCGTTGCCACGTCACCCTGGCTGGACGCGCTATTCGGCGTTGCGCTCATTCTCTGGATGATAACCCGGGCTCGGGCGCCGGCCGCCTGGCTGGCGCAATGGCGCGCCGGGCGGTGGGGCAGTTGGCTATACCTGGCCTTGGCAATAATGAATGGGCTGTCGTATGTTGTACAAATCACCTCTTTTCCTTTGAGCCTGCTTCCAGAAATCCTGGATTGGCCACTGCGGCTGCTGATGCGTGCCAGCAATCTGTTGGTGCAACTCCGCCAGGATTATCAATCCGGAATTGCGCTGCCGCAGTCCAAACTGCTACTGCTCTCTCTTCTGGCTGGATTGACTTTCTTGTTGCCCGCGCTGGCCGTTGTGCTGGCTGGCCGTGTAGTATGGGCGTCTATCCGGCACCAGTCTCCCCTCAGGCCGGTTGCACGGCGCGCTCACTTGTTGCGCTTACCGCTGCGCGCCGGGCGTATCCTGGCCTGGCTGCGCCGTGTGTCGTTGGGTGGGCTGGTGGTTGTGGTTGGGCTGGCTGCAATTCAGAACAGCACCGCGCCGCAGATCCGCTGGCAACTGGCCGCTGCCGCCCCCTCCGCCCCGCCATCCGTGCTTGCGCTGGCGCTGGACGGGCGGGATGGGACGCTGTACGCCGGGACAGGGGGCGGCGGGGTGTTTGTCTCGCGCGATGGTGGGGCGAGCTGGCAGGCGGCCAGCGCCGGGCTGACGAATACTGACGTGCGTGCGCTGGCGCTGGATGGGCGGGAGGGGACGCTGTACGCCGGAACGCAGGGCGGCGGCGTATTTGTCTCGCGCGATGGTGGGGCGAGCTGGCAGGCGGCCAGCGCCGGGCTGACGAATACTGACGTGCGTGCGCTGGCGCTGGACGGGC
>JAFGFB010000075.1 GCA_016931315.1 Anaerolineae bacterium
CTTCCGCAAGATGAGTGCTCCGAACCTCAGGCACGGGAACTGGTACAGCGGTTTTCGAGTATGCGTCGTGTCACAACAGGAATAGATTGTGTATTAAATACATTGTAGAGAGATGCCCAAAGGCCACAAGCCCAACCGCCCTACTAGCAGGTTTGGAAACGCACCTGTGAACAGAGCATGACGGTAAAGCGGAGTGCGGAGAAGCTGGTAAACCAAGAAGCTCCCGCAAGGACTGGCTGACAAGGTGAAAGCCGGATTGCCTGAACTCCAGTATCCAGGGGTCGAAACCGAACTGATGGGAAAACCAGTTGTAACCCATCTCTTGAGGAGTAGCGGCATTACTACCCGAGATGCCGAGAAAGCATTGAATCAAGACCACGCCGTAATGAACGGTGGCAAGGATGCGAACGGAGCACCTAAATCAGCCTGACAACGTCTAGCTTGTTGGAACACGAGATGATTTATGGGGCGCGAGCCCTAGGGTTACGGAGCTTCCATAATAGTGGGGGATGGGGAAAGCCCATTACAAGGCGAAGGGAAGCAAGTAAACCGATTTCAAGGAATGCGCGAGGCGTGCGAAATGCAAGAAGCTCAAACAACCCTAGAAATCATCAGAGAGCAGCCCACGGGGTGCATCTGAGCAAGGTTTATTGGAAAGCCGGATGACATCGAAAGAGTCACATCCGGTTAGGAGGAGGGGGGACGGTTGGAGAAGTGCCGATACTGCAATCGGTAACTCGCTGGCCGGCTACCCTACAGTGGTTTCCCCATCGCGCGTAACACCTACTTTGCAATGGTTCTCTTCGGGAGCACTGGTACTTCGTACTTTGGACCCTTCGCCATGCTCAGGGCAGGCTTTTGGAACTTTGTAAAAGCTTCTCTCAAGCAAGTACAGTGGTTCAACGTTGAGCTTTGGTTAACGAGACCATGCTCGCGACATAGCCGCCTGGTTTTTGCGGCGTTTTTTGAGGCTCCGCAGACACACTGATTGTGTAACGTATTCAAGGTATCGGGAGGATGTATGAATAACCATGATAGCCAAAGCGCCATTGCGGATGGAAAGACAGCACTGGGCGTCGAGTTCGGCTCGACGCGCATCAAGGCGATATTGATCGGCGAGGATCACACGCCGCTGGCCTCGGGCAGCCATGAATGGGAGAACCGCTACGAGAACGGCGTGTGGACCTATCATCTTGAGGATGTGTGGAAAGGCTTGCAAGAAAGCTATCGGCGCCTCAAGGACGAGGTGTTGGAGAAGTATGGCGTGCCACTTCAAACCGTAGGGGCGCTTGGCTTCAGCGGGATGATGCACGGCTATCTTGTTTTGGATACGGCGGGCTGCCAGATTGCGCCATTCCGCACCTGGCGCAACACGATGACGGAGGAGGCGGCAGAGCAACTCACTGACTTATTCGACTTCGCCATTCCCCAGCGATGGAGCATCGCACATCTATACCAGGCGATTCTGAACGGCGAGCCGCATGTTGCGGAGATCGCCTATCTCACAACCCTGGTGGGCTACGTGCATTGGAAGTTGACCGGGGAGCGGGTGTTGGGCATTGGCGAGGCCTCGGGCATGTTCCCCATAGATAGCGCGACGAACGACTACGACGCGCGGAGAATAGCACTGTTCGAGGCGCTTCCCAAAGTGGAGGTGTTCCCGTGGCGCTTGCGCGATATTCTACCACGGGTGCGCATGGCGGGGGAACCCGCCGGCGTGCTGACCGCAGAGGGCGCCAGGCTGATTGACCCCACAGAGGAGCTGCAACCGGGCATCCCGCTCTGCCCGCCCGAGGGCGATGCGGGTACCGGTATGGTAGCCACGAACAGCGTGGCGGAGCGCACGGGCAACGTCTCGGCGGGGACTTCAGTTTTCGCCATGATCGTGTTGGAGCAGGCGCTATCCAGGGTTTACCCCGAGATTGACATGGTGACGACCCCGGTGGGAAAACCGGTGGCGATGGTCCACAGCAATAACTGCACCTCTGACCTCAACGCCTGGGTCGGGTTGTTCCACGACTTTGCCCGCGCACTGGGCGTCGAAATCGAGCTCGCGAGGTTGTTCGAGATGCTCTACCGGAAAGCGCTTGAAGGCGACCCAGATGGCGGCGGCTTGCTCGCGTACAATTACCTTTCAGGCGAGCATCTCACGCAAATCGAGGCGGGGCGCCCGTTGTTCGTGCGCACTCCGGAAAGCGCCTTCACTCTGGCGAATTTCATGCGCGTGCACCTGCTGGCGTCGGTGGCGACCCTGCGCACCGGGCTCAACATTCTCTTTGAGCAGGAGCACGTGAAGATTGACCAGATTTTGGGGCATGGTGGCTTTTTTAAGACCCCCGAGGTAGGGCAACGGATCATGGCAGCGGCGATGCAGGTGCCGGTGACGGTGATGGAGACCGCGGGCGAGGGCGGCGCATGGGGCATTGCGCTGCTAGCAGCGTATATGCACCAGCATGAACCGGGCGAGACGCTAGAGGCATATCTCGCTCGCAGAGTCTTTACCGGGCAGAAGCGCGTGACGCTTGCTCCGGATCCGCAGGACGTGGTGGGATTCGCAGCGTTTATGGAGCGCTACACCCGCGGACTCAGCATCGAGCGTGCCGCGGTGGAGGCGCTTTAGCGCAGTTTGGTACGTTCACGTGCCCTCAGGGTCTTATCATTTTGCGGATAAGTCTACGTTATAACTATTTACTGACTGCGGCGCTTGCCGTATTAAAGACATAATTGGCATTTCTCCACCAGGAGCTGCCCAAGAACACGCAGGACGGACCAGGCAAGGACAACTTCTTGTAGCATTTAGTGCTGCCACGTACGGGCAGTGCGCAAACCTGTGCCGCTGCGTCGAGGGCGCTCTACCACGGGGCAACACGCCCCAATCATCTCCCGCAGAACACGGAACAAAATCCGTTCTAGTTCGATTATTTCAAAATTTCACTATTGAAATTTTGTTCATTTGGATGTATACTAGAAGCATTCCGGGAATTCAACTAACCAGGAGGCGTCATCCATGCTCATGCAACAGGAACGCGAAACGATTGTTTTCTACGGACGTAAACTGATTACGTCCAACCTGACCACGGGGTCGGGCGGCAATCTAAGTATCATCAACCGTCAAACAGGGCAGCTCGCCATCAAACCCACAGGCGTCGACTATCTCGAGATGCGACCCGAGGATGTCGTAGTCGTTGACCTGGACGGAAAGATAGTTGACGGACGGCTGAGACCCTCGAGCGAGATCAGTCTACACCTGGGCTTGCTCAAAGCGCGTCCAGATATTCATGCGGTGATTCATACCCACCAGGTCTACGCCACAACGCTGGCTTGCCTAAACTGGGAAATTCCCGCCGTGCACTATCTGGTAGGCTTTTCTGGTCAAAAAGTACCGCTGGCGCCCTATGCTACCTATGGCACGCCCGAACTGGCCCAGTACGTGGTCCAATCCATTGGCCAGTACAACGCCTGTTTGATGGCTAACCATGGCATTGTCACTGTAGGCACGAATCTCGCGGCAGCGTTCAATGTCGCGGAAGAGCTGGAACTGGTAGCGCGATTGTATTACCAGGCCATGTGTATTGGCAAGCCGCAAATCCTCTCAGATTCAGAAATGGAGGTGGTCATCCAGAAATTTACAACCTATGGCCAACCACAACCCCAGTAAAGTGTTTTGCCTTCCTGGGCAGGGCAAGCCCTTCGTCATACGCCAGGATGTCCTTTTCCTACATGCTGCTGCGATAAATTGCCGGTTCTCTCAAAACCTGTTTCACAAAAGGAGAAGATGAAGATGAGACACATGAAACCCGTGTCCCGCTTGATCACGTTGCTGGTTGTCATTGCCATGTTAGCCGCATGCGCCCCCACCCCCGCAGCCGAAGAAGAACCCTATGAGATTGCCGTTGTGGTGAAAATCACCGGCATTCCCTGGTTCAACGTCGTCGAGACCGGCGTGCAGCGCGCTGCAACCGAATTGGGTGTGAATGCCTATCAGACCGGGCCCGCGCAGGCCGATCCCGCGCAGCAAGTGAAGATTGTGGAAGACCTGATCGCCAAGGGCGTTGACGCTATCGCCGTCGTGCCGAACGACGCCAAGGCGCTTGAGCCGGTGTTCCAGAAGGCCAAGGAGGCAGGCATCATCATTATCACCCACGAGTCTCCCGACCAGGTGGGCACCGACTATGA
>JAFGFB010000076.1 GCA_016931315.1 Anaerolineae bacterium
ACGACGGCGCGCCGAGGCCCATGTTCGTACTTGGAACATTCGCGAGCAAGCGTTAGCAAGCACGACGGTAATCACGAACGACGGCGCAGGAAAGTTGGGATCTCGACGTTATTGGGATCAATCGCCTGTGGGACCAGAATGCTCTCCCGTATCTCGCGCCGGGCCTGTTGCGCCTGCACGCGAATGGGAGGGTCTTCCTGATCAAAACCGGTCGCCACCACGGTCACGCGAATATCGTCGCCCATATTCGGGTCCACCACAGCGCCAAAGATCAGGTTGACCTCCTGGTGCGCCGTCTCGCGGATGAGTGATGCGGCTTCGTTGACCTCGAACAAGGTCATGTTAGGTCCACCGGCAATGTTCAGGAGAATGCCCCGCGCGCCCTCGATGGTCACATCCAACAACCGGCTTGAAATTGCCTGTTGCGCCGCTTCCACAGCCCGGTTATCGCCGCTGGCACGCCCAATCGCCATCAGAGCCGCGCCGCCTTCCTGCATAATCGCCTTGACATCGGCGAAGTCCAGGTTGATCAGACCGGGCACGGTGATGACCTCAGTGATGCCCTGGATACCTTGCCGCAGTACGTCATCAGCAACCGCGAAAGCATTGAGCATGCTCATACGCTTCTCGGTAATCTCCAACAAGCGGTCATTGGGGATCACAATCAGGGTGTCCACCACATGCTTGAGCGCCTCGATGCCCTCAATTGCCGACCGTTGCCGGCGCGACCCCTCGAAGGTAAAGGGGCGCGTCACGACACCGATAGTCAGCGCCTTCACCTGTTCCTTGGCGATGCGCGCAATCACCGGAGCCGCGCCCGTGCCGGTGCCGCCGCCCATACCGGCGGTCACAAAAACCATGTCGGCGCCGTCGAGGACTTCGAGGATCTCACCAGCGGATTCCTCGGCAGCCTTCTGCCCGAGCTCGGGATTGCCGCCGGCGCCCAGCCCACGGGTCACGTTATCCCCCAGGCGCACGCGCTTTGGAGCATCCGAGAGCATCAACGCCTGCGCATCAGTATTTACGGAGATAAAGTCCACACCCTGAAGACCCTCTTCGATCATCCGGTTAACGGCATTGCTGCCACCGCCACCCACACCAATAACTCGAATCTGCGCGAAATTCTCACCTACAACACCCATCTTGTCACCTCCATTGAAAGAAACAATAACCCAAACTGTAATTTATGTTTGAATCTCATCAACCTGGCATCAGAGTCTTTAACCATGTTCCCAACCGTTTCCACCATGACATTCGGGAAGACTTCCAGGCATTCGCGCCACCGACATCTTCCCACATCGGGGTCCATCTTAACAGCCCCACTCCCACCGCCGAAGCAGGGGACGCCACCTTGTCTGCCAGTCCGCCAAGCCCACGCGGGGTTCCAATTTGTACCGGCAGATCAAAAATATCCCGCGCCAGGTCACGTATCCCGGGCAACCGGGCGGTACCACCGCATAGCACCAGACCCGCCGGCAGCAAGCCATCATAGCCGGAGCGCTTGATTTCCTGTTGCACGTTTTCAAGAATCTCCTCGCTACGCGCCATTACAATCTGTGCAAGCTTCCAACGCGGCACCACGACTGGGGCGCTCTCGCCGTAAGGTGAAATCGTGAAGCGCTCATCTTCGGAGACCTGCGCCACCATCGCGTGACCATAACTCAACTTCACTTCTTCCGCTGTTTCTGGCGGCAAGCGCAAGCCAATGGCAATATCATTGGTGATATACTCACCGCCCATGGGCAATGTGCGCGTGTACCAGATAGTCCCTTCAATAAAGATAGCAATATCGGTTGTGCCCTCACCGATATCAACCAATACGACGCCCATATCCTTTTCTGTGTTTGAGAGCAAGGCGGAACCTGCCGCCAGGCTGCTCACGACCAGCTCACTCACCTCAACTCCCGCTCCGTTGACACATTTGGTGAGGTTCTGGATGGCGGTGGAGGAGCCCATGACGACATGCGCCTCCACTTCCAAGCGAAAACCGTGCATCCCCAAAGGATCGTGCACGCCGTTTTGCCCATCAACCGTATAAGCACGGGGAATAATATGTAATAACTCCTGGTTTTGGGGCAACGCAATCGCACCGGCAGCTTCCAATGCCCGATCCACATCATCCGGAGTGATGCCGCGTTCGCGACGCGATACGCCAACCACACCGGGGCTGTTGCGGGAGCTGATATGCGCGCCATTAATACTGACATACGCGCGCTCGATTTGATAACCGGAGCTCTGTTCCGCCCGTGCTACCGCCTCAGAAATCGCTGCCGTTGCATCGGCAACGTTGACAATGACTCCCTTGCGCACACCACGAGCGGGTGTCTGCCCTACGCCAACAATCCGGGTCTCGCCATTCTCGCCGACTTCGCCCACCAACACTTCGATCTTATGGCTTCCAACGTCAATCCCTACTACCGATCGTTCCATAGCGTTACCTCACAGCAGCATCCCAGATTCTGGGCTTCCAGACAATCCCCAGAGCTCACCATGCACCACTAAGTTTATACACTGGCGCAGTGACAACTTGCACATCAACCGCGCTCGGATTAATACCCTGTGCGCGCAGTTGCGTCAGTAGACGCCCACAAAATTCCCAGCGGGGGGCCATATCTGCACCCACACCAAAGGCGATGGCGATGCCCTCAGGGCTATACCACACCAAACCGCGCTGCGGGTGATATCCCAACGCTCCTCCCGGCAATTGCAAAGCCTGCAAAGCCTGTACGCCTTCAAGCACCGATAAGGGCACGCTGCCACCAGCGGGCAAAGGCCCATTGAGCACGGGCAGGTCCTGGCGGTCTGAACGCACCGGCATTACGAAACCCTCAGCATCCACCCATGAGGTTCCTTCGGCAGAGACCCAAGCCAACACCGGTTCGCGTTCTTTCACGCTGATCGTGCATTCTGCCGGATAGAGCTTACAAGAAGCATCCGCCTCAGCAAGCACCGGCACTGCCGCGAGAACTTCTGAAATGACCGCGCTTGGCCGTAGCCATAAACCGTGTAGCCCTAAGACCTGCCCTGCTACCGCTACATCACGACAGGTCTCCACAACCGCGGAGCCAGTCACATGAACTCGCGTAGCATCCACATACCAGGCGGGGTCCAGCAACAGCCACAGCAACGCTCCTACGAGCAATAACACCGGCAGCAAAGCCCGCCAGGGAATCCTGAGCGCCGGTGCGGCGCCCCTGATCCCATGGTAGCTATCCCGTGGTTGCTGTATGACCACCGGTTGTGCCCCCAATAATGCCGCGGTTCGAGGATAATTACGTTTTGCCATATCAAGCCCCCAATAATTGACAATAATGCCACCGGAAATAACAACTCAGCACAACTCAAAAATGCTCTAAGGCTACTTATCCACCCCTCATTTTGTGGGGCGATACACACGTTCAGAGCGCCTGTTCTCTCCGTGCCTGTCCAGCGCAAGATCAATCAGCCAGCTCAACAGTTGCGAATAAGGGATCCCAGTTGCTTCCCACAATTTGGGATACATGCTAATCTTGGTAAAGCCCGGGATGGTATTCAGTTCATTCAAATACAGGGCGCCACTCTCGCCATCGAGCAGAAAATCCGCCCGCGCCATCCCCGCGCCATCAATGGCACGGTAAGCCCGAATTGCCAGCTCACGCACCTGCTCGGTCAAAGCCGCGCTGATAGGAGCAGGAATCAACAGCTGGGAGGCGCGCTCACCCTCATCCAGATATTTCGCCGCGTAATCATAGAACTCGCGGCTAGGAATAATCTCGCCAGGGACAGAGGCTGAGGGCGCTTCATTGCCCAACACACTCACCTCAATCTCCCGCGCTGCCGGGACCGCCTGTTCCACCAGAATGCGCCGGTCATAGCGAGCGGCTTCTTGCAACCCTTCCAGCAAATCTGAGCGTCCGCGGCACTTGCTAATTCCGACCGAGGATCCCAGGTTAGCCGGCTTGGTAAAGAGCGGGTAAGTCAGCTCACGCTCAATCTCATCAAGCACCGCCTGCGGTTCGCGGTCCCAACGCCGGCGGGTCACACCGACATACGCCGCCATAGGCAATTTGTGCGCCTTGCAGACATCTTTGAAAAGCACTTTATCCATTGCTACCGCAGAAGCCAGCGCGCCACAACCCACATAGGGGACATCTGCCAATTCCAAAAGCCCTTGCAAAGTACCATCTTCACCAAAGGTGCCGTGCAATACCGGGAAAACCACATCCACACGGGAGAACAGGTGCAATCGCGCTGACTCATTCAGGTTCTCGCTATCCCATAGACCCTTTCGAGTTGGGTCAGGGAACAATGCAACGGGCTGCGTCCCCTCAAACGCCTCAGATTGCAACGCGGTAAGCACGTCTGCTCCCATAATCCATGCACCTTGCCGTGTAATTCCAACCTGGATGATCTCGTATTTGGCAGGGTCCAAAGCCGACATGACGGAGCGTGCAGAAGCGAGACTGACTTCGTGCTCGCCCGAACGCCCACCAAAGAGCACCGCAACCCTCAACCTATCCACCACAGTGACACTCCATTCCGAAGAACTCAATCTCCGGTTCGAGATGCACACCAAACTGCCTTTCAACTTCAGTCTGCGCCAGACAAATCAACGCCTGATAGTCGGCGGCAGTCCCGTGCTCATCGTTGATGAAAAAATTCGCGTGCCGTTCGGAAATCATCACACCCCCGACGCGCTTTCCCTTCAATCCGGCAGCTTCGATCAACCGTCCCGCGTAATCTCCGGGTGGATTCTTGAACGTAGAACCCAGGGTACGCCCTGGGGGCTGTGTCCGCTGTCGTCGCGCCGTGTACTCATCAGCTTTGGTCTGGAGATGGGCGCCTTCTGCCAGCCGAAGCTGAAATATGGCAGAGAGCAGTACCCAGCCCTCGGATGAACCCTTAAGGCGGCTGCGACGATACTCGAATTCGAGCCATGCTGGCTCGACCTGCATGACATCCCCTTCAAGATTCAGCACCTCTGCCGCGACCAGATTGCTGGAGGTCTCACCGCCAAAAGCACCGGCATTGTTCACAACCATGCCACCAACTGTACCTGGCAAGCCCACAGCCCAGGTCAAGCCCCCCAACCCTCGCCCGACCGCGCCCCGTGCTATCGGTGCGATAATCGCGCCAGATTCTGCGTGCAAGCGGTAATCCGCATCGAAGCGGTAACCACGCACCTGATTCAAAATGGCAACACCGCGGAAACCCGCGTCACAAATCAGGCAATTCGTCAATCCTCCAAAGACGCGTATGGGCAAGTCCAACGCCCGCGCGCCCACCACAGCCTGAATCAATGTTTCGCGATCATGGGCAATGACCAGCAAATCTGCCGGTCCGCCGATACCCGCCATGGAATACTTTGCGAGGCTTCCCTGCCGAACAGCATGGGAGCCTAGCTGCTGCGAGAGCGTATCCAGACGAGCAGCAGCATCGCGTTTCACCGTGGCATTGACCTCCGCGGCGTTGTGCCAGATTCGCGTTCTACCAGCTGCAACTTGAGTGCCAGCGCCTGTGATTGGTAAGCACGATAGCGGGACTTTTTCCGCCCTTGTACGCGCACCAACCGCGTCAAAGCTTCCATCAATCTTGACATACGGCGTTCTCCTTTCGTAATCGCGCCAGCAAACGTTCTCCGATAACGTACTCATCACCGGCGCCCATGAGCAGGACCACATCCCCACCAGCCACTACAGCTGCCAGATTCTGCACCGCATCATCCAATGAAAACGCCGGTACAGCCATCGGGTGCTCCAGCTGAGCAGCCAGGTCATTTTGACTGAAGCTGCCATCGTCCACTTCACGCGCCGCATAGACCGGTAAAACAATCACGTAATCTGCATCGGCAAAGGCCTGCATAAAGTCTGACCACAGCGCTTTGATACGGCTAAATGTATGCGGTTGCCAGACTGCCAATAAACGCTGCCCGGGATAATGAGCACGCGCGGCGGCCAACACCACACGAATCTGTGTGGGGTGATGCGCGTAATCGTCAATGACCGTAACCGCAGCGGCTGTGCCCAATAGTTCAAAGCGCCGCGCGGTACCGGAAAAGGTTTCAAGAGCCACCGCGGCCGCCTCAAACGAGACACCTGCTTGTGTTACCACGGCAAGTGTAGCCAGCGCATTGAGCACGTTGTGCGCGCCGGGAATCTGTAAACGCACGCGCCCCTGGGGCTTCTCATGATATAGAGCCGTGAAATCCACGCCCCCAAGATCATTGACCGCTAGATCTACGGCACGCCAGGCGATACCTTCGCCTTCAGCCAGCCCGTAGAGATGCAAATCGCCACCGCCCGCGTGATAGGCGACTCCCACGGCGTGAGCCACCGGGTCATCATTGCAGGTCACCAGCGCGCCTCCGGGTCGAATACGGCTGACGAAATCCCCAAACGCCAGACGCAAAAAACGCGGGCTGGCGAAACAATCCGGGTGATCGAATTCCACGTTCGTGACCACCGCAATGTCTGGCTCCAGCGCCAGGAAAGTATTGCGATACTCATCCGCCTCGATGACAAAATAGTCTCCGTTGCCGGCGCGGGCGTTGCTGCCCAGGTTCGCCACAATTCCGCCGATGATGTACGAAGGGTCCATGCCGGCAGCTAACAGCACCGTCGCAATCATGCCGGTAACGGTAGTCTTACCGTGCGCGCCAGCAACCGCGATGACCTTGCGCCCTGCCAGCAACACGGGCAGAAAATCGGGACGGCGCAACACGGGAATACCCCGCTCGCGTGCGGCTTGCAGTTCCACGTTCTCATCCGGAATTGCCGAAGAAGCCAGCACCAGGTCGGCATCCCCAAGGTTCTCCGCCGCGTGTCCCAGGACAACGGGAATCCCTTCAGCACACAGGTCGGCGACAAGCCGTCCGGCGCTCCGGTCAGAACCTTGCACGGCAAAACCCCGCGCCTGGAGCACGCGTCCAATCGCTGACATCCCTGCTCCGCCAATGCCGACGATATGGATTTTTCTGAATTGCTCGAGTTTCACAGAAATGCCACCTTAGACAAAGACCACCAGAACACAGGCAAAGGCAAGCGCCACGGCTACGAAGAGGGCTTCGCCTTCCAACCAACCTAACGGCAAATAGGGCGCCAGGCTCTTGGCTAAGTCCGATACAGGTGGTGTGATATTCCACACCGCAAAATTCAACTTCGGCTCGGCCATGAAGCCCCACACCATGCCCACCACCAGGAAGCCATTGAGCAAGCCCAGGAAGAAGCCTAACAGACCATCCTGCAATTTGTCTTTGCGGGCTTTCGCGCCCAGCGCAGCCGAAATCTTGGTTGTGGCATAGCCGAAGCACACAATGATCACAAAAATGCCCAGGCGCACATAGAACCAGTTCTTCGGGCTGGTCTCTGCCAGAGATTGCAGGGAGGTATTCACCACAGGCACATATTGCCAGAACACCAATTCGATGAAGCGTCCCAAAATCACGGCAAAGGTTACCAACAGTTCCTTAGCCCAGCCGCGCAACATGCCAACCAGCCCAAAGAAGATCACCAGACCTATGAACACAGTCTCGAGAGGCACCATCTCAAGCCCCCTGTCCCAATGCAAGCCAGAGCTGAGCGATGTCTCGCGCCGCATCCGGACGCGCCAAAGTCTGTACTTTAGCAGTCATCGCCGCCCTACGCTCCGATGATTGCAACAGTTCGCGAACCAGAGGCAATATCGTAGCCGCGAGCTCAGCATCCGCCACCACGATTGCCGCATCACGTTGCGCCAACCACTCCGCATTGACCTTCTGATAGCGCCAGGCATACGGATACGGCACCAAAATCGCCGGCAGCCCGAAGGCGGGAAACTCCCCCAACACCGAGGCGCCCGCGCGAGAAAGCACCAGGTCTGCCGCTGCCAGGGCCGCGCCCATCTCCTCATGCAGATAAGCAAAGGGGTGGTAACGCTCGCGCAATGCCGCCGGGAGCGCTTCCGCTCTCGCCGCCACTTTCTCCCAATCCAGCGACCCCGTCATGTGGACCAATTGAGTCTCCGCCAAAAGCGCTGGCAGTTGCGCCAGCACCGCCTCATTGATAGAGCGTGCCCCACGGCTGCCACCCAGAATCAGGAGCACAGGCAAATCAGGATTCAAGCCCAATACCTCTTGCGCTGCCGCACGCTCCCAACGCTGCAAATCCTTGCGCAGGGGATAGCCGGTGACCACCACTTTGCGAGCAGGCAAAAAAGCTCGAGAATCCTCCACAGTTACGGCGACCTTTTGCGCCAGGCGCGCAACCCAGCGGAACGATAGCCCCGGCTCGATATCCGGCAAATACAGCAACACCGGCACTCGGCTCAGCCAGGCGGCGAGCGCTACTGGAGCGCTTACATAACCGCCCGTGCTCAACACTGCCGCAGGGGGCTCGCGCCGTAATAGCCGCCAGGCAGCAAAGAAGCCGCGTGTTAATTGCCAGGCATTGGAAAGCGCCCGCAAGACCCCGACCCCATGTACCCCACCCGCCGGAATGGCCGTGAACGACACGTCCAAATGCGCGACCAGGTCGGCTTCCATGCCGCCTTTGCCGCCAATCCAGGTCAGCTGGGCTTCGGGATTAATGTCCCGGAAGGCCTGCACGACGGACATCGCGGGATAAACGTGCCCGCCAGTTCCGCCAGCTACGGTCCAGAATCGCATTCCAGTCTCCTTTAGGCCGCCCACGAGAAACCCCCACGAGCAAGCCCACTCCCGTCAAAGTGACCAACATCTCTGAGCCACCGTAAGAGAAGAAAGGCAGCGCCGTCCCAGTAAACGGTACTAAACCCGTCATAACCAAGATATTCAATAATGCCGCCAGGACGATCATCGTCGTTACACCGAAAGCCAGCAACGCGCCAAATGGGTCTGAAGTTTCCAGTGCGATGCGATAACCACGGTAAGCAAATAACGCAAAAAGCCCCAGCACTAACAACAAACCAATCAACCCCGTTTCTTCACCGATTACAGCAAAGATCGAATCGGTATGTGGCACAGGCAGATAACCGGTCTTCAAACGTCCACTACCAATGCCTAAACCGAAAATCCCACCTTCAGCTATGGCCATTACGGAGCGCTGTGCATGATAGGACAATTGTGAGGGGTCCTTCAATGCAGCCACATAATTGATCAAACGTTCGCGGGCATGGGTCAGCTGCCAGGCTAACATGCCAAAAACCCCACCCCCGATCAACAGCGAGAGAAAAATCTGGATTGGGTCGCCACCGGCGAAGAAGAACATCAACAATCCCGTCGCCGCGAGCAACAATGCGATGCTCAGGTCGGGTTGCAAGGCTACGAGGGCACACAGTACGCCTAAAATCACGGCGAAGGGGAGCAATCCATAACGCACCTGATGCAATTGCTCGCCCTTGGAAGCCAACCAGGCAGCGATGTAGATGACTGTTGCCAGGCGCGCCAGCACACCCGGCTGGACTGAGACGCCCAACACTTCAAAAGAACGCTGCGCACCCAGAATCGTATTGCCGAATAGGAGCACCACAATCAACAGCACGATCGTGCCAAAAATGATGGGCACTGCCAGTTTCTGCAATAGCGTGTAAGGGAAATAGGCTGCCGCAGCCATAGCCAGCAAACCCAGGAACACCCACCTGAGCTGCTGGTGCCAGAAAGAGACATTCACATAGAGCGTGGCACTGTATAACATCAGCAGGCCAAAGGATAATAGCGCTGCTACTGTTACCAGCAGGAGCGAGTCTATGTGCATGGGCTTGGTCTTTGCTTTCGCTGCCATATTTCGCCTTTCGCGCGATTAGCCGAGCGCGTTCACCAAAGTGCGGAAGCGTTCACCCCGCTCCGCAAAATCGCGAAATGCATCAAAACTGGTTCCGCCGGGCGAGAGCAACACCACCTCGCCAGGGCGCGCCCAGCGCGCCGCTTCACTGACCGCTTTTTCCAGAGTGGCGGCATGAATGATCTTTTCCAATTGACGCGGACCAGTAGCTTCCGCCAGCGCACGACTTACATGCACATCAATGAGCGACATTGCCTCGCCAAATAACACCAGCACCCGTACGCGTCGCACCACCTCAACCGCAAAAGTCTCCCAAAACAAATCTTTATCGCGCCCGCCTGCCAGGAGTACTAAAGGCTCATCGAATGCCGCTAACCCTGCCAACACCCGTTCGGGCGCGGTCGCAATCGAATCGTTGACCCAGAGCACGTTCCGCCAGCGTCGTACAGGCTCCAGGCGATGCTCAACACCGGTGAAAGTCATAATAACGCGGCGCATTGCCTCAACCGAAGCGCTGGCGACGTCGCTCAGAACCACTGCAGCCAATGTGTTGACCGTGTTGTGAAAGCCTCGCAAGCGAATGTCACGCCTGTGGCAGATTTCCAGCTCCTGACCCTCGCGGCGTAAGATTAAAGTTTCACCCCGCAGGAATGCTCCCGTCGCCACCTCGGTTGAGCCGCTGAAATAGCGCACCTGCGCTGGCGTCAAATGCGCCAACCCCCGTGCATTCGGCTCGTCAAAACCCAGGACCGCCACATCACCCGGGTTTTGATGGGTGACGATATGGGCTTTGGCTGCAATATACGCTTCCATCGTCTTGTGCCGGTCGAGATGGTTAGGAGTGATGTTTAGCACCGCGGCAATATGCGGGCTGCAAGACATCAGTTCCAACTGAAAACTCGACAGCTCCATTACCACCCGGTCAGCAAGCGTCATGCGCGCCAAATCGCTAATCAATGGGTTACCGATATTGCCCCCAACCCAGGTTTGAAAACCTGCTTCACGCAGTATGGCACCCACGAGAGCGGTGGTGGTGGTCTTACCGGCTGAACCGGTAATGCCCAACACAGGCGCCGGAGATTGCTTGAGAAATTCCTCCGCATCATTACTCACAGGAATGCCGCGTCGTTGCGCCTCAACCACCAGAGGCAAATCCGCCGAGACCCCGCCGCTCAGATATAAAAGAGTGCAGTTATCCAGCAAACTCTCGGGGTGCGCGCCGAGCACATAACGGATTGGCAATGCATCGAGCTCTGCGATATCAGCAGCCAACGCCTCTGAAGAGCGCCGGTCGGAAACCACGACAGATACGCCCTGCTCGGCGAAGTAACGTGCCAGCGCTTTCCCCTGTCGTGCAAATCCCAGAATCACCACTGTAGCGTCAGGCGTCAACATAGCATGAATAAGAGGGCGGACACCCAGGTCTGCTTCAAGAGGGCGGACACCCAGGTCCGCCCCTACCCTGTCGCGCGCCAAGGCATGTACAATCTCTTCCATGCGCATCGCACGCGACCCCTTGACCAAAATTACAGTGTTTGGCTCGAGCAGCGCCAACACGCACGCAAGAGCTTCTGCGTTATTGGCGACTTCGTGGACCCGCTCTGGAGGCATGCCGCAGGAGCGGGCGCCGCGGGCGATGAGCGCACCGCGAGGTCCTACCGCCACCAGGTGCTCTGCGACAGATGCAGTACGGCAGCCCACTGTAAGATGCCCTTCTTCCTCGTATTGGCCAAGCTCCAGCATGTCGCCCAACACCGCGATGCCGCGCCCCCCAAGGTCTGCCAACAGATTGAGCGCCGCCAGGGCCGAAGGGGGGCTGGAGTTATAGGTATCATCAAGCACCAGGCTTTGCCGCGGACCCTGCACCGAGACCAACCGCAGTTGCGCCCCTGGCAGCTCTATACCCGCAACAATTTCCTCCCAGCTCAACCCCAGAGCCAAGCCAACGGCAGCGGCACGTAGTAATGTGTGAATACTGTGCCGCCCCAATAGGGACGCGCATACGTGTAATGACCGCTGCCCATAATGCAGCTGTGCACGGATTCCTTCCAAGCCCAGGCTTTCAACCTCATCAGCCCAGAGGTCCGCCTTTGAATCAAGCCCGTAGGTAAAAACACGCGCCTGCGTGCCTTCTGCCATAGCCCGCACGCGAGCGTCATCGTAGTTAAGAATTGCCAGGCCCTCCGGCGCAGGCGGCAAAGCCTCGACCAGTTCGCGCTTTCCCAGGGCGATATTCTCCAGAGTACCCGCACGCTCCGCATGCACCGGCTCCACATTGGTCAGAATACCGATTTGCGGGCGCGCAATCTCTGCGAGACTGCGAATATCGCCCTGCACGTACATCCCCATCTCCAGCACCACAACTTCATGCTCAGAAGTCAGCTGTAGCAGGGTTAGCGGCAATCCAATCTCGTTATTGTATGAACCCGTGCTATGTAAGACACGGTAGCGCTGCTGCAAAACCCGTGTGGTCGCTTCCTTGGTGGTCGTTTTTCCAACACTGCCAGTGATGCCGATGACGCGAACATCAAACTGCTGACGCCAAAAAGCAGCCGCCCGCTGCAAACCTTGCAACACATCAGGCACTCGAATAATCACAGGCGTAGCCATCGCCACACTCGGCGGTGGGACCTGTGTGAGATCCAGAATCGAGACTTCAGCGGAAACGGCTAGCGCTTCATCCAAAGGCACCGCGGCGCTTGCCGCGGCGTCTACCACTGCCGCCACGGCGCCCCTGGCGAAAGCATCACCCACAAAGGCGTGTCCATCCACATTCTCGCCGCGGAAGGCGAGGAAAACCGCCCCAGGCTTCGCCTTGCGCGAATCTATCACGAGGCTCACCGGCAGTTCCAGACCCGCAGGGCGAATTCCACCCAAGCCTTCGATCAGGTCTGCCAGTGTCAAACAGCGCTGTATAGATTCTTGATTGTGCGGACGTGCCATCAGTTTTTCCAACCGTTCTTATTCTGCCGGCGGGATATGCAAAAGCACGAACAGCCGTGCTGCAATCCGCTGGAAAAGCGGCGCTGCGGTCTGCGAACCCCAACGTAACTGCGGGTCAATCGCGGGCCGATCCAATTTCACCAAAATCAGCACCTGTGGGTCCGGCAACGGACCAAAACCCACGAAGGAAGCGATAACATGATTTGGGTCATAGCCGCCGGAGACCGGAATCTGAGCCGTGCCGGATTTCCCGGCGATGCGATACCCCGGAACCGTCGCCTGCTTCATCCGCGTCTCGATGCCACGCGCCATCAGTTCGGTCAGCGTTTGAGCGGCTTCAGCCGAGATGGGCTGTCCCAAGGGCGTCTGCTCAATCTTCACACTGTTGCCATCCGGAGAGATTCGCTCAGCCACGATATGTGGTCGCATCATGACACCATCATTGGCGATGGCGGCTACTGCCGTTGCCATCTGCAAAGGTGTCACCGCGATTCCCTGCCCGAAAGAATTGGTCGCCAAAAAACCATCTTGCCAATCCCAGTCTTCTGGCATGTGCACCAATCCCTGCGCCTCATTCGCCAGTTCGATATGCGTAAGTTGCCCAAAGCCAAAAGCGGTCACGAATTTGTAAAAACGTTCCGCCCCCAAAACACGGGTGGTCAATGTGGCCGCTCCAACATTGAGCGAACGCGCCAACAAGCCCTCAAGGTTCTGCACTCCGTGGGCGCTACGATCCGAGTTTCGAACCACCACACCGCCGTACTCGAGTACCCCTGTATCCTCGTATGTCCAGTTGGTATCCACCAGGCCTGAATCCAGCGCCGCCGCCGCCGGGATCAACTTGAAGACTGAGCCAGGCTCATAGGTTTTGCTGATTGCCGGATCTACGAAAAGCCCGACCTGGTTGGTCAGGGCATAATCGGCGTACCGTGTGGGCTCATATGCAGGACGGCTAACCATTGCCAGAATCTCTCCTGTCTGAGGGTTCATGACAATGATTGTGCCAGCTTCTGCTTTATATTCCAACAAAGCTTTATCCAACTCCCCTTCGATATAGGCTTGAATCGTGCGATCCAGTGTCAGCCGCAAAGTGACGCCCGGAGCAGGCGTATTTGACCGCCGGGCAACCTCCTCCGGCAAGGGCTTATTCTGCCCGGAAATCACACCAGCAGAGAGTTCCGGGGGAGTGTAAAGCAAGCGCCATTGGTAAGCTTGCACACCGTACCCATAACCCTCAACATTAACAAAGCCCAAGACATGTGAAGCCAACGCCCCTTCAGCATAATAACGCTTCCAGGTGGGTGTGATCGTGACCCAGGGCAGGTCCATCGCCCGTACCTGCTTCACGGTATCCGAAGTCACATCCCGCGCCAAAGGCGCCCACAAATGCGTCCCGGTGTAAGATTCCTGGAAGGTCAGTGCTGCCTGCAACTCCAATTCGGGGCGGTTCAACACTACCGCCAGCTCCGGTATAACGGTTGCCGTTTCGTCATCGCGTTCCAGATACGCATCCACCTCAAAAACTGGAAGGTTGCCTACCAAAAGCGCCCCATTGCGATCCAGCACCTTACCCATAGGCGCGGCAGGCAGCGAGTACTGGCGCTCGAGCATTTGCTTTGCCTCAACCACATACCGTGGATGCTCAAAGAGCTGTAAACGCACCAGCTGCCCCACAATCAGGAGCAGCAGTGCAATCAACAATAAGGCAATCAAGCGCAAACGAGATTCTGGATCGCGTAACATGCTATGGCTCGGGTAGGACCAGATAGTGCACATTTGCCGCGGGTGCATAACCCAGGGCTATCGAACGCTGTTGCAACACCGGGATGCTGCTCAAGCGAGCAATCTCCACCGTCAGCGCCTCATTCTGGCGGCGCCATTCCGCAATACCCTCCTCCATCTGCCAGACCTGTCCTGAAAGTCGCGTGTTCGTTGCCACGAACGCCAGATAAAGTGAACCTAAGAGGGTAACCACAATGACACCCCCCAAAAACACCCGCGCCAAAGCACGATCAAAGGTTTCCTTATGCCGTTGAACACCGTGGGTACGTTTTTGCCAGGTCACGCTCATGCTATAACCTCTCTAGGAGGGCGAACACATAGGTTCGCCCCTACCGTCTCTCTGCGATACGCAATTTGGCGCTACGGCTACGCGGATTGGCCGCGAGCTCGTCAGCGCCGGGTGCAAGTGGTTTACGCGTTATCAGCCGCAGCGTAGGCTGCCGCCCGCAAGTGCAAACCGGCGCCTCGGGTGGACAAATGCAGGGATGCGCTGCTTGCTGGAAAAAACGCTTTACCATACGGTCCTCTAATGAGTGAAAAGTAATCACTGCCAGTCGCCCACCGGGTCGCAAGACGGTGAGCGCTTGCGGTAATACCGCTTCCAACGCCTCCAATTCCCCATTGACTGCAATACGTAGCGCTTGAAAAGTGCGTGTAGCCGGATGCAACGAACGCGAAGCCCCACGACCTGCCGCGGCGACAATGATCTGCGCGAGATGTTGCGTACTGTATACCGGTCGCGCCGCCACAATGGCTCTGGCAATCACCCGGTTGCGCGGCTCTTCGCCATAACGCCACAACAACGCCGCCAGCTCGCTCTCCGGCAATCCGTTGACCAGTTCCGCCGCTGTAGGCTCGGAAGTTGTTGGATCAAAGCGCATATCCAACGGTCCCTCATGCCGGAAAGCGAAACCGCGTTGCGGGTCGTCTATTTGGTAAGATGAAAACCCCAGGTCCAAGAGCACGCCATCCACAGACAGAAATCCCTCCGTCCGGGCAAAGGCTTCCAAAGCCGTATAGGCTGTATGAATGATGCGAGCTCGCGAACCAAAAGCCTGAAGTCGCGCTTGCGCGCGAGCTACTGCATGGGGATCTCTATCAAAGCCCAGCAAGCATCCATCCGGTGCGCTGGCTTCGAGCAGAGCCGCTGCATGTCCCCCGCCCCCAACCGTCCCGTCAATGTACATCCCGCCGGATCTGACTGCAAGACCCTCCAGCACTTCGTTCAGCAGCACGGGTAAATGCCGTGCCGCTGAAATCACGCTCAAATCTGCAGCTTCTCCCATAGCGCCGGGTCATCCTCTAGCATGGCTAATTCGCGAGCATTTTGTTCCGCCCAGCGTTCAGGATTCCAAAATTCGATATAACGATCCAGGCCCACAACAAGGACAGCACTGGAGAGCTCTAAACCTGCATGTTCGCGCAGGCGATCGGGTAACAGGATTCGCCCCTGACGGTCAGAGGTGACATCAGCGGCATCCGCAAAAAGGAGGCGGCGCAATGCGCGTCCCGGGACCGAGGTCATGGGCAGCGCATTGACTTTTTGAGCGAGTTCCATCCACACGTCCATGGGGTATAATGTGATGCAGGGATCAAGTGAACGCGTGACAATGACGCGCTCTCCCAGCGTCTCGCGATAGCGAGAGGGGATGATCACGCGACCCTTGTCATCAAGTGAGTATTCAGCCTGACCCAGAAACATGTGAGTTGAACTCCGACAAGCATCTAAACCAAAACAGGGGAAAGGGAAAAACTCCCCACTTCCCCCCACTTTTTACCACTTTCTACCACATTATAGCCTACTTTCCCAAATTTTGCAATAGGGAAATCCCAAAATCTAAGAAAATTTGGGAAAATTGTCACCTAAAAGTGCAACTATCTTGCGCAGGACCTTCGAAGCTCTTCTGGTTTTCCCCAACAATCTGGCGTATAGCCTCAGGACATCAGTTGCCGTCAAGCTCAGCTGCGTTATAATGCAATTCATGTTACGTCTTGAACGCCTGAAGAGCGCTATCGAAGCCCTGAGCCAACAGACCCAGGCAACCAGCCAGCAAGCGGAAATAGAGCTGCAATACGCGCTTCACTGGCTGAAAACGGCCCCTCCGGCTGCCACCTTACGGGAACGCCTCCCTCAGGCAATACAGCCGGGGCAAGAAATCGCTATTCCGCCGCTGGATATGCCTCTGGAGAATCGCCTCAACAGCGAAACTGTTCCGCCACGCGGCACAGTTATCATTGGCGTAGATGGCTCACAGATTCCACCCGACCGGCACGCTATCGCGCTGTATTACGTCCTCCAGGCCGGCGCATTGGTTTTTCGCTATAACGGGCAAGCGCCCACACCGCAGCAACACGCCGAACTGCACTTTTCCGAGCAGGAGCTCTATGATGAGGAAGGGCTGCTCATCACAGGGCAATTGGGCATGCGTCGCGCCATCGCTGAAATGGCTCTGGCAACCGCCCTGGCTGAGCAGGTTCGCGCGGAGGGTGCGCCCACTCCGATTCTGACGCTCACCGACGGCCCGCTGCTCTGGCCCTATAGCGGAAGGAGCAGAGAAGAGCGCGAGAGTCTGCTGCCGGCTTACTTCGCTGCCTTTGATCGGTTACGCGAGGTGGGAGGAATGCCCGTGGGCTTCATCGAGCGTCCCGGCGGAAAGCCACTGCTTGAATTGCTCTGGCAAAGCCGCCTGGATGAAAATGGACAACCCCGCCACGAAGACGAACGCCATCCCGAAGCCGTGGATGACGAGCTGCTCATGGCGCACTTTCTGGCGCCTGGTGAACGCTCTGTCTGGCTCAAACGCCTATCCCCCATGAATGAGAAGCACCATGAACCGGCGGGACATCCGATCTGGTTCTGCTATTTGAACCTGGGGGAGCAAGACCTGCCGGTCATTGCCCGCATCGAGGCGCCACAGTGGGCTGCCGAGCAAGAGGGCTGGTCCACCGCCTTGCACGCGGTGTTGCTGCACCAGGCAAACATCCTGCACGGGAATCCCTACGTCCTGGCGCGGGCACATGAGCTGGCGCTTGTAACCCATCAAGACAAAACCGCATTGGAAAGTCTGCTACACCGCCGCCTGCTCGGACATGGCATTATCACCCGTACATCCGAGAAAGCCCGACAAAAGGGCTTCTTCTAGCCGCGCGGCGGATTTCCGATCTTTGGAGGCACACGATGAACGATAATCCGTCCTCAATTCCCATAGGCAATGTCCTGCGTGCCGATATTCGCAGTTTTGTCGTCGCGTCACGCATCCCCGAGCCGGAAGTGCCCACATTTGGGACCTTTGTCCGCGCGCCCATTCAACAGGGGAAATCACAGCTAATCGGGTTGGTCTACGATATTCGATTGCAAGACGATCCCTTTCTGCGCGACCTGGCGGCCACTGTGGTTGAGGGCGATCCCAACTATGAGGAAGTCATCCGCGACCAGCGTGAGGTTCGTGCAGTGCCCGTGGAGATTTCCGTCGTGGCCATCGCCTACGGTGACGAATCGGGCTATCACTACGGATTGCCGCCCCAGCCCCCGATGATTTTGCACCGCATCCATGTCTGTACGCTGGCTGAAGTGCGCGCCATCACCACGCAACCCGATTTCCTGCGCCCGTTGCTGGAAAACCGCGATGTTCCCGCGGATGAACTCATCACGCGCGCACTGTTGCGCGCGGCGCCCTTGCATGGGAGCGCCGGCACGACCGACTATCAGGATTATTTGCTCACCGCCGGGCGCTACCTGGCCCGCCGCCTGGGACGCGAACCACTGCGTCTGGAGACCATCCTGCAACGGCTACAGGGCTGAGGGGCGCATTGCTTAAGCGCCGGGGCAAGATACGCTTTCTGTAAACACACTTTCGGTGCCGCGCGACGCGCGGCACCGAAAGTGTGTTTGAGGTGAATCACAACAGTTATTCAGTCACTACTTTGCCCACGGGCGCAAAGTAAATGACAAACTCATCCTCGCCATCCACGCCGACCAGTGCATCCGCCAATTGTTGATTGTATGCCGCAATCGCACAGGTTCCGGCGCCAATGCCTTCGGCAGCCAGGTAGAGGTTCTGGCAGACATGACCCGCGTCCAACGCCACGAGTTTGGGTGACATAATGCTATAACGCCATTCCGTGCGGTAAGGGATTGCCGTCCAAATGAACGTCACTGCGCTTTGCGCGACAAAAGTCTGCCCGTTGCAGGCCTCGGCAGCGCGGGCGGCTAAATCCGCTTCCTCGCGCAGAAAACCCAGCTCGTGCTCCAGCGAGAGATAACGGTACAAGCCGGGCTGCACCCCCTCGACACGGTTGATGACAAGATAGGTCTCGAAGGGCTGCCGCGCGCCGGCGGAGGGTACCGTGCGAAAAGCCGCCACCCCATCGCGGAAAATGCCGCGCACACCCTGCGTAGCCCACAGCAGAAAGGAAAGCTCTTCCAGCGTGAGGTAGGTATCGGTGTACTTACGGCGACTTTCCCGACGCCGCATCACCTCGAGCAGCGGCAGAGTGGCTACCGTTAGCTCAGTGGGCGGCACAAGGGGGAAGCGTGGAGCATCTTCGGGAAAAGGCTGCTGGAGGGGCGGGCGGGGCAAACGCAGTTGCTGATCAGTGCGTAAATCGCCAAAATGCGCCCAGCCTTCAGCTTTCAAAAACTCACGGTGAATGCGCCTGTCGTGTTCAGTCATGGTTGCTCCTCCCTAAAAGGACCTTTGGAATCGTCAGTTGATTTGATGATCTTCGATAATGTTTATGCAAAGTAAGCAAAGTATAGCCCCAAAGTTACCCTGGACAAAACCAGAACCGGAGCAGAGAAACTCTACTCCGGTTCTGGTGCCTTTCAGACAGATACAACGCTCAAAACCAACGCCAAATTAACAAGTGCAGGTCACTGCTGCTGTTTGAGGCATTTTCACAAGTGACCAACGCTCGTGCAGGGCACATTGGACCTGCATCAACCAACGTTCAAGTGGGCGCTCACAAACTTCACGCTGCGCCCAAACGCGATTAGCCAGATGCTCGCGGCGTACCTGCTCGCGAATTTCATACTGAACCCGAACTGCCTGATAGTTCCAGATCATCATTGAACACCCCCTTACCGTTTCGCTGTTTATAATATAT